>CAVISO010000063.1:0-8542 GCA_963645435.1 Sphaerochaetaceae bacterium | reverse complement strand
TAATTGATGGCAATGGTGCCGGAGCAAGCCTTGAATCGTTTGCTTACACTGCCACCAACTCTGTGTGTCAGGCAGCAATTACCTTCACAAGTCAGCACTATGGAGCAAAGAAATTTAAGAGAATTGGAAAGGTTATGGCGGCCTGCTATTTGGTCACTTTTATCATTGCAGAATGTGTTTCAATCTTCCTGGTTACCTGTAGAATTCCTTTGATTCACTGTTATGTCACAGACCCTCTTGCTGTCAAAGCAGCAGAAGCAAGACTCTTTGTAATGATGATTCCTTACTGTACTCTTGCCTTCATGGAAGTTGGTTCTGGAACCCTTAGAGGGCTAAACAAATCCATGATGTCTACAATAGTTTCCTTAATTGGGTCAGTAGTCTTAAGAATAGTCTGGATTGCAACGGTATTCCCAAGTCATCAAAGCTTAGAAGTAGTTTACTTCTCCTATCCACTTTCCTGGACACTAACTGCGCTGTGTCATCTAATTATGTCGCTGAAATATAGACGAAAATACATCAAGGAGGCTGAACTTGCAGGAATCCCAGAAGACTGAAGGTGAAGCAATAGAAGTACGTCCAATGCTGGATTCCAATGACCAGCTTCTCTATGGAAACATGTCAAAACAGCTATTTAGGCTTGCCCTTCCCACAATGGGAGGCTACATGTTCCAATCCCTCTACGACATGGTGGATCTCTTTTGGATTGGTTTCATCTCCTCCGATGCCGTTGCCTCTATGACAATCTTCTCTACCATGTTTTGGTTGGTAGACGTCTTTAACGAAATTGTAGGCACCTCCAGCGTCTCTCTCATAAGCCAATACCACGGTAGCGGGAACAAAGAGAAAACAGCAATTGCCTCCGAGCGCACTCTCGCCTTCAAATTTATTTGGTCTCTGGCAGGCGCCCTTTTCATGGCTGTCTTTCTCAAGCCACTTGTTGGCTTCTTCTCCAAAGAGCAATCCGTCATCAACTATGCCTTAGACTATGGCTACATCCGCACCCTCTTCATACCAATTTTCTTCTCTTCTTACAGCGTCAATACCATATTCCGATGCACCGGAGATGCCAAAACTCCAATGCGACTTCTCACCCTGTCAGCCATAATGAATATGATTTTGGACCCACTTTTGATGTTTGATGAAATTCCACTTTTGACGTCCCTAACTGGCATTAGAGGCGCAGGAATGGGCATGGCAGGAGCCGCTTGGGCTACCGTTACAGGTCAAACCTTCTCCTTCCTGGTAGGACTAATCAAGCTTATGAAGGGCACCCCGGACATAAAAATCTCGCTTAAAAACTTCTTTAAGCCCAACACAGAAATTGACAAAAAACTCATCACAATTGGTCTACCAAGTGGAATAAACCTACTGCTTAGAAACATCTTCAATATCATCCTGATGAAGATTATTTCCACCTACGGAACTGCCGCAGTTGCAATCTTAGGCATTGGAACCAGACTTCAAGGCTTCTGTATGATGCCACAAACAGGCTTCAGCATGGGAAGTGGAATCATTTTAGGTCATGCCCTTGGGGCAAACATGCCAGAACGCGCAAAGGAATGCGTAAGAAAATCTAACCTCCTTTGCCTTTGCGTAAGTTCTGCTCTAGCCATTTTCTTCTTTATTTGTCCTTCTTTCCTACTAAGTCTATTCTTAGGCGGAGAAACTCCAGACTCAAGTGGAATAGTGCTCATGTATGCCTTTGGAATTAACGTGCTGCTCTTTGCCTTGATGGTAGGCTACCATGCAGCCTTCAGTGGAAGCGGACTAAATAAACCAATGATGTACTCTTCCCTTATTGCTCAGTATTGCTTCCAGCTTCCTTATGCCTTCCTGGTTTACCTGTTTAAACTGCCGGTAACGGTGCTTTGGTTTGCCTACACGCTGGGAGACCTGGTAAACCTTATTCTGCTTTGGCACTACTACAAGCAGAACAAATGGTTAACTCACAGAGTTTACTGATTTTTGTAACTCTTATTTACGCCTAGAAATAAAGCCCATTATTGCTTCAAGCACAGAGCCAGAAATGGCTCTGGCTTTGTCTGAACAGGTAAGATGGTCAGTTGCTGCGCCACGTGGATCTACATCTGCCACCTTAAACCCTTCTGGCACCTGAAGTCCCGCGTGTAGCATTCCCCTTACCTTACCAGCAATAGTTGTGATAACAGGAACACTTTGACCGTTCTCAGTATCTACATAGGCTATAATCTGGTTTGCCTCAACTAGATCCCCAATCTTAGAAACTGGTCTGTAGACGCCCTTGGCTGGACTATGCATAACCCGCTCTTTTCCATAACCACCAATAATGCCTGGGATGCCAGTATTTGGGGCAGCAAAGCCTTCTCTTATAACAACGCCAAGTCTGTGACCTCTTTGAGTTTCAATTACCACATCTACATCCTTTCCCGCCTCAAAACCAGGGCCTAGGGCAACGGTAAACGGAGCAAGGCTCTTGTTAGTACCTAGATTCTTCTTAGCAAGAATTGCATCCACCAAAGCAACTGGATTAAGGGTATTTAAGCTTTCACCTTCTGGATCAACTATGACAGGAATCTCCCCTGAATCAAGGACGTGCAAAGCCTCTGAGATTTCACACTTTCTAGCAGTAACCCCTTCTACTTCAGTCACCCCGTCATACATAGCGGTTGCAAAGGAAACGGTGGTTCTAATGACGGTAGGCTGTGCCACTTCAAGATGTACCACGCTAAAACCCGCCTTATGTAGTCTAATTCCAACGGCAGTTGCAAGATCTCCAGCACCTCTGATAACTACAAGCCTGTCTCTCCAAAAGGCAGAGGGCTGAGCACTCTTATTATGGAAAACAGCCATCACCTCAGCGGCAGCAGATACGGCAATTTCTTCTGGAGTCTGAGCACCAATATCAAGTCCTAAAGGACCTCTGATTCTACGGTCAGTAAAGGCTTTTCTTTTCCTGGAAGACAGTATTCCAATGTAAGGAGTAGCCGTTGTCTGAACCGTCTCAAGCAGAGGGGAAACATCATCTGGATTTGAGAAAATAACTGCAGTCTTATCGTCAATAAGATGCCCTATTTCTTCATAATTACCTTCTTTTTTTACAAGAGTTGCCCATTTTGGGACATCAAATGCTCTATCATCCACAAAGAAAACTTCAAAGTTTAATCTATAAAATTCTTCAGCCAAAGACTGAGCTACATGACCCGAGCCTATAATCACCACTCTGCGTCTTTTAATTGGAACATCTATAAAAATTTCTGCCATTCCAGTTGTCCTTACCTTTAAGGAATGTTTTGCACCTTTTCCTGTTTTTATACTCTCAAGAGCAAGCTCTATTGCCTCTCTTTCCGTTTCTCCTCCACCTATAGTTCCGCTGGTTTCTCCGTTAGCAAAAACTACCATGCGTCCGTCTCTACGAGGTACTCTTCCTTGAGTTGAAATAAGCGTCACCACAGCAAAGGGTTTGTTTTTGCTTTCAGCAATTGCTGCCTGTTCAAAAAGTCCCATATAATACCCCCTTGCTGGCCCCTGCCTCATAGCAGTGCACGTCCTTTGGACGCTTCAATTGATGTAGCATCTGACTATCATAATCTTGGTCACAACCGTTAAACAGTATTGCTCTGTTGTTTAGGCAAGACCCTTTAAGCAACCCTTCGTCGTTGGCAATATACCAATTTAGATAATCTTTATCCACTATGGTCTCTGGAGAAGGTCCAAAAGCTACCTCGCTTGTGTTTTTCCCTATTGCCCAAACTCCCATAAGGCTAATTGTTGCCGTTGTAAGCGGGTGAATTTGAGGGTCTCGCTGGGTATGTATCTTAATGGGAAGATGCCTAGAACCATCGGCCTCAGAAAGAATTACATCGTAAAGTGGATATAGCTGGGTGAGAAGTTCAAAACCGGGGGAAGACCATTTACTGCCGTTCTCCGTTAGATGAGAGAAGAAGACTACCTCTGCAGGATTTGGGCGGTATTGTAGCACTGAGTCGTCAGAAAAAATTTTGTCCTGTCCGTAATTTAGCAAATAGGGAGAGGCAACCTTAGTGGTAGTAGTTATTAGGACTTTCTTTCCACGTTCTTTGAGATGTCTTGCAAGTCCAATCATGGTAGTAGTTTTGCCTCCACCACCAGTGATGGAAACAAAGGCCTTACCCTGCCCAAGTAAATCTTCTTCTATTCTCTGATACAGCTTTGCTTCTTCTAGCATGGCTATTTTATTTCCAATTCTTTTTTTAGTGCTTCTTGCAAAACTTGAGAAAAGTTAATATTTGCCTTCTCTGCTTCACAGCAAAGCCAGTATGGTACTGTACAGTTTTTCCTCACTGTTTTTGAATAATCGATTTTTTTGTGTTGAAATTCATTCTTTTTATTTACATCATTTTTATTCTTGGTTTGATTTGTGCCCTTTTGAGCTTGATATTTTGCATCATAAATCATTAAAAACCCAACTGAAATTTCAGGTATTAAAGTGTTGATTCCAGCTGCAATTTTCTTACTCAGTTTACTTCCTTCATTGAGAAATCTATAAACAGACCTTACAGAAACCCCACTAGCAGAAGCCAGTTGCGTTGCTGTGATATTATTTGCCTCCATATAGTTCTTAACCATCTGTGCTGTGCTAATTATTTTGTCAATCATTTTAAACTACCTCAATGATAATCCCTTTACTACTTCTATGACCGATATTTTTGCAGCTAAAAGGATGGAAAGACAAAATAAAATTTTATCTTTTACCTCTCCGTAGTATCTGGCAATAGTTTTTTCATCCTTAAGTCTTCGTTACATTTCTCGCGAATATCTTATTTCTATATTCCGATTTTATACGCATTGCCATTTTTTGTCAATTAAAGTACATTCTTTTACCAGTCTTTGCAAAAAGATAATATCATTTTCCACTTGAACCGTTATCTTATAAAAAGTATAATGAAAAAGATTCTTTTAGAATTGATTGAAAGAGGAGTGAAACAATGAAAAATAGGACTAAGATATTAATTTTAGCTATTATTTTTGTTGTTTTTGCTGTTGTTTCAATGGGAATTGGAAGATATCCAATTTCACCAATTAACGTTGTAAAAACCTTCTTTGGAGGCGGAAACGCACAGGAACGGGCAGTTGTTCTTAAGATTCGTCTGCCTCGTATCCTTGCTGCTACCTTAATTGGAGCAGGTCTTGCCCTCGCGGGTCAGACCATGCAAATGATTTTTAGAAACCCTTTGGTTTCACCAGATGTTTTAGGTACCAGTACTGCCGCTGGCTTTGGGGCTGCCATTTCTCTTCTTGTTGGGGTTTCAACCGCTGCTGTTACAATTAACGCTTTTATCCTTGGAATCCTATCTGTAATCCTCGTCTGGGCACTTAGTACTCGCGTTAGGGGAGAACAGACAATGGGACTAATCCTTATTGGAATGGTGGTCTCTTCTCTTTTCTCTGCCGGAACAAGTTTTGTTAAGCTTATAGCTGATCCTAATAATGTTTTACCTGCCATAACCTATTTTCTCATGGGCTCGCTTGCTGGTTGTAATTTCCAGGATTTGCAAGTCATTGCTGTACCAATGATTATCTCCTTTGCAATTCTATTGTTGGTATCTTGGAAGCTTAATATTTTGTCTCTGTCTGAAGACGAGGCAAGGAGCCTAGGAGTGAATACTAAGTTGCTGAGGGCAATTGCAATTGGTGCAAGCGCCCTTATGACCGCTAGTGCTGTGGCGGTAAGTGGACAGATTGGGTGGGTAGGCTTGATTATTCCGCATATTGCAAGAAAGCTTGTGGGGGCAAACACCACCTATTCAATTCCCGCTACCATGTTTGTGGGAGCCGCCTTCTTAATTGCCGTAGATAATTTCTCCAGAACCCTGACTACGGCTGAAATTCCTATTGGTATTCTTACCGCCTTCATTGGGGCGCCGTTCTTCCTGTATCTGATACTAAAGGAGAGACGCCATGACGCTTGAGGTTAAGAATATTTGCTTTGCTTACCACACAAAGGCAGTAGGGACGAAAAATCAGCTTGGACCACGAGTCCTTGACAACGTTTCCTTTACACTTCAGGAAGGGGAAATGGTTGCCTTTTTAGGGAAAAACGGTGCAGGAAAAACTACCCTACTTAGAATAATTTTGGGCTTTCTGCCTCAAATTTCTGGAGAGGTCTTGCTAGACGGAAAATCTGTCAGAGCCATGTCATTAAAAGATAGAGCCAAAACTATTGCCTACATCCCCCAGTTCTCGCAAAGTGCCTTTGCGTATACGGTAAAAGAAGAGGTTTTAATGGGAAGATCCCCATATATTTCCAATTTTAGCAGACCCTCAAAGGACGATGAAAAGCTAGCTGAGCAGATTATGGAGGAGCTTGGCATTCTCAATTTGCAAGCAAGGCCCACCAACGAGATATCGGGTGGGGAAAAACAACTGGTGCTGATTGCTCGTGCTCTGATGCAAAACGCAAAACTGCTCATCTTGGATGAACCTACCTCTTTCTTGGATTATTCAAATCAGCTGCTTGTGTTGGAGAAAGCTATGGAGCTGACCAAAAGGGGCTACTGCTGCCTCTACTCTACCCACAATCCAGATTTGGCACTGTGTTATTCAAACCGAGTTTTGGCAATGCAAAATGGTAAGATTGCCTTTTCTGTTGCGCCTCAGGAGTTAGAAAACACTGATGCCCTCTCTTCCATCTATGGCAGAAAACTGAACGTGGAAAAAGCATCTAACGGGAGACTGATATGTGTTCCGCAATAGCTGAAAAGAGTTGGTGGACAACTGAAACCATAGCCTGGTATATAAGGGCGGCACGCTACACCGATTTTCACGAAAAGCTAGCCACAAGAATTGCTTTTAATTTAACGCCCAACGAAAGCATTCTTGAGGTTGGTTGTGGTCTTGGTTATGTAGCAAAGAAATTAACAGACAAAGGTTTCAAAGTAGAAGGCATAGACATCAATAAAACCGTTATAGAAAGAGGAAAAAAACTCCACGGCCCAGAGTGCCATTTATCAGTTGATAACTATAAAACAACTGAAAAAAGGGCAAATGTTGTTCTTGCTGTTTTCTGTGGAAAAGTTGATGAAGAAGGTCTTGGAGCCTTTGAAAGACTTGCAACAGACAAAATCATCTATGTTATATCAAAACATAAATTTAATAGCCTGAGAAAAGACAAAACCCAAGAAATTGTTAGTTATTTGGATAAATCAGGGTATCGTTATTCCTTGGACGAGTTCAGTTTGCGTTTTGATCAGCCGTTTGTTTCAAAAGAAGAAGCTGATAAATTTTTTGCAATTCAGTATGGAAATGAAGGGCAAATATTAAAAAATTCAACTGGGGTTTTCCCTTTTGTTTATGAGAATCAAAAAGAGTTGTCTCTCTTTGTTATTGACTTAAAGAGCTGACACTCAAACGATAGGAGGAAAAAATGAAAAAATCATTTGTTAAAGGTATTCTAACCCTTGCTATGATACTTTTAGTCGCCTTTAGCGTTACTGCTCAACCAGTTTCTGAGAAACCAGTTGAGGCAACAACACAAATTTTTGTAGATGACCTTGGCAGAGAAGTTGAGCTTCCACTCAATATTGAGAGAATTGCTCCATCCGGCTCAAATGCACAGGTTATTGTTTATCAGATTTGTCCAGAAAAGCTCTGTGGTCTTGCTTCTTCTCTTTCTGCAAAGGAACAGGAAATTTACGTTGACGGTCTTGAAGATCTTCCAACTTTTGGAACTCTTTATGGCAAGAAGAAGAACCTCAACAAAGAAACTGTCATTATGGCAAATCCAGACGTCTTCATTGATGTAGGCGACATCAAAGGATCAGTAGAACAAATGGCGGCAGAACTTGATGAAGTTCAGAAAGATATTGGAGTTCCAGTAATCTTCTTTGAAGCCAACATCTACAACTACGACGTTGTATTTGAAAAGCTGGGTGCTCTTCTTGGCTACGCTGAAAGAGGCAAAGAACTTGCTGCTTATGCTAAAGAAGCCCGCGAATTTGCTCTTGAAAATCCAAGAGATGGCAAGACGGTTTACTTCACAAGTTCAGCAGATGGTCTTGAGGCATATCTTGCAGAAAAGAGTCATAGCGAGGCTATCTCCGTTGCAGGTGGAAAAAATGTAGTATCTTCCAAGATTGCACAGAGCAACGGAACAGTTTCTCTTGAGACGCTTTATACTCTCAATCCTGAGATTATTCTCTGCACCTCAGAAGAAGGCTACAAGACAATTACAACTTCTGCAGAGTGGGCGAACCTTGATGCAGTCAAAAACGGTCAGGTCTACAAGACTCCTAACCTTCCACACGGCTTTGTAACAGGCCCACCTTGTTCTAACAGAATCATTGGCCTTTACTGGCTAACCTACATCATGTATCCAGAAAGAAACGTTGATATTGTTGCAAAGACAATTGAGTTCTACTCTTTGTTCTACCACTGCGACCTAACAGAGGCTCAGGCTAAGGAAATCCTTTTCCTGGACTAATCTTTAAAGTAAAAAAATAAGGGCTGTTGCAAACGTCATTAGACTTAGCAGCAGCCCTTTTTCTTTACCTATGCTGTTTCTTTCGTTTTGTCAGAGCCAAGA
>CAVISO010000062.1:0-8542 GCA_963645435.1 Sphaerochaetaceae bacterium | reverse complement strand
GCTATGAGTATGTCCTACGGTGAGTATGAAAAAGGCAAAAAGTATGACCACTCGTTTGTCGTGGATCTTGAAGCTGGCTTCACAATAATTCCTGAAGGACTAATTTCCTTCAATTCTTCTTCTTTAACAATATCGGGTTATGTAGGGCTTTCGTATGTTTCAGGTGATCATGTGAAGTATTACAGGCAGGTAACAGAAGATAAAATTTGGAATGATGAGTACACCCCAAATTGGAAAGATAACTTCATTTTTAGATACGGACTAACATTGAATTTTGGATTTGACATCTAGTTTTCCTTGTTATATTATGGAAAGGTTGTCTTGTGACCACCGAGGTTTTGAAATGAGCAGAAATGTTGTTGCACTATTGCTTGTGCTTTGTGCACTCTTATTAGTGGTCTCGTGTTCACGTGAATATGTGGAGTACAAAATAGGGGATATTGGTCCTTCTGGAGGCTATATTTTCTACGACTGTGATGCAGATAATACTGCAGACGGCGGTGCTGGAGTTGATGGATTAAAATCGTCTGAATGTAATTGGCGCTTTTTAGAGGCAGCTAGAGAAGATTTAGATGATTTTTATGGTTTTGGTTATTATAGAGATGAGTCTGGAGCCAACATTATGGTTGGAACCAAGACGGAAGTTGGCACTGGAAAAGAAAATACTGAGGCTCTTGTTAAAGCAATGGGCAAGACTGCATACGTTGAAAGTTCGGGTAATTCAAAAGCTATATACGCAGCTAAACCCTGCGACCGTTACTCTGTTACCTATGGTAAAATTGTTTATGATGATTGGTTTTTGCCAAGCAGAGATGAGCTATATCTAATGTATCTAAATTTGAATCTAGATGGCGTGGGCGCTTTTGCTGAAGACGATTATTATTGGTCCAGCTCTGAGTTTAACAGAGAATATTCCTATGATGAAAATTTCATTGATGGCATTATGTCTGTTTATAATAGAGATTTCCGGGGTTACATTCGTCCTATCAGATCTTTCTAAGCAATAGTTCTATTTGTCACTTACAATACGCCAAAGCGTAGTGCGGCTAATGCCGAGCTTTCTAGAGGCATCGGTCTGGTTGTTATTGGAGGTTTGGAGGACGCGGAAGACTATATCTTTTTCAATTTCGTGTAGTGGGCGGTTTAGGTCAATTGGGAGGAAGGCTTCGTTGGAGTTGGAGATGTAGCCAATGTGCTGTTCTTTTTGGAGGATTTTTCTGACGCTTTCTGCCGTGGCGAGGCTGGTTTTTTCTGTGACGGAGAGCTCGCCAATTACGCGCTTGAATTGGGTTAGATTGTGGGGCCAGCTATAGGTTTCAAGCTCTTCAATGGCTTGAGGCTCGGCACCGGCTAGCTTGTGAGGAGCATCGGCATTGAGAAGGCTGAGCATTTGGTTCATCAGTGGGCGAATACAGCTTTTCTGCTCCCTAAGCGGCGGGATAAAAATTGTCACGGCGGAGAGTCGGTTTGCAAATAGCGCGGCGGTCTTGGAGTCCTGGCCATTGTCGTTGCGGGTGGCGGAGAGGATAAGGTGGTTGGTCTCGCAAACATCCATGCTAAGGATTGCAGCAAGTAGTTGCGCGCTTCTAGTGTTGGACAGTAAGTCTATGTTTTGCAAAAAGATAGTCGTGTTTGAATCGGATAGCGGAGAGTTGCTGTGTCCAAGTAGATAGTCCCAGCTTTTATCGTTCAGAAGCTGGCAATCAATCACCGTTAGCGGACTTTTTGTTAGGACGCCGTGCATATAAATATAGAAAGCGAGCGACTCCTTTCCCGTGCCGCTTTCGCCAATTATCAGAGTAGGCTTGGTCGCCTCCGATATCTTACAAAGCGACCCTCGCACCTTCTCAATAGTGCCGGCATAACAGAACATGCTTTCGTAGTACAGGTTTTCAACTTCCTTCTTGGAATAGAATCTAATTCCCGATTTCTCGGTCGCCAGCGGACTCTTCCTATTCGTAAAATAAAACGCGGTAAAACTCTCTTCCTCCGTCTCCAGCTGCTGCGCTTTGATAGCGTAAATCTCCCCATTTCGCGTTTTGGTTATACGCCGGTCTTTCTCCGCCGTGGTCTCTGGAATCTCCGCCTCCAACATCTCAATTAGCTCTTCAGCGGGCTCGTCCAAGGTAGAAAGAATCACATTTTTCTTGCTATCGAACATTACCGTCTGGCTGAGTTGCCCCCTCAGCAGCTCTCTCAGAAGCAGGTTTTCACTTCTCAGCGCACGGATATTTCTACACACCGCCATCACATTCTCGAAAGCACTCCTAATACTCTCTGGGCCCGATGTTATTAAGTAGGAATTCATTCCAAACTGTCGCGCAGTTTGATTAGCAATCATATCGCATAGGATGGAATCATAGCCCTTGTTCTTGCACTCGGTTAGGACCTCGTGGGCTTTATCTGCAGAAGAAAGCGTGTACAAATCAATTTGATAGTCGTTGATTTCACACAACTGGCTGGCAATTTGAGTAATATCTGCAAAAGAGACAATTGCAGTTTTTTTGTTTTTGGCATCAGCTAGGCTGAGGGCGCACAAAATATCGTACATTGAAATTTCAATTTCAACAACTGGAATAGGGAGCTGGGACAAAAGTTGAGCAGTCATACCTCTTGAGATGACGGCATCATAATTATGATAAAAGTTCTTCTTTGCAATTTTCAAACCTTGTTCAAGGTCTCCAACAAAGACTGTCAGCTCAAGGTCAGGAAATTCCCCTGCAAGGCGTAACATCATGTTCTTTAGCCCTTCATAGGGGGCAATTCCAAGGATTCTATACTTTTGTTCCATATTTTTATGGTAGTTCACAATTAGTCTTTTAACAAGTAAAATGTTTCAAAATTAAACTAAAAAACAAGCAAATCAAATTTGACCGCGGTATTTTTGTCCCTTATTCTGTTAAAGATGAAACCAAAGGGCTCCAGATGGAGAGAATTAGTGTTTCAAAAATGAACAGTTGAGGATGTGATGGATAAGCTTTTAGTAATTGCGGACGATTTTACAGGTGCTCTAGATACTGGGGTTCAGTTTGCAAAGCTTGGTGCTCAAACACAGTTAGTAGTAAATTATGCTCTAAACTCAACCGTGGTAAAAGATAATGTAAGCGTACTTATTGTTAATGCTCAATCCAGACATTTGCCAAAAGAAGAAGCCTACAAGGTAATTTATTCAATTATCAATGAGTTCAAGAGGCAATTTAATTACATATATAAAAAGACAGATTCGGGCCTCAGAGGAAATATTGGAAGTGAACTTGCTGCTGCAATTGATGCAACGAATTCAAGTAATATCAAGTTTTTCCCGGCCTTTCCTAAAATTGGAAGAACGACCGTAAATGGTATCCATTATATTGATGGAGTTCCTGTTTCAGAAAGTGAGTTTGCAAAGGATTTGTTTAATCCTGTTTGTGAATCTAATGTATGCAGTTTGATTTCGCTTCAAACATCAAAGAAAGCTCAGGTTGTTTCTAAAGAGGGTGACTCTAGTGCTGAAATCCTAGTTTTTGATTCAAAAACAGATGAAGATATGCTTCTAATGGCAAAGAAACTTGGAAAAGAAGAACTTAAGCTCTGCGCTGGTTGTGCAGGTTTTGCCTCAATATTGGCAGATCTTCTTGATCTTGGTTGTTCAAAACTTGCAACTTCTTACCAATTAAAACCAGGCCTTTTTGTTATTTGTGGTAGTCTAAACCCAATTACTCTAAAGCAAATAGAGGAGGCCAGTAGGGCTGGTTATGTCAGATTCGTTTTGGCTCCTGCAGAAAAGATTTCTCCAGAATTGCTGGAGCTTTCCTGCTATGACACCTTTATTTCCAATTGCATTACAGCGGTTAAAGAACAGGGTTGTTGCATTGTTGATGTGAAGGAAAGTTTTGAGCTTAAAAATGGGGAAGCCAAGGACGGAAAGGAGCTGACAAAGGCCTACTTGAAGGACAGTGTTGTAAAGGCCCTCTCAATTATTTTTAAACGAGTAATTGAATCGGGGTTTGAAGCAACCTTCATGTGTATTGGTGGTGACACCTTGCAAGCTGTGGTTTCCGCCATTGGAGTAAACGATTTCAGACCTGTATGTGAATTGGCTCCAGGGGTTGTGCTTTCTGTCTTTGAATATGGTGGAAAGCTTCATCCTATGGTTTGTAAGTCTGGTGGTTTTGGTTCACCTGATTTGATTTGTAATTTGGTTGAAATGACCAAAAAGGGGAGTTTCAATGCTTGAAAAGTATAATTTAAGAATGCCAGGTGCAGTTTTTAGTGGAAAAGATTCTCTTGAGAACATTGTTCCAATTCTGAAGACCAATAAGGTTCAAAGACTGGCCGTTTTTACAGATAAAGGCATAGAGAAAACTGGACTTTATGATTTAGTAATGGATTATGTAAACGAGTATCTTGGTACTACTGGGTCTCAATGCAGAACCTTTGATGATCTTCCTCCAGAGCCAACTTATATGCAGGCTCAGAAACTGGTAGACCAGTGCAAGGAATTCCAGGCTGACTTCATTATTGCCGTTGGTGGTGGTAGTGTCATGGATACTGCAAAGCTTGCAAGTCTTTTAATGACAGATGAATACGGCATAAAAGAGCTTTTAGATAATCCTTTGCTTGCAAGTAAATGTATTAAAACTTTGACAATTCCTACGACTGCAGGAACTGGCGCGGAAGCCACTCCTAATGCCATTGTTGCAGTCCCTGAAAAAGAGCTGAAGGTTGGAATTGTTAATCCACAGATGATATCGGACTATGTGATTTTGGATGCTAGGATGATTAAAAATCTTCCAAGAAAGATTGCAGCTGCCACTGGAGTTGACGCTTTGGCTCATGCAATTGAGTGCTTTACCAGCAATAAGGCAAATCCGTTTAGCGATATCTTTGCACTTCAGGCGCTGGATATGATTTTAAAGAACATTGAGAGAGCGTGCGATGATCCAGATGCAATGGATGCAAAAAACAGCATGCAAATTGCAAGTTTCTATGCAGGAATTGCAATTACAGCCTCAGGAACAACAGCAGTTCATGCTCTGAGCTATCCGCTTGGAGGTAAGTATCACATAGCTCACGGCGTTTCTAACGCAATTTTGCTGGCTCCAGTTATGCGTTTTAATGAGGACGCCTGCGTGGAAAGATTAGCATTGGCTTATGACCGTTGTATGGGTGGGGTTTGTGGTTTATGTGATGCGCCCAAGACCAAAGAAGAAAAGAGCCACGCTGTGATTGCAAGGCTTGAAGAGATTGTTAAGCATCTTGATATCCCAACAAGTCTTACTGAGTTTGGTGTCCCCAAAGAGGACTTAGAGGTCTTAGTGGAGGCTGGCATGCAGGTGACCAGACTTTTGAATAACAACATGAAGAAGGTTAGTGCAGAGGATGCACGTTATATCTATTCTCAGGTGATGTAAGGAGATACGGAAATGAGTCTTCCTATTTTAGGCATTACAATGGGTGATCCGTTTGGAAACGGTCCTGAAATTACAGTAAAAGCTCTTGCGGATAAAACCATCTATGATAGATGTAGACCACTTGTTGTTGGTGATGCTTCTAGTATGAAATATGCAGCAGCCGTAGCCAAGAAAGTCTCTGGGTTTGAAATGGGTATTAGACCAATTCAAGAAGTCTGTCAGGCTAGGTTTGAGTATGGAATAATTGATGTCCTAGACTTGGGAATTGTAAAGGATTCAGATATACCAGGTTCTGCAAACAATCCTGCTCCATTTGGACTTGGTGCAACAAAGCTGGGTGGTGAAGCAGCTTTTAGATATGTAGTAAAAGTCATTGATTTAGCTATGAAAGGAGAGGTGGATGCAACCATCACCAATGCTTTAAGTAAAGAAGCTATCAATATGGCAGGGCATCATTACAGTGGTCATACAGAAATCTACGCAGACTATACAAAGACTTCAAAGTACACAATGATGCTGGCTCACGAGGATTTGAGGGTGGTTCATGTATCGACTCATGTATCTTTAAGAGAGGCATGTGACCGAGTTAAGAAGGATAGAGTTCTTGATGTTATAAGAATTGCCAACGAGGGCTGTAAAGCAATTGGAATTGAAAATCCAAAGGTTGCAGTTGCCGGTCTTAATCCTCACTGCGGAGAAAATGGAATGTTTGGAACTGAGGAGATTCAGGAGATTCAGCCAGCAATTGATATTGCTCTAGCTGAAGGAATCAATATTCCTGATAAGAAGCCAACTCCACCAGATACCGTTTTTTCTAAGGCTCTTGGGGGTTGGTATGATATAGTTGTTTGTATGTATCACGACCAAGGACACATCCCTTTGAAGGTTAAAGGCTTTGTCTACAACAAGAAAGAAGGTCATTGGGATGCTGTAGCTGGAGTGAATGTAACATTAGGTCTACCAATTATTAGGGCTTCAGTTGATCACGGTACCGGCTTTGGTCATGCAGGTGATGGTGGGGCGAATGCATTAAGTCTAGTTAATGCAATGGATTATGGAATTAAAATGGCAAATGCTAAAAAGAGGAGAAACGGCTAATGAGTAACAAATTCAAGTTTGTCATGTCGCATCCTGTATGTAAGGAAGGCTTAGATCTTCTTCAAGATAAGGCAAGTTATTGGATAGCAAATAACTCAGATCCAAATAACTATCTAGACCAAATGAAGGATGCTGATGCTGTAATCATTAGAGTGGCTTCTTGTAATGCCCATGCTATAGAGAACAGCCCAAATCTTAAAGTTATTGGAAGAACCGGAGTTGGCTATGACTCGGTAGATGTCAAAAAGGCAACTGAACTTGGAATTCCAGTAGTCATTACCCCTGGTGCAAACTCAAGAAGCGTTGCTGAACACACAGTAGCATTAATGTTTGCAATGGCAAAGAATCTCTATGAAGGCCAGACTGAGCTTTGCAAAGGTAACTGGAAAATTCGCGATGCCCGCAAAGCCTTTGAGCTTGAAGGTAAGACAGTAGGTATTGTTGGATTTGGTAACATTGGTAGAATAACTGGTCAAATTTGCCAAGGGATTGGAATGAAACTGGTAGCTTACGACCCAATTCTCACCCAGCAGCAGATTGAACAGGGCGGAGCCCAATACTGCGCCACGTTAGACGAACTACTTGTCCAGTCCGATTTTGTTAGCATTCATGTTCCATTGCTGGATAGTACAAGAAATCTGATTGCAAAACAGCAACTTGAGCTTATGAAGGATACTTCATGTCTTGTAAACTGTAGCAGAGGTGGAATTGTCAACGAACAGGATTTGATTGAGGCCTTAAAGAACAACACTATTGCAGCAGCTGCCTTGGATGTTTTCTGCTCAGAGCCTCCAAAAGCTGATGACCCACTTTTGACCTGTCCAAATTTAATTTTAAGCCCACATTCTGCAGCCCAGACAAAAGAGGCTGTCATTAAGATGGCTCAAATGTGCGTAGAAGGCTGTTTGGCAGTTTGTGAAGGTAAAAAGTGGCCGTATGTTGCAGATCCTAAGGTCTACGAGCATGAAAAGTGGCAAGGTGCCACGTGGGCAAAATAAAAACAAAGGAAACTAACACAAAGATTTAAAGCGGAGTGTTTAAAATAAAAAAGGAGAACAAAAATGAAGAAAATTGCAATTGTAATGCTTATTCTTGTCGTTTTAGCTGGAAGCGTTTTTGCAAATGGTGAAAAGGAAGCTGCAACAGCAGAGCCTATTCTCATTGGTGTAAGTGATGCGTTTTCTGGAGATAAGGCTTCTAATGGAGACTATGTAAGAGAAGCTGTGGAAATGTTTAAGGAGCACATTAATGCTGACGGTGGCGTTCTTGGCAGACCTGTAGACATTGTTTATGTTGATGACCAAGGTAGCGAAACTGTCGCAACCAACGCCTTCCAGAAACTCGTTCTTGAAAACGATGTTTGCGGTGTTGTTTTGAGCAAGTATTCCTCATTAGTCCTT
The DNA here is from genome assembly GCA_963645435.1 of Sphaerochaetaceae bacterium. Lineage (GTDB taxonomy): Bacteria > Spirochaetota > Spirochaetia > Sphaerochaetales > Sphaerochaetaceae > UBA9732. Next base: position 651 of record CAVISO010000062.1, on the reverse strand, counting down.
GCAGTAGAACCATTTATTGCTGAAGAAAAGATTCCTGCAATCTGCTCTGGTTCTAACTCAAAGGTCGCTAACTCATCAAACCCATATCTTTTCTCTACAAGACGTAGTGATAACGATTCTGGAAAGACAATGGTAACCTTTATGAAACAGTTGGGTGCAAAGCGTTTGGCTATTCTTTATGCTCCAGATGCTCTTGGAAAAGGCATGACAGGCGTTATCAGAGAGAGCCTTGCTGGAACAGATATTGAGATTGTTTCAGATCAGCAGTTCTCAGAAGGTGAGAAGCAGTTTGCAACCTATGTTGCAAAGATGAAGGCAGCTGATCCAGACTTCATTATCATTTGTGCTCAGAGTACTGAAACCGGTCTTATCTACAAGGCAATCTATGATGGCGGTCTTGGCGATATTCCAAAGATGGGTTCTTCAGCATCTGCTCAGGCAACAACAATTGAACAGGCTGGAAATGCAGCAGTTGAGAATCTCTACTCTGTTACTCCATTCTCTCCAGCATTGATGGAAGAACCAACCATGTCTTGGGTTGCTGAATACAGAGAAAGATATGGCCACGATCCTGAGATGGCATCAGTCACAGCTTATGACTCCTTACTTCTCTTCTGTGAAGCAATTAGAATTGCGGGTTCAGACGACCGC
>CAVISO010000061.1:0-8676 GCA_963645435.1 Sphaerochaetaceae bacterium | reverse complement strand
TCAACAGTACCATAGATAGAGATAGAAGCATCTTTATCACCAAAGGCGGTTATACCGTAGGAGGAAGTGCCCTTGATGACAGCATCAGCCTTAATCACAAGACCAAGGTCTGCGCCTGTGCAATCACAAGCATCAGCAGAACAAGATACTCTGATAACGGAGCTTGCAGCAGTAGCAATTGTAGCCTCGATAGTACCATTTTCAATGGTCATTGTGCCTTCGTGAATCCAGAAAACTCTTTCAGTAGAAGAAATTTTCTTGCCGTTGAGGTTGAGGTTAAGGGTATGCTTAACATTAATTGTCTCACCTGCAAGATCAACATCCTTCAACAAGGTAATATCATTAGCCTTTTCAATAGCCTCTTTCAAAGTTGCATAATGGTTTCCATTAACATCGGTAGCAACAAAGGCACCTGAAGTAATAGCATACTTACTGAAGTGGTAAACCTTAAGCTTCAAATAACCAGTTGTTGGATCATAAGACTCAATTTCAGCCTTGTTAGTATTATCATCAGTTCCAATATAAACAATTGAAAGATCATTAAGACCTGTCTGGATATAAGTTTCAACAGTAACTGCAGCATTGAAGGTTGTGCTCTTAACTCCGGTGAGGTTGAAATCAAGACCAGCAACAACAGCATCACCATCAGCAGTTGTACCAGTAAGAGTATAATCACTTGAAGAAGCAGCAATTTCCATTGGAACAGATGTAACTTCAAGTTCTACGGCCTGACTTGTCTCTGCATCACCTGTATCAGCAATCTGAAGTGCACCAGCTGGGAAGGTTACAGTTGTCTGCTTCTCTACAGTTGTAGTACCAGAGGTAGTTGTTCCACCAACACCGGCAGGAGTTGATTTAACATTAAGCGTGACAACTTCCGCATTCTTTCCTTCAGTAGAAACAGTAACGTTAGCCCCTTCACTTGCCTTAACAATTTCAGCCTTCTGGGTGATGTCAGCCGCAACAGCTACTTCATCAATAGAACCTGTCACATTAGTGGTAAGGTTATCGTAAACATTGACAACAACATAACCCTGCTGAACTCCACCCTCAGTTCCGGTAAGTGTAAAAAGAACATAGTAGGAACCAGAAGGAAGGGTAGCCTTATGATTATTTTTATCAAACAGGTCTGTAACCTCTTTGCCAGTAGCAGTAGCACCTTCATAGACCTTATAAGATGGGGTATAACCAGCAGCAGCAACAGCAGTGGCTCCAGAGCCCTTAATCTGAATATTATCCCTAGCAATTGCAAGTTCACCCGTCTGTCCTTCTGTCTGGCTTGGCTTAACAAAGATAGATACGGTGTGATCAACCGTTGTAATCTTTACATTTTTTGCAAAACCAGTACAAATGAGCTTTTCAACAGCATCGTTGCCAGTTCCAACAACCTTATAACCATAAAGGTTAAAGTCCCAGTAGCCCTGAGACAAAGGCTGTGTCTGTCCATTTACTAGCGTTTCCTGGGTATCACCAGTCTCACCAGTCTTAAGACCGCCATTTGCCTTCTTAGCGGTATACTTCCAAACGGTTGCAGTGTTAACATCAAAGTCAACCTTTCCGCTTAGAGCCTTATCACTTAAAGAACTCAGGCTTACCTGAACCAGGTTCTCAGTGAATTTTTGTTCTGCATTACAGGACACAAAAACCAGCAATACAGTTGCAACAATAAGTAAAGCTCTTAATGTTCTTTTCATAAAGTTTCCATCCTTTTTAAAAATTTTTTTATATTCATCCTTATAAATCTTTCTCAATTTCCACCAAAAACAGCAATTTCATACGACATCACCGCCTTCCCGTTATAAACCACGCACATAATCTTGTACGTCCTAGAAGCAGGCGTATCAAAGACATAACTCAACGCGTCCTCGCCAGAGCCTTCAGCCAATTCCACCATACTCAGCGGCTTTCCATCCAAATACCAGCCAATAGCCGTTATTTCACAGCCTGCATCCAACGTAAACGTCGCTTTATACCTGGCACCCGAACTCAAAGCGCCACTTTGTGAGCCACTTACCACCTTTGCACTAAGCGTTCCATGCGGCGTCAACTCACCGGCCTTAATATCAAAACCACCCTGCTGACCACTTTCCTGACCACCCTTAACGTGTCCACACACACTACAAACCTGGTCAGAGCCATAGCTCACATAGTCATGCTTAGCCTCATCAAACTTAAAATCACAACCCTGAGCCTTACAGCTATGCCAATGCGTCTTCTCATCGCAAGCCCAAGAATAGCTATCCTTAACATGGGAGATAGCCTCTCCAAACGGCTGCTGACAATTAGCACAAACCTTCTTATGCCCAGTAGCGCCAGCATTAACAAAACTCGCAGACACCTCATGTGCAATCACAATAGTATTTGGATCAGAGGCCGAAACCTCTCTAGTACACGCCTCATCAAAGAAATCTTTATCGCACACAGCACAGTGCCAATATTCATGATAGCCCGGCTCGCTACAGGACACCGCCGCCTTACCCGCATGATAGGTCACCCCATGCTTGTCTAATTTCACCGCAGCCAAGGTTGTCTCAACTAGGCCATTATTATCCTTAAAGAGCTTCTTACACCCACTGCACTCATAATACGCCTCATGCCCATCTTGGGTGCAGGTAGCCGCAACTGCAGCCTTAAAACTCATTGCATGCCCTGTTGCTCTGTCTAGGTTATATTTTTCTTCCAAGCCACAACCTTGACACTTACGTAACGTGTAACCATCTGTGGTACAAGATTTTGCAACAGGCTTGCCCACATCTGTCCAACTATGCACATGGCTGGGGTCGCTAGGGTCAACATACTCCTTTTTGGTCACGCCACAACGCGTACAAGTAAACAACTTTTCCCCACATTGCGTAGCAGTTGCCTCTTTCACCAAAGCCCCTTCATCCCAGCTATGAGCGGCACTATCCTTTGTAGCACTACAGCGCTCACACACATAACAGTAGCAGACTGTCTCACTTTTCACCAAAGAGTACTTCCAGCTATGAGTCAGCGCCGGGTCCACCACCTCCTGGGCACTTGCCTTTCTTGTACGAGCCTTATCCCAGAAAAGCGCACCACACGCACTACACTTATAATGCTCCAGCACTCCCGATTTCTCACAGGTAGCCTCTACCGCCTTTACCAGCTGTAGCACATGCCCCTTTGCCGGCAGCGTCACAAATCCAAGCTCCTGCGTGCAAGCCTCATCCTTAAAATACCTGTTGCAGTTAGGGCACCAGTAATACTCCACATTACCCTCGCCCTCGCACGTACTGGCCTTAGCTGCCACATAATGTGCCTCATGCGCCTTCCAACGCGGACTTACCTGACCCTCAACAGCATCCCCTTCCTGCACAGGAGTCTCTGCGCCCGCATAAAACCAGCCCAAAAAATCCATGCCAGGTCTTTCCAACACCGGCAGCGCTCCCCACTTGGACGCCTCTTCCTTCTTCTCCACCCCGATATTTATCTCATCCCCTACATTAACCAGCGCCAAACTTGAAATTACAATACTGTCCTCTTCCAGCATAATGGTCTTGAGGTTTACGGCATCCTCAGGATTCTTAAAGCCAAGGAACTCCGTAACAGGAAACACTGTCCCGTTAATTAGAATGCTGGAAGGGATATAAACCGTTTCAAGTCTAGACCCTTCAACAACTCTAGCACTAAAACTATCGGCAAACTCATTGATGACAAACTCAAGGTAAGGAAGACTATACTGGTTAACACTCTGCCCTGGCTGAACCATCTCTACGTCACAGGCTGTGAGAGCCAAAATAATCATCAGAAGCCCCAGCACCAACTTTCTCATTTTGAGCCTCCAAACTTGTAAGAGATGGCAACACTTACCGGCTCAACAAAGACGGTAAGGGAGTCATACAGAGGCTCGTTGGTCTTATAAAAACTCAAACCTACCCGAGTAAAAGCAGAAAGGCAAAGATGGTCTGAAAACACCCTTTCATAGCCAATTCTTGTGCCAAAGTAAGGCGTCAGGCTACCGTTTTTGTTGTTAATACTTAAAACAGCCCCACCAAAGAGACCAAAAGCAAGAATATCGGGTTCTGTGATGTGAACAAGATAGTCAAAGCCCGCACCCAGCTTCAGGTAGTGAATGACCCTGGCAGTAGGCATGACAGGCTCCGGTCTAAGCCCTAGGGCATAGGAGAATTCCAGGTAAAGCCTGTAGTTCTTGGCCAGTGTCCAGTCCGCTTCAAGACCAGTTGTAAAGCCATATATCGTGCTGCTAGTTGCCCTGGTGGCAGAAGTCTCGTGCCCGTTGTAGAAATCAAAAATATCCAGTGCATAAGGGGTCAAGTTGAGTCGCAAAGAAAGCTCAGAGGAAATTGGCGCCTTGATGTAAGTATTAGTCCCAGACTCGGACCAGTTGATGCCATCAAGAGAAGATTGCACATAAAGCACATCCCCGTTTCTGGTGTTCAGCTGAACGCTCGTTGTATTGCCATCAACTACAGTCCAAAGCCCATCGGCCTCGCCATTGAGCTGATATCTAAAATACTTGGTGTCCTGCGCTTCCCAGGACCATAAAATATCACTTGCTGAAAGGGCCGCTAGCGCAAAACCGAGAAATAAGCATAAAAACAACGCCTTCTTAGGCAAAGACTTAGAAGACACTGCCCCCCCCCCGCTTCAGGAGAGAGATATTATTTAGAGTTTTCTTGATTCTTGTAAAATCCCCCAAAATTATACCCATTTCTTTTCCCTAGACCTCAATTGTAAGCCCCATTTTTGTAGAAATCAACAAAAATCTAATCCAAATGTGAAAACAGCACATTTCTTAACCATATTTTTGCTTTTTTACCCAATCTGCCCTCTCTTTTCTGCTGTTGAATCTCTCCCGTCTCCCCTTTTTTGCCTAAAACAGGTCATTTGGGTAGACACCCATCTCCCCTTTTTGCCCCAAAACCCCTCTTTTAGGTAGACATCCATATATTCTCCTCTTAATTTTCCCCACAATCCCGATTTCTATGTGTATACTAAAGCATGGATAAACCTATTTACTGCTTAGAAGCCCTAACCAACTTGCTACAGAGAGTCTCGGACAGCATCGCTAAACTTGAACAACGTTTAGCACAAGCTCCTGAGGGAACGCTTAAGACCAAACACCAAAAAGAAAAACTTAGATTCTTTAAGCGCATCAAAGGAATGCCCGATGAATATCTTGGCAAGGACAAAGAAGATGAAATTAAGGCTTTAATTCAAAAGAAACTAGATTTAGAGCTTCTGAAAGCTGCACAAAAGGAAAAGGATGCTCTAGAAACAGCAATTAAACGCCTAGGGCCAAAAACTAGAGAGCAGATTTGGAACGAGTTTCCAGAGGTTTATAAACGCTTAATCAAACCCGATGAAAGTCTTAAAGCTGGTTATATTCAAGAATGGCTTAATAAATGGCCTTTGATTAAGCAGGATAAAGAGCATACCTTTTTGACAGAAAAAGGAGACTATGTTCGTTCCAAAAGCGAATATATCATTGCAAACCTCTTGTATAAGGCTAACATCCCGTATTGGTACGAGTATGAACTAAGGTTTGAACATGGTCAGTTTAGATATAACCCTGACTTTACAATCCTGAATACCAATACTCTTAAGACAATCTATTGGGAACATTTTGGAATGATGGATGATATATCCTATTTTGCCGGTACAAAGGAAAAGTTAGAAATATATCATGAGTATGGCATCAAGTTAGGTCAGAATCTGATAGTTACCTTTGAAACGGCAAAATGTCCTCTGAATATTAAGCATGTAATAAGACTAATAAACGAGTACTTACGTTAAGCGTCTACCCAAAGAGCCACATTTTCTAAAAAAGGGTATACACGTGTCTACCTAATTTACCCAAAATGGGAAAATTGGGTAGACGGAGCGTTCTTTAGCTAAGGTAAAGCCCCCAGAAAAAGGGCTGCTAGGAATCCTAGCAGCCTCTAAAGCTTAGCAAGCAGCCTGAGCAAGAGTGATGGAAGCAGTAACAACAATGTCTTCTACGCTGCAGCCTCTTGAAAGGTCTGAAACAGGTCTTGCAAAGCCCTGAAGGATAGGACCGTAGGCCTGAGCACCAGCAAGGCGCTGTACCAGCTTATAACCAATGTTTCCAGCCTGAAGGTCTGGGAAAACCAAAACGTTAGCGTGACCAGCAACCGTTGAACCTGGAGCCTTCTGCTTTGCAACAGAATCAACAATAGAAGCATCCAGCTGAAGTTCGCCATCAACCTTGAGTTCTGGGCACTTAGCCTTAACAAGTTCAGTTGCTTGAACCACTTTGTCAACAAGATCGCCTTTAGCACTACCCTTGGTTGAGTAGGAAAGCATAGCAACAACAGGCTCTGCATCAAGGAAGGTCTTGCAGGACTCGGCAGATGCTTCAGCAATTTCAGCCAGCTGCTCAGCAGTTGGATTAGGAATTGTTGCACAGTCGGCAAAAATGAAGGAGCCATTGATACCATACTGGGTCTTGTCAGTTGCCATAACAAAACAAGAAGAAGCACTCTTGATGCCTGGCTTGCATTTGATAATCTGGAAGGAAGCCAAAAGAACGTTTCCAGTTGTGTTCTCTGCACCAGCAACCATGGCATCTGCATCATGAAGTCTTGTCATCATGGCACCCCATCTGAGTGGAGCAGTAATAAGATCATAAGCCTGCTCAGGAGTCATACCCTTAGCCTTTCTCAGCTCATAATACTCGTTAGCGTAAGCCTGTCTCTTTTCGCTTGTGACAGGATCAATAATAGCAATACCTGTAAGATCAACTCCAAGCTCTTTTGCATTAGCCTTAACTTCTTCAGGATTTCCCAAAAGTGTAACAGAAGTAGCAATGCCCTCATCAAGGATAATTCTTGCGGCTTTAACGGTTCTAGGCTCTAAACCTTCTGGAAGAACTAGGGCTTTCTTTGCTGCAATAGCCTTGGCCTTCATTTTCTCTGCAAATGTCATAACATTCTCCTTTAAAATCTTATGGAAATAGCACCCATAAAAGGACATCCATAAAGTAATACTTCCACGGGGATTTGGCAAGATTTTCCACCCCAATCTCCCCACGTTCCTAGACTCACTTAATGACTCTAAGAATATAAACCTTCAAATATTCACTCTCAGGAAAGGACATCCTTACAGGATGATCCATGGCTTGTCCCAGCGTTTCAAGAATTTGAACTTCAACTCCAGCATCCTTGGCGCTCCACGCCAAAACCGTTCTGAAGTCCTCACGCTTTAAAGAGCCAGAACAAGAACAGGTCACTAGGATACCGCCGTTTTTGATTTTCTCCATGGCAAGTCTGTTCAAATCCTTGTAGGCTTTCTTAGCGTTATCCAGCGCTTTGATGGTCTGAGCAAGCTTTGGAGGGTCTAAAATCATAACATCATACTGGTTTGGGGCTATTGTTCTGAGAGTTTCAAAGATATCGGCTTTAGTGGCAGAGACCTTATCAAGACAGTCAGAAGGAAGAATGCCCAGGTCCACGTTGAGCTTCACGTTGGACAGCAACCTGTGTACGGCGTCCGCGGAGCTGTCAAAGGCGTCCACGTGTTTACAGCCTCCCTTGAGGGCGTGGAGGGTAAAGCCTCCAGTATATGAGCAGCCATCAAAGACCACAGCATCCTTCACATACTGCTGTACGCGTTTGCGGTTTTCACGCTGGTCACAGTAAAAGCCGCTCTTTTGACCAGAACCAGGAATAAGACCATAGTAAAGCCCGTCTTCTCGTATGCGAATCTCTTCAAATTTTTCGGTTGGAACAAAGCGCTGACCGCCTTTGTAGTATTCGGTCACCTCGTGTAGTTTTTCAATGGCACAGAAGGCAGCATCCGTGTTGAGGATAATCATTTGAGGGTGAAGCAGTCCTTCCAAAGCGTCAACAAAAACCTGCCTAAGGTTCCAGGCAACTCTGGCGCTAATGATAATGCGAATTATTTTTCCGTAAACGTCTGCCACCACTCCAGGAAGCAAATCTGCCTCTCCGTGGATGATTCTAAAAACGTTGGTGTCAGCGCTCATGTCCTGGAAAAAGCACTTGCGTCTTAGGACAGACTCTCGCACCGTCTTGGTCCACCAGGCGGTATCTGGGTATTCCTTTTCTTTCCAGGAAAGCAGTCTAAGTGGAATGTGGCTGTCCTTGTCATAGTAGCCCCAGGCGACAAAACGTCCGTCAGAGGTCTCCACGCGCTGCACGCCCGCACCCAAGCCAGCTTCAGCTCCACCAGCAGCATCAGGAACCAAGTCAGCACTAGCACCATCAGCAGCACCCGCACCCAAGCCAGCTTCAGCTCCACCAGCAGCATCAGAGACTAAGCTGCTCTCATCCAGCGCTCCAGAAAACACCCAGGGATGGTGCTTTAATAAATTCTTCTCTTTACCCTCAAGTAACCTAATCATAATCACTTCTTCACGTTCAAGTTTTTGAACTCTTTAACATCCTGAGTGTAGATAATTCCAATGCCCGGCTCATCCAGACACTTGAGAGAGGAAATAGCATCAACAATAGCCTGAGACTTATCAGACTCTGTTAAAATCATTATCATCTCCTTCTCTGGGACTATCGTTACTCCCAAGAAGTGAGCATCCTCTGCAGTACCAGTACCTCTAGCATGAGTAACGGTTCCTCCTGTAGCCCCCGCCTTACGGGCAGCATCCATAATGTCATCGGCATAGCCTGTATTAACAATAACAGTAATCATCTTCCA
>CAVISO010000060.1:0-8786 GCA_963645435.1 Sphaerochaetaceae bacterium | reverse complement strand
CTCTCGCCCCGAAAAGAAAAAGCTCACAACGGAAGTTGTGGGCTTTTTGTTTTTTAGGGCTTTAGTGAGGACGAGAATCCAGTTGGAACTTTTTCAATTTAGCATTAAGCTATGCCAGCAATGAGCACGGACGTTTTACTTTTATTTGATGTATTTGGAACCTTTGTCTTTGCCCTCTCTGGAGCCGCTAAAGCAATAAAAAAGAACATGGACTTTTTAGGGGTCATAGTCTTCTCTATAACTGTTGGCTGTGCTGGTGGTATGATTAGAGACGTCCTCATTGGCGCCGTCCCTGTAGCAGTTTATCAGAACAGCGTCTACATGGCCGTAGCCTTTGTAGCAGGACTTGTGATGTTTCTAATTGGAGAAAACGTAAACGTAGACTCGCTTCCGGATCACATCATGTTCTTAGATGCAATAGGACTTGGCTTTTTCACCGCTCTTGGCTGTGAAAAAGCTGCGGCTTACTCAATTATCCCAGTAGGAATTCTCTTCTCTGGAGTCTTGTCTGCAGTAGGCGGTGGCGTTCTCAGAGACATCTTTGCAAAAGAAGTGCCAATGGTCTTCACCTCAGATTTCTATGCCTCCGCCAGCATCCTAGGCGCCCTGCTTTACCTTTTGCTCAGGTATTTAGGCGTGGACACCTCTATCAACATTTGGGTTACCGCCTTCTTTACTATTGCTGCTCGCGTACTAGGTTACAAGCTACATTTAAGCCTGCCGATTGCTCACCAAGGTCACAAAGAACCAACAAATCACAAGGATTAATGAACCAAAGCTGACGCTCTTTTAAGTACCAGATTTGTACGAGCTACAGCATCTCCAATATAATTTTCTGCATTGAGTGCTGTTTCAATTTCAGTAGCACTCATATACTCTAAGATACTGCTGTTATTGCACAAGGCTTCCTTTAAAGGATTAGCAGCACCCTCTTGCACTAAAGCCCAAGCCTTAAGACTTTCCTGCCTAATTACCTCGTGCATAGTCTGCCTGTTGGCACCCCGCTTGCCCAGTTGCATAAGGAGTCTCTCTGTAGAGGCAAAGATGGCGTAATTATCCAAAAGTCTCCTGGTGGCAGCGCTGTGAATATTCATTCCAGCAACAATCTTTTTTTCAGTGATAAGCATTTCATCCAAAGCCAGAAAAGCCTCAGGGATAAAAACGCGTCTATTGGCAGAATCGTCCAAAGAGCGTTCCAGGAAAGTTTCAGCTGCATTTGCCCAGGCAGCACTATAGCTTTGTGAAACAATGCGAGCAAGAGAACAGATCTTCTCACTAAGTATAGGATTTCGCTTAAAGGGCATGGCAGAAGAGCCCACCTGCATCTTGGAAAAAGGCTCTGAAAATTCACCAATTGGCGGAGACTGTAAGACTCTGAAATCCTGGCTGAATTTATGCAGACTGCAGGCAATTGACGACAATGTCTGAACAAGACGCAAATCCTGCTTACGAGTATAGATTTGGGTTGCCACATCAAAAGCCTGAAGCCCAAGCTCTTGCATGACCATAGCCTCCAGTTCCATAGAACTAATTTCACTTCCCTCTACTAAGGTAGAATAGGAAGCGGAAGTTCCCACGGCACCCTTCATTCCCTTTGCCTTGAGCCTACCAATAAGCAAAACTAAATCTTCTCGGTCGTCCAGTAAATCCTGAAGCGTCTGGCTCAACCTATAGCCAATGGTGGTAATTTCCGCTGGCTGAATGTGGGTGAAAGCCATGGTGACAACCCTACTCCACTGCTCTGTCCTAGAGGCTAAAACCGATATTAACTCATCCAGATGCAATAAAATAAGATTTAACGCCTCTTTGAATCTGAGAATATCGGCATTGTCTAGAGCGTCCATGCTGGTGGCGCCAAGGTGAATGATGCTGCCCGCTTGTGGGCATTGGGCTGCATAGGTTTGAATTTCTGCCATGAGATCATGGTGGATGATGTTTTCAATCTCGCTGGCGCGGTCAATGTCAATATCGTCCTTGTGGAGAAGAAGCTCGTCCAGCTGGGCTTGCGTGACCAGTCCTGCTTTCATTTCCGCCTTGGCAAGGGCAATCCAAACGCGTCTGAGAAGTTTGCGTTTGTGTTCCTCGGAGAAGATAGCCTTCATTTCTGGGGAGCCGTAGCGCCATGTGAAGGGAGAGATGAAAACTGAATGGTCGTACTGCATGGGCAACTCCTAGTGGGAATTAAATACTTCTGATAATTAACTGGTCGCGCTCAGGTCCTACGGAGATAAGAGTAATTGGAGCCCCAATTAGCTTTTCTACGTCCAAGATGTAGGCTCTGCACTTTTCTGGAAGACTTTCCCACGTGCGGCAGGCAGTAGTATCTGTCATCCAGCCATCGTACTCCTTGTAGATTGGTTTTGCCTTTTCCTGAAGGGCTGTATCTGGTAGATAAGAATAATACTCCCCGTCAATCATATAGCCAGTGCAAACCTTAATCTTCTCAAAGCTGTCCAGAACATCAATCTTGGTAAGGCAAACGTCTGTAACTCCATTCATGTAAACAGCATAGTCTGTGGCAACTGCATCAAACCAGCCGCATCTTCTTGGACGTCCAGTGGTTACTCCGTATTCATGCCCGATATCTCTGAGTTTTTCTCCGTCTGCGTCAAAAAGTTCCGTCATGTAGGGACCACCGCCAACACTGGTAGAGTAAGCCTTAGCCACACCATAAACCTTCTCAAGTGCTCTAGGAGGAATTCCAGCACCATTACAAGCACCACTTGAAGTTGGATTTGAAGAGGTAGAATACGGATAAATTCCCCAGTCATTGTCTCTCATAATGCCCAGCTGACCTTCTAAGAGAATCTTTTTGCCAGACTGAACTGCATCTCTGACTACGGAAGTGGTATCAATAATTTGAGCACCAAATTCTGCTTTCCAGGCCTCACATTTTGCTAACAGCTCTTCTAAGGTATAGGTAGGAAGTCCGTAATACTCAAGTTCTCTATTCTTCTTGCTGAGATTTGCTTCCAGCCTTTTTACCAAGAAATCCCAGTTAAGGAGGTCTCCAACTCTAATTCCGCTGCGAGCAGCCTTGTCTTGATAGCAAGGACCAATTCCTCTCTTGGTGGTACCAATCTTGTCTTTTTCTGCTCTCTTACCTTCTTCTGCTCCGTCCAAAGCCATGTGGTACGGCAAAATAAGATGAGCTCTTACATCAATGAAAAGATTGTCTACCTTTCTTCCAAGTTTAGGCTCAATTTCAGCCAGTTCAGAGTGCATTCTATCAAAGTTAACTACGGTGCCTGCACCAACAATATTCATAGTCTCTGGATTAAAAATACCAGAAGGCAGAATATGAAGACCAAACTTGCCATACTCGTTTACAACGGTATGACCTGCGTTATCGCCTCCCTGATAGCGAATGACTATATCTGCATCTGTTGCTAGATAATCAACAATACGGCCCTTACCTTCATCGCCCCATTGAAGGCCTACAACACAACTTACTGCCATTTTTTCACTCCTCAATGCCATTTTAGGACATTGTTCAGTCTTTAATCATCTCTGCAATATAAGGAAGACTTCTATACTTTTCCTTATAATCCAAGCCATAGCCAACTACCCAGTAATTGCCAATATCAAAGCCTTTGTACTGAATTTCCACTTCAACTTCATGTCTTGAAGGTTTATCCAAGAAAACAGCCTTCTCCACAGAAAGCGGATTACGGGCTGCAAAATTTTTGGTTAAATAATCCAGCGTATAGCCACTGTCCAGGATGTCTTCAACTATCAGTACATGCTTATCCGTCACGCTCTCACGTGTGTCCATCAGGAATCTGACTTCACCTCGCTTATCTCCACCAGCGCCATAGCTAGAGATAGCGATAAAATCCACAACATGTGGCACGGTAAGCCTTCTGGCTAAATCTGTCAAAAAGAAGACCGATCCCTTTAAAACCCCAACTAAAACAAGTGGCTCTGTAATATTCTTGTAATGTTCGTTGATTTCATCTGCGAGTTGCTGAACCCGCTCTGCGATTTGTTCTTCAGAGATAAGAACACCCTTTAGATCTTTGGTAAGTGGTATAGACATATTTTTGTCCTCCAACTTAATTGCATTCTAAAGAAAAAAAGCCACCTGCACAATGCAAGTGGCTAGAAATTGCATTTTTTTTACAAAAACACGTCAGTATCTTTCAAGAAGAGAAAGCACCTTGTCCTTTCCTATTGTCTTCATGAAGCCAGCAAGTTTTGGTCCCTTCTCCTTGTTGATAAGAATACGGTAAACCGCAGTAAAGAGGACTGTAGTCTCAACTTCTGCCTCTGCGGCTGCATCATAGATGCGCTGAGAAAGGTCTTTTTCGTCTTCACCGTCCCAGGTTGCAACCTTGCAAGCCAAGACCTTAACCACCTTCTGCTCGTCAGCGCTAAGCTCAACCAGTGGAGAATCTGCTGTGGCAACTGCAAATCTGAAATCCTCTGGAGAGAAAGTAGTAATCCAGTTCCAGGCACAGAGGCATCGGGCTTTAAGCCTGTCAACCTGGTCAGGTTGGATATCTGGGAGAGTTGAGATGACCTTGTCAATATCGCCACTGTGAATCTGAAGGAGGTTGCACAGGTGTCTGAAAGGAATCTGATAGCCTGGTGTAGTTGGGATATCGCCCACCTGGGAAAGTTCATAGACGCGGCGCTCCATGGCAAGCTTCTTTTCATTGCAGGGAAGAAGTCCAAAATAGCGGCGTTCACAGTTATCGTAATCCTCGTAAATCTTCAAGACATCCAGGTCAAAAGAGATTGCAAATTCTGTGTTAGGTCTTGTTGAAGCAAAGAGATATCGGGTAATTTCTGGAGTGTAGACCTCAAGAACATCGCCAAGAGAGATGACCTCTCCGCTGGAGGAAGAAATCTTTCCGCCACGACCTTTAATGGAAATGAAGTCATACTGGAAGCTGACTGGTGCATGACCACCAAATAGCTCAACTACCTGCTTGGAGGTGTCAAAACTGCCACCCTGGGAGTGGTGATCTTTTCCAGCCGGCTCAAAGTCAACGCCCTCATAAACCCAACGCATAGGCCAGTCAACACGCCAATGCAATTTTGCATACGGTGTTGTTCTCAAGTCAATGGTCTCTTCCTTGTTGAGGTCATTATCTCTGTAGGTGATGCCATACTCGCCATCCCAAGAAAGGATTGTTGTATTGTCCTTGTCCGAAAAGGAGCTGAAAACCGCAATTGGCCACCAGGAGTCATCCAGCGGCTCTGTTCTGTACTGGTTGAGAATTGCAATAATCTGCTGCTTGCACTCCAGGGCCTTCTTCATCTGCTCTGCATAAAGGCTACTTCTGTAGCGCTGAGCCTGATACAGATACTCTGGATGAATTCCAACGATTGGGAGTTTCTCCTCTACGTCCAATTCGTTACCTCTGGCATAGTTTTCTGCTCTGCCGGTAGTATCTGGGACAAGAGTAATTGGCTTACGTAGATAAGTTTGCAACAGCTCTGGCTGAGGCATATTTTTGGGAACTTTTCTGAAAACATCATAGTCGTCCCAAGAATAAATAAATCTCACCTTTTGACCTTTCTCTCTGAGGGCTCTAACCAAAAGATCAACCGAGATAATCTCACGGAAATTGCCAATGTGTACTGTACCGGAAGGAGTTATCCCCGAGGCACAGGTATAAACTTCCTTTGGTCCCTTTTCTCTGATAATACGGTCTGCGTAAATGTCCGCCCAATGAACTGATTGCTGTTCCATTTTCTACGTCCTTATATGTTGTGGAGTGTATGTTGTGGAGTATAGTAAAATAATATTAAAAATCCAAGAAGAAAGTTGCACCAGTAATTATGCGCTGATCTGGGTTGCGAAGGTTATTTCCATTGATGAGATAGGAAACCTGGAACCCAAGATCTATGAAGTCAAAGAAACTTATCTCCATTTGCGCACCAGCTGAGCACAAAATTCTCTCTAGACCTTTCTCTTCTGCCTGAGTTTTAGCCGATAATTCTGTATTAAAATAATCACCTGCGTAATAACCTACGTCAAAAAACAGGTTAAGACGTGGGAAGATACCATCCATAAAGGGCTCTGGTCCGGCAAATCTAATGTCCAAGTTATTCACAACGGTGAAGTTGGTATTGTAGCTATTTGTGTTAAAGCCACGAACTTTTCTTCCTAAGGATACTGGCATTTGGGCATAAACAGGAACCTTACTTCCGTCTGTCCAGTTAGCATTTACTCTATCAATAATAACAATGGAGAATACGTTGTTAGGAGAATCCACCGCCTTCATCTCAAACAAGGTCTTTGAACCAACTGCATTAAGGGTAATACTATAGTAGGAAGCACTCTTATTTAAGAAGGAAGGTGCAAACTGAAGCTTAAGTTCCGCCAAGAAGCCATCACTTGTGACCATCTTGTCATCCATCCCGTTGAGTTTTACTCCCAAGTAGAAGTTGTTCATGAAGGCTTTGTAGTCATTTGATAGATCTGGATAAATGGAACTTTCAGCATTGGTAGTACCAAAATGAGTAAACCAATCATCCAAAGAAACAATCTCTGTTACTCCCTTGGTCTTTGAAGCTTCGTCCTCGTAGCCTCTGAATCTCTTTTGTCCTACAACCATTGAATTGGTATTTGCTTCGTAGCGGCCCTCATAACCAGCATAAACGGTTACAAGATCCTTACCTTCAACCCAAGAGGCTCCAAAACCCTGTAGAAGTTTCAGGTTCCAACGAACCTGAATACAGTCATAAATACCCTGGTAAGAAATAAGAGGCTCACCCGTCTTAGGGTTCTGAAATATTACACGCTGGGTATAACCACCACCAATTGTTGCCTGAAGTTGGGTTAGATTGCCCGGAACAAACTCAAACCCTTCATAACTGGCTCCAAACGCCGTAAGGGTTGGAAGGAAACCTGAAAGAATTTCAGTGTGCTGATCCAGTTCTGTAAACAAGAACTTAAAATCCCCTGCAAAAACAGAGCCTAAAGCAACAACAAGTAGCAAAGCAATTACCAATGCTTTTTTCAACGGTGCATTTTTCATGAACGGAATCTCCCTTATATTGACCAGTCTATATCACTTCCCCCGACAAAGGAAATAGAAACTCTAATTGTATTTGATGTCCTATAACCGGTTTCATAGGCTTTGTTTACACCAGTATACAGGAAAACCTTCCCTATTTCGTAGTAAATGTGCGCTACTCCAAACAACTGAAGCTCAACATGAAGTCCAACCGTTCCTGCCCAAACAGAACCAAAGTCTCCTCCTGTCACGTTGTTAATCTGTCCACCTGAGTAACATAAATCTAAGAACGCATACACGTACGGAATACAGGAGCCAAAGAATTGCTGTCCATAGTAGTCCAGCTTAAGAACATTTCTAGCCATGAAGGTCATATTTTCAGGCTCCACCCACCAGACCTGACCCTTTAGGGTTTTTGCATATTCAGGAATGTGTTCACCACCATAAATTCGCATCTCAAATTCATCTGTAAGTCCAATGGACCATAAATTCATACCATTTTTGTCCACTGCCTGATGAATATTCCAGCCACCTTTGGCATACAGCCAAATTTTCCAAAAATCAGCAACTCCACCGTCCTTCTTTGACAAATTCAAAAAGGAAGGAGCCCAAACAAATTTGAATTCTGTAGCTATTCCAGAGGTTTTGCCAGTCTTCAGAAGAAGATGATTAACTTTTCCGTAAAGGTCAAAACTAAGGCTTAAAAGCTGCCTATTGTGCGATAAATCAGGGGTTCCCTGCAAAGTTAGGCTATAGTTTTCATCAAGCGGGTCAAATTCTTTGAGAACAGAAAATGGATGACCAGTTCTGTTTTCACTCTGCATGAGCGGATCCATTGCTACTTCCCATTGCCCATCTAAAGAAAGCCTTAGGGTGATTAACTCATTGTTTGCCTGCTCGCTCCAGCCAATGCCTTGAGCAATTCCAGCCTTCCAAGAAGCATATAGAACATCATAACTAGAGTTTTTGATAATATTGGAATCATCAGCTTTAGTTGGATCAAGCGCCTTTCCTGTAAGAGGATTCTGCTTAATGGTTCTAGCCAACGTACCAGTTGCAATCTCTGCACCTATTTCCGTTTTGCGTCCTTCAAGAAAACTAAGCCCACCTAAACCAATGTAGCTACGCACACTGGAAGGGAAAACACCAGCCCAAAAGTCCGGGTGTGTGGTCACCCCGGTCAAACGCGAGGTAAAAGAGAAGGCAAATAAGCAACTAGCTAAATTTATGATAATTAGAAATAAAATAATTTTTCGTTTCACAAGCCTACATTTTACGGATTAACGCATTAAAGCACAAGATTTTTCTCTCTAGGGTTGAATTTCAAGTTCAAAAATGCTAACTTAATCCTGCTGTCATTTATGAGGGTCTAGCACCTTTACTTGACATCCCCTTGACATCCGGGCCTGTAGCTCAGCGGTTAGAGCAGAGGACTCATAATCCTTTGGTCGAGAGTTCAAATCTCTCTGGGCCCATTTCCCCTTTTATTCATTTAGCTTTTGGAATTTGGTTTTGTGGTTCATAGCGGAACCCTCCTTTTGTATTTGATTGAGTCTCACAAGAAGCCTCTACTAGTTAATACAAAAAAAGATTCAGAATTCCTGAGGGTTTCTTTAAAGATATCGGGGTTTGGGGGGTAAAAAAAGGAGATGTCTACCTAAAAGGAGGGGTTTGGGGCAAAAAGGGGAGACGTGTGTCTACCCAAAATGGCCAGTTTGGGGCAAAAAGGGTAGACGGCGGGGTGGAAGGGGCACGAAAGGACGCAAAGAGAGTGCAAAAAATTTTTTATTTGGCACAAACTCCTAAAAAAAGAAG
>CAVISO010000059.1:0-8810 GCA_963645435.1 Sphaerochaetaceae bacterium | reverse complement strand
CAATTTCACTGTTACCAGTTCCCTTGAACTCTTCAAAGATAACTTCATCCATTCTTGAACCGGTTTCAATAAGAGCAGAAGCAATAATGGTAAGAGAACCACCATTTTCAATGTTTCTGGCAGCACCAAAGAATCTCTTTGGTTTATGGAGTGCGTTAGAGTCAACACCACCAGAAAGAATCTTTCCACTGGCAGGGACCGTCTGGTTGTAGGCTCTGGCAAGTCTTGTAATGGAGTCCAAAAGAATAACTACATCCTTCTTGTGCTCAACAAGGCGCTTTGCCTTTTCAATTACCATTTCAGCAACGGTAACGTGGCGAGTTGCCTGTTCGTCAAAGGTAGAAGCAATAACCTCTCCCTTAACGTTTCTTCTCATATCTGTAACCTCTTCAGGTCTTTCATCAACAAGAAGCACCATGAGTTTAATCTCAGGATGATTAGTAGTAATTGCATTTGCAATTTGCTGTAGGAGGATAGTTTTACCTGTTCTTGGAGGAGCGGTAATAAGGGCTCTCTGACCTTTTCCAATAGGACAAAACAGGTTGATGATTCTCATTGAAACATCATTGTCTGTGCGTTCTGTCTCAAGGTTGATTCTCTGGTCTGGATAAAGTGGAACAAGGCTGTCAAAACTCACTCTTGTCTTTGCAACAATTGGTGGTTCATCATTGACGGTAGCAATCCGGCTCAAGGCAAAAAATCTTTCAGCCTCCTTAGGATTTCTGATAAGACCCTCAATGGTATCACCAGTTTTCAGATTCAAGAATTTAATGATTGCAGGCGAAACATAGACATCTTCAGGACCGGGCAAATAGCTGTTTAATGGAGATCTCAAAAAGCCATAGCCTTCATTTAGAATTTCAAGAGTACCGGTAGCATAGATGACGCCGTTGTTCTGGCTGTAGGTTCTGATAATTTCAACAATGATTTCCTGCTTTTTATACTCCGCATAATCCTCCACGCTGGTTCCTGCAAGTTCAGCAAGTTTTTCCTTCAACGCTGGAATTGACATTTGTGAAATATCGCTAACAAGAATTCTATTTTTAAGATGCTCCTGATATTCTGCCTCAGCAATGGAGACTTCCTCCATTGTCAGAACTTTCTTTTGGTTATTGCGCTGTTTTTGATTCTGATTCTGATCAAAATTACGTCTGTCTTTTCCGTTATTCTTCTGATTTTTCTGGTTGTTCTGATTATTTTTCTGAAACTTCTGATGCTGATTGTTATCAGCCTTCTCTGAAGCAGGTTCAGCTGTCTGTTCTGAAGAGGCTTCTGAAGAAGCTTCTGAAGAAGCAGCAGGAGCCTGTGCTTCTGCTAGCTCTGAAGGTTTAACTTCTTCTTTGACTTCCTCTTTAACATCCTCTCTAGCGGCTTCTTTTATGGTCTCTTTTGGAGTCTCTTTTGGAGCCTCAGCTGAAGGTGCAGTTTCAACTGGTTTTTCAGGCTTTTCTTCTGAAACCAATTCTAAAGTTGGCTGTTCATTAGGAGCCTCAGTTTTTGCCGCCTTTGGCTTTCTTCCCTTTCTCTTTTTTGGGGCTTCTTGCTGGATTTTATCAACAACCTCAACCTTTGGCTCTGGCTCATGGGCTTCTACTTTTACTTCTACTTTTGCTTCTTCTTTTACTTCTTTGACTTCAACTTTTGGCTCAGCCTTGATGACAGGCTTTCTTTTAAGAACCACTTTACGAACTGTACGCACAGTCTTCTCTGGCTCTTTCACTTCTTTTTTCTCTTCATCCATCAACTAGATTCTCCAATGAATATGCTTTGGCACACAACACCAAATGCGAATTAGATTTACATAAATTGTTTGCGGGATTTGTTTCTTTTGATTTACAAGTTAAATATACACCCAGGAATTAGCCATGTCAACAACCGAGCCCCCTTTGGCATATTCCAAGGCTAAAAGCATAGCGACAGTACAAAACCGCCTTCTTGCAGCGTCTCTGGAATTAGGGCTGATATTAACCCTAACTACTTCAGTTGCTCTGAAAGAAGAAGCAAAACCCAGGTAGGCCGTCCCTACTGGCTTACCTTCTTCTGCACCATCTGGACCGGCTATGCCTGTAATGGACACAGAGATATTTGTATTGCAAAGTTTACGGGTACCCTCTGCCATTTGGAGTGCGCATTGTGGAGTAACTGGACCAAGGGCAGGATTCGCCAATAGCTCAGGAGAAACACCTAGGATTGCAGTTTTGGCTTCGTTGGCGTAGGTACAAGCACCACCCCAGTACCATTTTGAGCTACCAGCGCGGTCTGTGAGCATTTTGGCTATTAGCCCACAGGTGCAGCTTTCCGAGGTACTAATTGTGAGATTATTCTCTTCAAGATAATGAGTTAAGTTATCTACTGCTTCTAGCTCACCTGGCACCATAAGCCCCTTCCCCAGGACTTGGGCTAGACTATTTTCAAAAGCTTCTCGCTTTTCCTGAGAGGCACCACTGACATAGAGGCTGATTTTGAATTGCTGAAAGCGTGTGCCCCACTGTACCCCGTCTATAGCGCACTGTTCACACACATCCTCCAGTTTGGCTTCTGGCACTAGATAAACTGAAAATTCATCGCGCGGGAGGGTTTCATGACCTGCAAGTTTAGCCAAGAAAGGTTTAACCTGATTGAAAAACATGTACTGCATTTCAACAGGAGGTCCTGGCATGGCTACCAGTAGGACTTCCCTGTTCAAGTCAACCTCCAAACCAGTCTCCGGTTTGAAGAAGCCTCTAAAGCCAGGGGCTGTTCCCTTTGGGTTAGGAATCTCGTCAAAGCCTTTTGGAATATACGCTTGTTTTTCGTTGGCACCCCAGATTCGTTCTCCAAGGCGCCCATAGACTTCCTTCCAGGCTATCTCATTTTTTTCAAGAGGAACGCGGGCAAGGTTTGCAATAACTTGGCGAGTTAAATCGTCACTGGTAGGACCTAGTCCGCCGGTGACTAGAAGAATATCGGTATCTTGTACTGCGTTCTGTAGCTCGGTTTCAATTGTTCCGTCATCTGGAACAATTACCGCCCTCTTTATGCTGTAGCCCATGTGGGTTAGCTCGCTGGTCAAAAGCGGGATGTGTTTGTCCTGGATGATGCCACAGGTAAGTTCTGTGCCTATAACAAAAAGCGAAACAGTTGAAAATTTCATTTTTCACCAGCCTTTTTGGCTGCCTTCTTGGGAACCACTTCAATTAGCATTACAACCGCTCCAAAAGCAAGAATTGCATAGGAAAGGTAGGTGCAGATTTGAGCAGAGAGGTCAACCGTTTGGGTATAGAGCGTTGTGCCGTAAGTCTCTGAGCTGTAAACAGGTACGTCCCAAATCTTCCAGCCCATCTTAAACGGCTCCATCTCTCCTTGAATGGTTCCATCCGGGGTAATTAGACAGGTAATTCCACTGTTGGTACCTCTAATTGTGGTGCGTCTGTTTTCAACGGATCTAAAGACTGCCATTGCCATGTGCTGTCTTTCAGCAGAGACTGCACCAGACCAGGAGTCATTAGTCATATTAACAATCAGGTCAGCACCAGAGGAGACAAAGTTGGCACAAAGGTAGCCATAAACGTCCTCAAAACAAATTGGGGTTGAGAATTTTATGCCATTTGAAGTCTCAAAGACCACAGACTCTGTACCCTTCTCCCACCAGTGATAATCGTTAGCCTTAAGCAGGTTGTACAGCCAAGGGAGCTCTTTTTCGTAGGGGAAATGCTCGGTAAAGGGCACTAGGTGCTGCTTTCTGTAGGTTTGCTTAATCTCGCCATCATCAAAGAGAATTACGGTGTTGTAATCTGTCTTGTTCCAGTCGCCGTTCTCATCATAAGGAGGCTGAGTTTCATCCTTGATAACTCCAGAAGGATTACCAGTGAGCAAGGGAATGCCAAGCTGAGTTCCAAACTCAACAAATTCGTCCACCAGCTCTTGGATTTTCCTTAAATAATCGAACGTAGAGCCCTCATCATCTCCTTCATAAGGATAATTGGTGTACCAGTCAACAGAAGGAACGAAAGCGGTTTCTGACCAAATAATAAGATCGGGATTTTCTAGAGCGGCCTCCTGGCTCATTCGTTTGAGGTTCAAGAAATTGGTTTTGTAGGTGGAGTAGCCGCCTTTCCAGGAATCGGCATTGTGCTGGACAGTAGCCACCTTGAAGGTGTTGTCCTCTTCTGCGTTCTGCCAGTAGTTGAGCGTGAGGATTCCGTAAATAATTTGGGCAATAAAAAGGACAGCAAAAATAAGGCTGAGGATTTTGTTGGCTTTAAGATAATTCCAGAGTCCCTCTGAGTGTTCTGCTTTTGTCTTGCTGAAATAATCGCAACACCAAGCTCCCAGGAGGGCTTGAGGAAGGACCAACATGAAATTCAGGCCCCAAATGCCAAAGAGGTCAGAAATTTGAATCAATATCTTGTATCTATATAGTGCATAAGCAATTGTTCCGTAAGGGTACCCTGCAAACCAGCTCTGAGAGAGGTAGGAATAGGCAACCCACACAATTGCCTGAAGCAACGGAATAATCTTTGATAGCTTTCCTTTTAAGATTCTTGAAAACCAGTTGTTAACGGCTTTCAGCGCAAGGAAAAGAAGTAGCATTTCCACCGCTTTGATGATGGTTACAATCAAGATAGCATAGGGGTGGAAAGTGGTCAGCCAGTAATTAAAAATAGCGTAATAAGAAAAACCAAACAAAAAGCCATAGAAGGGAACCACCTTCCAGGTGCAGTTTCTTATTACTGCAAAAACGGGAATTAAGGCAAAAAAAGCCAAGAAACCAAACCCATCATCTGAGATGAAGCTTGGATGAGCCATAGCTAAAACAAACGCAGAGACCAATAAAAGAACAACCTCAGAGCATACTGTTCCGAGGTTGCGTCTGCGTAGAACTTTGTTGTTTACGCTTGAAATGATTTTCATAAATTTGTTCACAGTAAAAGTAACTCAGAAAACCTCAGAAAACCTTAGTCTTCCTGGCGAAGATCCCATACGAGATCCTTAAGTTCCTTACCTGGGCGGAATACTGCTACACCGTGGGTATCAACAGCAACAAGGTCTCCAGTCTTTGGGTTTCTTGCCTTTTCTCTGCCCTTGCGAGTTCTTACTTCAAAAGTTCCAAAGCCTCTAAGCTCAATAATCTTCTCTTCCTTAAGACCAGCCTTAACTTCCTCAAAGAAGGCATCAACAATCTCGTGAATGTCATTTCTATTGACGCCCAATTGATCGTGAAGGTGCTCAATAATCAAAGCTTTTGTTAATTTTGTCTTTGCCATAATATTCCTCCATTAGGGCCTTAGGCCATCTTATTGAATTTATTGTTCATTCTAGACTTCTTTCTGTCAGCGGTGTTGTGGTGGATGATACCCTTGTTAGCAGCGCTATCCATGAGCTTGAAGCTGAGTTTCATTGCTTCTTCAGCAGCAGCCTTATCATTTGCCAAAACAGCGGCATCAAACTTCTTAATAGCTGTGCGGAAGGTGCTCTTTGTCTCACGGTTTCTGAGTCTTCTCTCCTTACTCTGACGATCTTTCTTTTCTGCAGAACGATTCACGTTTACCTCCAAATATCTTTAACAAGATAAATACTTTATATTTATTAGGACCTTTCTTTAAGCTTTCTTTTACTAAGCTCTCAAAGAACGGCGATTACAAAACATATCACAGACAATAAAACTGGTCAATACAACACTTTATGTGAATTGAAAAAATCAATTGGACAACAATTCTTCCTGATATGCTCTATCTACTTCCCAATGTCCCGTATCCGAGTCAAAGTAAACCTCCTCTCTTGGAACGGTATAAGAACGCCCCTCGCTACCAGTCAGCGTCATCTTATGAGAAAGGATATTCACCTCCTGAACCTTGAAGATTTCATTCCCAAGCTTCATCCTTGCGCCTTCAGGTGGATACGCCTGCTTTTCCTCGCAATAGAAGTCATACTCGTAACTCAGACAGCACAACAGCCTTCCACAGGGACCCGATATCTTCATGGAATTAAGCGACAAATTCTGCTCTTTTGCCATTTTAATGGTGACAGGGTTCAACTTGTCTGAAACGCAGTGACAGCAAAAATCTCTTCCGCAAACAGCAAGTCCTCCAAGCACCCTTGACTCATCCCTAACGCCAATTTGTCTGAGTTCAATACGCATTCTGAACACAGAGACTAGCTCTTTGACCAGTTCTCTAAAGTCCACTCGCTCGTCTGCAGTAAAGAAGAAAAGCACCTTGGGCTCACAAAGCAAAAAGTGAGAAGTAACCAACTTCATGTTGAGCTTAAGTTTTTCTATCTTCTCTCTACATATACGAATAGCCTCTTGCTCTTGGACCTTGTTGGCTTCATATCTTTCAATTTCTTCTTCCGATGCCTGATGATCAATCCAAGTAACGTCCCCATCCACTTCTACCAGTTCAGGTGTCTTATAAGCAGGATCCCAAATCCCCTGCTGGTCTACAGTGTCCTTACTGTCCTTTCCTGCGGGCAAAAAACCTTTGGTAAATTCAAACTCAGGAAGAGGACCTAAGGTCAAATGCTGACCTTCTCCTTCATAGACCACGTTGTTAGCCTCAACGTAACCTGCTCCCAAAAGGTCATCTTCATCTACTACAGGCTTTGTAGGAGCAAAGTGACAGGCTCCCCTGCAGCTGCTGCAGCCCTTTTGATAGTCCTGTCCTAGATTGGCAGCAGAGCCAAGGACAATTCCCAAATCAAGACCATATCTAGTTGGTGCAATAACCTTGGTTCCCGGATAAAAAACGTTGTTGCTTGCACAAACTGCCAGGTCATTGCTACTTGGAGTCTTTACTAAATATATATAGGCCTTTTGGACCTGTTCTTCTTTATTATCGTCTTTCATTTTTATTCCTTATCATAGCATTTTACAGATGTATTGCCCGAAAAACAAGCACTGCCCACTAGACAGAATTTTCTTTTCGTGCATAATTGTTAGAGCAATGAGTAATGCACGAGTAACTCAGCGGGAGAGTGCCACCTTGACGTGGTGGAGGTCATAGGTTCAAACCCTATCTCGTGTAAACAAAAGAGACGCCTTTATGGCGTCTTTTTTGTTTATTAGAGCCTGTTAGGGTTTGACCCGAGCGATAGCCAGACGCCCCGGCAGGACCGCGTCTGCAGCGAGGCGGCCTGAAAGTTGCCCTACAGAAGGCAACTGAAAGGCAAACCCTATCTCGTGTAAACAAAAGAGACGCCTTTATGGCGTCTTTTTTGTTTATTAGAGCCTGTTAGGGTTTGACCCGAGCGATAGCCAGACGCCCCGGCAGGACCGCGTCTGCAGCGAGGCGGCCTGGTAGGCCACCTGCGGACCGGCTCGTTACAGACGATCCAAGGGTTCGAGCCCAAAATTCTTGTCTCCTACAGACCATTATATTGTTATTTATACCCAAAACGCCATTTTTCGGGATTTTGGGTATATGTGTGTATACCTAAAAAGCTCATTTTTGGCTATTTAGGTATACTTACCTTATTCCCTGTGACTAAGAACAGCTACTTGAACGATCAAACCTTTTTGTGTCATTGTACTTCACTTTTATGAAGGCAGGCATTTTTTATGATAATTTTCACTGCTTTGACAGCGGTTGCTAGAGGCAGTTTTTCAAAGGGAGGCAGGTGAACAAAGAGGGCTTTTCTTCCCTTTGCAAGAGAATGGAAATAGATGTTATTGCAGACGTATCGGCCTGGATCTGTGGAGAGGCTGCTGGGAATTCCTTCTTGCTCAAGGGAGTTGATTAGCTTCTCTAGGTTGAAAGGGGTTTGGAGAATATCGGGTTGGGAGGGGAGGATTTTTTCTCCAGAGCAGATGACGCCGGCGTTGTCTGGAATGGGCGCGCTTTTGGTGTTGTAGGCGAATTTTTCTAGAGTGAGCTGGCTGCGCGAGGCGGCGAGGCCTAGGTGGAGGTAGATTTCTGCATCCACGTTGTCCAAAATGGTGCTGCAGGAATCGTAGACCACGGGAAGGATGAAAGGTAGAATTTGGGGGTCTTGGGAAAGCGTCTTGACCACCGCTTCAGTTGGGTTGATGAGGTTGTTGCCAAAGGCGCCAAAACCTGTAAGTACAATTTTCTTCATAAGTCGCACATATTATAAAAACTGAAAAATTATTTCTCAATGAGGCATTCGTGCTTCTTGGTGGTTTTATCGTAATTGATGCCAACAAGAAGAATGTTGTCTGTGAAGTCTTTGATGGAGTCTGGGTAATTTTTCTCTTTTATCTGGTTGAGGGCAGTAATTGCATCCTTGTTCCATTTAAGCTCCACGACGAGGGCGGGATAATCTTCTTTGTAGTCTGGTTTGGGTAGGTATACAAAGTCTGCAAAGCCCTTGCCGGCTGGAAGCTCACGGATAGGTTTGAAATAGTATTGTCTAGCGCTCAGGTATGCAAGTGTAAGAACGGATGAAAGAGAATTTTCGTCATTGTATTTGATGGTGGAAGCATATTCGTCATGAATTTTCTCTATGAATTCTGCCACTTTGTCGCCATCTTTACTCAAGGTTGAGTCTAGGATTCTTTCTGATTCTTGCAGGAATGCAATCATCTCCTTCCAAGGATTGCTTTCTACGGCATAGCCCATCTCTTCACGAATCTCTTCATTAGGGATAAAGGCTGTACCATTCTCTTCATTGTATCCAAGATAGCCTAGATGAATAAGGTAAGTCAGAACATTGTCCTTGCTTGAGATACTAATTGTATCATTCTTGAAGGTTTTAGGATTTACAGGGACTTCTCCTCCGGAAATCATTTCAATTATATCGGTCTTTAATCCTTCATAGTTCATGTTAATAAGAGGAACAACAAGGTCATAGTTTGCTGTTTCAGACCAGTA
>CAVISO010000058.1:1371-8860 GCA_963645435.1 Sphaerochaetaceae bacterium | reverse complement strand
TGCAAGACCAAAGGCATCAAGGGCTGCTTCTTTGAGCATCTCAGAAAGAGATGGATGAGCCACAATCATGTGCTCCCACTGCTCAAGAGTTGTACCCTGTGCAACAGCAAAAGAAGCGGCAGAAATTAATTCAGATGCATTCTCTCCAACAATCTGAACGCCTAAAGTCTTCTTTTCAGTCTTATCCATGATGACGTAGACAGAGCCCTTAGCACCTTCAGCCAAAGCCATGCCATTGCCTTCATAGTTAAAGGAACCAACAACCGTCTCAAGTCCCTTATTCTTTGCCTGTTCACTAGTTATACCAACAGCGGCAAAACAAGGCATTGTATAGATGCATCTTGGCATGACTGAGACGTCAAGTTCTTCGCTATTTGGTTTAACAATGTTTGCAACAGCAGTATCTGCTTCAGCGTAGGCGGCATGCGCTAACTGGAAACCACCTCGAACATCACCAATGGCATAGATGCCCTTAACTGAGGTCTCCATGTGAGAGTCAACCTTGATGAATCTTCCATCCATCTCAATACCCAACTTTGCAGTATCAATGCCATCCAGGCAGGGAGTTCTACCAACAGCAACCAGTACTTGATCAGCAGCAATAGCAATATCTTTACCTTTTTCTTCAACCTGAACTTCCAAGCCATTGTCTTTCTTAACAATAGCCTTGACCTTGGCACCTACTTTAACAGAAAGACCTCTCTTCTTTAAAGAAGATGAAAGAAGTCTAGCAGCCTCAGGCTGTTCATTTCCAAGAATTGCAGGAAGCATTTCAACAATTGTTACTTCACTGCCAAAGGAGGCAAAAGCACTTGCAAGTTCTAGACCAACAACGCCACCACCAATGACAACAAAATTGTGAGGTACTTTCTCAAGAGCAAGTACGCCAGTACTATCCAAACAAAGTTCAATTCCAGGAATTCTAGGCATAGCTGGTTTTGAACCAGTTGCAACAATAACAGACTTGCCCTTGTAATCTTCCCCGTTAGCGGAGACAACTTTATCTTCCTTGAGAACAGCTTGACCATTTACAACAGTAACTTTATTTGCTTTAAGAAGATATCCAACACCGTTTACAAGTTTTGAAACAGTTTCTTTTTTGCCTTGCTGGATTTTCTTGATACTAAATAGACCAGCATCTTTGAAAACACCAGAATTTGTTAAAGCCCTAATCTTCTCCATTGCTGAAGCTTTATCCAAAAGATACTTGGTAGGAATGCAACCAACATTAAGACAGGTTCCACCAATATGCTCTTTCTCAAACAAGGCAACAGATAGACCCTTCTTAGCAGCAGTAATAGCAGCACTGTATCCTCCAGGACCGCCTCCAATAACTAGCAAATCAAATTCTTTCATGCCATAATCTCCCTATTAAACGAGCAAAAGAGCTGGATTCTCCATGTATGCTTTGAACTTTGCAAGCATCTTCGCGCTATAAGCACCATCAAAAATTCTATGATCAAAGGAAACATTAATATTGCACATTGATCTTGGAACAAAAGCCTTTCCATCCCAGACGGGCTTAACAGCAATACTGGAAATTGCAAAAATGCATCCCTCTGGAGGATTAACAATAGCAGAGAACGAAGAAACATCAAACATACCTAGGTTAGAAAGAGAAAGACTTCCACAACCCATGTCTGATGGAAGGAGTGCTCCTTCTTTAGCCTTTTTAATACCCTTCTTATTATTCTGAGCAATCTCAGCAAGTGAAAGTATATCACATCCTTTTGTAACTGGAACCACAAGTGCATCATCAAGGGCAACTGCAATACCAATATTGAGGTGCTTATAGATTCGAATCTCATCATTTTCATAACGAGCCTTGAGAAGATTGAACTCTTCACTAAGTTTTGCAAGAACAAGGCAGATAATATCGTTATAAGAAATCTTCAAATCCTTCTGCTTGAAAAGACCATCTTTAAGTGCAATTGCGTTGGTCATGTCCACATCAACTGCAAGATGGAAGGCAGGAATTGTCTGGACGCTTAAGAGCATTCTCTGACCAGTAATCTTGCGTTTTTTGTTGAGTTTAAGAACTTCGTAGGAATCAAAGTCTTCAGCACAGCTGTCAATATAAGCAAGGACATCAGATCTCTTTACCAGGGAACCATTTGCTGGGCTGACATATCTAATATCAACACCCTTCTCCTTTGCAAGAAGCTTAGCATTAGGCATAGCCTTAACATCATTATTTGGCTGTCCTTGTGGCTTGACTGTCTTCTTCGCTTCAACAGGCTTTTCGGCAACTGGTGAAACAGGATTTGCTGGCTTTGTTGCAGAAGCAGTATTTGAACCCTTGATAATAGGCTGATATTCATCTTCTTCAACTTCAACAACTGGAGCTACTACTGGAGCAGCTTCTGCTGCAGGTGCTGTTGCCGCTACAGGACTAGAGGTTTCAGTGCCTTCTCTCTTGTAGGATTCCATATCCTTTGCATCTCCAATGACACAAAGGACATCACCAGCATCAACGGTGTCACCTTCTTCATGAAGAATATCAATAACAATACCATCACTAAAACTTTCAACTGGAAGTGTTGCCTTATCAGTTTCAGTCTCAAGAAGGATATCTCCTCTTTTGACTGAATCACCAATCTTAACATTCCACTGGCAAACTAGAGCTTCATCTGTTGTCTGACCCGCACTGGGCATCTTAATTTGTTTAATCATAATTAGGCCTTCATAAGTTTTCTTGCAGCTTCAATAATTCTTTCCTTAGAAGGAATTACATAGCTTTCAAGAACTGGAGAGAATGGAATTGGACAATCATAAGCTGCAACTCTAGCAATTGGAGCATCCAGCAAATAGATTGAATTTTCTGCAATATGAGCTTCTAACTGAGCACCCCAGCCACAGTTGTAGTTGTCTTCATGAACAATCAACAATCGACCAGTCTTCTCAAGGGATTTCTCAACGGTTTCATAATCAAATGGAACAAGAGTTCTTGGGTCAATAACCTCAAGCTCAATTCCTTCTTGCTCAAGAACCTTTGCAGCTTCCAAAGCCTTGTAATTCATAAGCAGGTTAGCAACAACGGTAATGTGCTTTCCTTCTCTACGAATTGCAGCCTTTCCAAATTCAATTGTATAATCTTCTTCTGGAACTTCACCAACGGTACTTATAGCATCCTTTTCCTTTCTCTTACTACCATAAAGAAGCTTATGCTCAAAAACGATAACTGGGTTATCGTCACGAATAGCTGCCTTCATAAGTCCTTTTGCATCATAAGCAGTTGAAGGGCAAATGACCTTTAAGCCTGGGACATGGGTAAAATAACTTTCCAGACTCTGAGCATGCTGGGCACCTCTGTTTGTTGCACCACAAGGAGCTCTCATGACCATTGGAACATGAACTTTTCCACCAGACATATAACACATCTTGGCAGCCTGGTTTACC
This sequence comes from Sphaerochaetaceae bacterium, assembly GCA_963645435.1. Classification (GTDB taxonomy): domain Bacteria; phylum Spirochaetota; class Spirochaetia; order Sphaerochaetales; family Sphaerochaetaceae; genus UBA9732. Next base: position 5,461 of record CAVISO010000058.1, on the reverse strand, counting down.
AGTTGATCCATCATACAGAATAAAAAGTCACCATACTGGAGGTCAGCAACTGGTCTCATCCCCATCATAGCGGAACCAACACACACGCCAGAAATCATGATTTCAGAGATTGGAGTATTAATTACACGTTCAAAACCAAATTCATCAGCAAGACCTTTGGTTACGGTGAAAGCACCTCCCATACCACCTGGGATATCTTCGTCTTCGCCAATGCAGTAAACATTGACATCTCTTCTCATTTCCTCTGCAATAGCAGTTTTAAGAGCATCAGCAATTGACATCATTGACATATCAGTTCTTTCCTCCTTCCCAGTAAACATCCTTATAAGCCTCTTCTAGAGCTGGGAATGGGGCATTCTTTGCATATTCAACTGCCTCATTAATCTCGTCTTCAAGAGTCTTTTCAATTGCAACCAAAGCTTCTTCGTCAATTACTTTTTCATCAATAAGTCTTGCTCTGAAAAGCTTTACAGGATCCTTGTCCTGAATCCAAAGCTTTTCTTCTTCCTTTGGTCTATAACCACATGCATCGTTTCTTGAGTGACCACCGTGTCTATAAGTCTTAAGCTCAAGAATTGTAGGACCTTCGCCCTTTCGTGCTCTGTCAATAGCCTTTTTAGCAGCATTGTTAACAGCAAGGACATCGTTTCCATCAACAATAGCAGATGGAATATTGTAAGCAGCAGCTCTGTCTGCTGCAGGATTTTCCATATTACAGGTAAGTTTAATGCTTGTTGTTGCAGAATAGAGGTTATTCTCACAAACAAAAACAACTGGAAGTTTCCAAATTGCAGCAGCATTCATTGTTTCATGGAATGAACCTTCGTTTGTTGCTCCATCACCAAAGAAACAAACAACAACATTGTCCTGTTTGCGCATCTTAAAAGTAAGTCCAACGCCAGCAGCAATTGGAATGTCTCCACCAACAATTGCATTTGCAGTCAAAACACCATGGTCAATATCGCCAGTATGCATTGCACCACCCTTTCCGTGGCAACAACCATCTTCTTTTCCAAACATTTCACACATCATTGCCTTGACGGTTATACCTTTTGCAATACAATGACCTGCAGGTCTATGAGTTGAAGCAACTATATCTTCATTTCTAAGATCATACAGCATACCTACAGCACAAGCTTCTTGTCCTGTACTTTGATGAATTGTTCCTGGCATAATACCTTCAAGAAACAAATAATAGATGCTCTCCTCATACTTTCTAATTGAGTACATTTTTTTGTACATTCCAAGAGCTCTATCCTTGGCTGGCATTTTGAGCATTACAATCCTCCTTGCATGTAATTACATTAAAAAATGATTTTAATTTCGTAAAAATGCGTTAATATCGCAACTTTCTTTTACAATATAAAGATGGATTAGTCAATAAAATTATTTTTTATAATGTAATTACATTAAATTCGTTTTACACTGCCTCTATCTGTAAATACAGGAGGATATTCTATGCGTCTGGGAACTGTCCCCTTAGTAGACTTTAGTCTCTCTAAAAACAGTTCTGCAGCCGCTACACCAATAGCCTGATGGTCAGGTTCAATACAGGTAAGCTTCTCCTTAAGCACATATTCCAGATTGATTTCATCATTACAAATAATGCTAACATCCTCTGGAATCTTTAATCCTTTGAATTTCAAGGCATCTACACAGCCATCTGCCATTTTTCCGGAACTACAATAAATTGCTGTAAATCTTTCTTCTTTTGGCATTTCTGAAACTAACAGCCCAAAATCATAGCCGCTCTGATAAGATCTATCGCCATAGTATATGCTATTTGCATTAAGCTTAATTCCAGAACAAATCATTGCATCCAAATAACCTTGAGTTCTATTGTAGTAAGTAATTGAGGAATCAGCCGGACCTGTTAGATTTGCAATATTTTTATGTCCCCTATCAATTAAATACTTTGTAGACATATAGCCACATCTATAGTTATCAATGGTAACAAGGTCAGTATCATAAGTTCTGAGGTATCGGTTTACAAGAATTACAGGAGTATCCATCTTTTCAAGGATGGAGACAATTTGTGGATTTTCCATGATATTTAACATGAAGACACCAGAAAAACCTGCATTTTGGGCATATTGCATTATTGAAAGCTCTTTTTCCTCAGAATAGTGGCTTTCAGATATCAATATTGTTTTCCCTGAGGATTCTAAAACACTGCAAATTCCATCTATGTATTTAACAACAATTGGATTCTTTATATCTCCAGCAACAATCAAAATTGCAGATTCATTCTTAGGATTTGAAGACTTCTTTCTTGTACGAATAGTGGTATTCTCCTGATCCAAGGCCTCCAACACCTTCTTGCGAGTCTCCTCCGAGACCTTTCCGTCATTATTAATTACCCTAGATATGGTAGCAGTAGAAACTCCTATCTTTTTTGCTAATTCCGATACTGTCATGTTTCCCCCTTCTTGCCATCATAAATTAAAACCAATGGGCTAGCAACTTTTTTTGTGCTTTTGACAGACGCCAAGGATAAGTAGTCCAAAGGCAAGCCCAAGGCCTAAAAGGGCTAGGTAGGTTTTGTAGCCGGTGGTGTAGTAGACACCACCCTCGCCCACCTGTGGGAGGGGGACGGGGTCAAAGGGAAGACCGTTGGCGGTCATTAAGCCTTTTACGTATAAGAGGTTAATTACGGGGATGCCTTGAGAAAGATATTCAAAGATGAGGCCTCTGTCTGCGCCAGCTGGAATGTCAGAAAACTGGGTGACAAGGCCCTCTGGTACGGAGAGGGAGGCACTGGTAGTGCCGGTGTTTGGGCTGGCGCCGCCAATGTTTACAAAAAGGTCTACGTCCTTGCCATATAGTTCCAGACGCCGCTGGATGCTCTGGGGCAAATTTTGACAATCGATAAATTCTACGCCTGAGGATTCACCTAGCGAGACTACTAAGTCTTGCGTGCCTTCGTACAGAAGTCCGTCGTAGGCACCAACGCCACAGTCTCCATCCCCACCGGGAGAGACGGCGAGGAAGTTGAAATCTAAAAGGTCTGTGGTTTTCAGAAGCTGTAAAATATCGGCTATATTAAAATTGACGCGAGTGGCTCCGTAGGTAGAGGCGCCATAGGAGGCAATGAGGCGCACTTCAAGGTGGAGGGCGTTTGCGGCGCACAGGGTTGCAATGGCAAGACCTGGGAAGGAGCCGCTGGTACCTACTGCCACCACGTCCCCTGCTTCAAGGCCGGCCTCTTCAAAATACTTGACCAGCATGGCGGCGCAGTTGGGGTTGAGCGTGGAGCGTTTTGCGTCCTCGTGACCAAGCGTGGTGGTAAGTTCTGAAATCTCTGGCCCTATAAGGCCTGTTTGGTTTAAGTCTTCTTGCTCTATAGAGATATTGTTGGCTTGCACATAGTTTTTGATGGCGTCCAGGCAGTCTTGCATGAGACTTGCAGCCTCTATTTGGCTTTCATAGTAACAGGTGTGAACTTGCTCCTTGGTCAACAGGACAAGGATAAGGGTTATTACTAACACTGCTAATGCCAGAACCAGGTGAAGAGTTGGAATCTTTTTCATCAAAACGCCCCGGCTAAGTGTAGCAGTACAATAGAAATACCTATGATTAGTAAAATGGCCAGCGTCTTGAAGATACCTTGTTTTAGCATATCGTTGGCAATAAGACCGGGCACCACGTAGCCTATGGCACGCAGGTCTAGGTTTATGGAGGTTTTATAGACCAGGCTACTGACAAGGGTTGCCAGGCTAAGACCTAAAAGCACGCATAGAGCAAAACGTCTACGTCCATAGATGAATAGATAATTTTCTAAGAGTTTTACCAACAGGCACACTATTATTGCAAGGCAAAGGGTTGAGATAATTCTATATGGCTGATTGAAATAAAAGGCAAGATAGCCTGCTGAGACTAAGCCTCCGGAGGCTAGACCTAAGAATTCTTGAGATACAAAGCCTAGGATTATACTTAGGGCAATAGCGGTTTTAAGCATTATTAACCTCCTTCATGCAGGCTTTGACAAGTTCCAGCCCAGCGCCTTTGATATTACCCATGCCTAGGACTATTTTGCAATTTAGGCTAAAAAGGGCTTGCAGGTTTGCACTGCCAACTTTTACGTTGTCAA
>CAVISO010000058.1:0-1365 GCA_963645435.1 Sphaerochaetaceae bacterium | reverse complement strand
CGTTGTCAAGTTTTGCGTTGTCAAGTTTTGCGTTGTCAAAGCGCCCTACTTTGGCACCAGGTACATGTTTTGAGAAAAAACGTACACACTTATTTACATGCTCTCCTAAAACATATACCTGTTTCACTTTATAAGAGGCAAAAAGCTCTGCAAAATACGGGACGCGAAACTCTCGGTCCTTTCTATTATTATATAAGACAATGTAATCTTGGTCTTTGTATTGATCTAAGACTTGGGCTGCACTCTCTTTATCGTTTGCAGCAAAAGCATTTACAAAGAGAATGTCCTTTAGTTGAAAAGGTCCCACTAGCCCTAAATCTGGAGTGTAAGGTTGTACTTGGCAGGACGCAAAGCCAAGGTCAGCCATTACGCGTTGAACTAAAGCATCATTCTGTCCCTTTACTACAAGGGCTTGCGGGTCGTTTTCAAAATAGGAATCGCTGGTATAGAACCTGGCACTATTGGGCACTGAAAGTTTTAACACCTCTGAGGTTGATGCTTTGGTTGAGCCCATTTGATCTACATGATCCACTCTTGCATTGGTGATAATACTCACGGTGGGCTTAACAAGCCTTTGCAGCATGCTTTGGGCTTCAGCACTTACCGCACTACACTCCACTACTACGGCATCCACCTTTAATTTAGAAGCCAAGGCAAAAAATTTATACTGTTCACGGATTAAATGGTAGCCAAAACGTCTTGAAACAGGCTTTTCCGTACCATCAGGGTTGATTATAAGAGCCTCCGAGCCAGTGGTCTTGGCCAAGACGTTAAAACCGCACACTTTGAGGGTGCTGTAAAGTTGTCTTGTCACGGTAGTCTTGCCGCGCGTGCCGTTGACCAGAATACGTAGTGGCACTTGACGCACGTGGCGGTTGTGAGTGAACGCTTCAAGGAATAAAAAAAGTAGAAGTGTATACATTTTTAACCAAAAAACTATCCTAAAAGTAGACAAGTGTACATTTTGAACTAAAAAAAAACGTACACAGCAGAAGGCAACAGGGCAAAAAAAAGACCTTCCCCACTACGGGGAAGGCCGTAACGTTTAATTAAAGACCAACTGAAGAGTTGAGGATTAGGAGGCTGAAAACGAGGGTGAACAATGCGACAGTCTCAATAATACCAATAACAATGAGGTAGTTGGAAGTTCCCTTACCGGTTTCAGCAAGAGCATCACAAGCGGAGGCGGAGCAGCGACCCTGGAGGTAAGCAGAAAGACCAATGATTGCACCACCAAGAACACCAACAATGAAACAAACAACGTCTGGAGCACCGTTTAACATTGCGCTCTGGATGAAGTTCTTAAGCAAGAAGCCGTAAATTGTCTGTGTAAGAGGAGCACCAGCAAAACCAACCATCATGAAG
>CAVISO010000057.1:0-9024 GCA_963645435.1 Sphaerochaetaceae bacterium | reverse complement strand
TGTTTATGACTCTGAGTACAATGTGATAGCCACCGGTTCTGCCTTTGGTAATACTTTGCGATGTTTTGCTGTAAGTTCTAAACATCAAGGTGAGGGCCTACTGAATTTGGTATTGAGCCACCTTTTAGAGTGGGAGTTTGCCAAGGGTAATTATCATGTTTTTCTGTACACCAAACCTTCTGCCGCAAAGTTCTTCAAGGACCTTGGGTTTTATGAGATTTCTCGCGTTGATGGGGCTTTGGTATTTATGGAAAACGTGAGGGATGGGTTTGCTTCTTACTTGAGGTCGTTACAGGCTTTGAAGTTTGAGCAGGGTGTTAGTGGTTGCATTGTGATGAATGCAAATCCTTTTACCAATGGACACCGCTACCTAGTAGAACAGGCCTGTAAAGTCTGTGACCACCTACATTTATTTGCCGTAAGTGAAGATTTGTCTTTGGTGCCTTATGCTGTACGGCTTAGGCTGATTAAAGAAGGTGCTTCTGATTTAAAAAACGTTTCTATTCACGACAGTGGCTCCTATATTATCAGTAATGCCACCTTCCCCAGTTATTTTCTCAAGGATGACGAGGCTGTGATGCGCGTTCATGCAACTTTGGATGCCAAGCTGTTTGCTCTAATTGCAAAGGCCCTTAATATTTCTATCCGGTTTGTGGGAACTGAACCAACAAGTGTTGTGACAAATATTTACAATGAAATTTTAAGCTCTGAGCTTCCTAAGTCCGGAGTACGTTTGGAAATTGTCCCGCGCCTAGAACAGGACGGGATTGTAGTCAGCGCTTCCAATGCTAGAAATGCAATTCAGCAGAGCAATTTCAGCCTTCTAAAGAGCCTTGTTCCTACTTCTACTTATAACTATTTTACCTCCCCCGAGGCCAAGATTGTTGTTGAAAAAATATGCGGGGCTTCAAATCTAGTGCATCACTAAGTTAAGAACTGGTTAAGTTTTGTCTTCTATTTTTAATTTGACTTGTGAAATTTAATACGGGAATGGTATTGTATAATTTGGTTAGGTTTCTAATCCTAGGAAGGAGAACTGTGTGAAAAAGTCTTTGCTTGTTGTATTTTTGGCAGTTATTGTCATCTCTTTGTTTGTCTCTTGTGGAAATGATCCATTTTTCCATACGGTTACAGTAATCAATGATAAGAACAATAATGTAATTGAGTCTCAGATTATTTATGACAATGATGTGTATAGACTCCCATCTTCCCCCAACTTTAGAGGTTATGTCTTTGACGGATGGAAACTTGATGGTGGTGGCTCATATAAGTCCGGAGATTCTATAAGAGTTACAAAGGATTTAACTTTTAAGACTGTATGGGGTGATGAAATTAAAGCTCCCGTTGTGACTTCTGTAGACAAAACAACAACCTATAGTGGTAAAGATACAATTACACTTCCTGAGCTTACAACAGCAGGAGAACAGTACCAGTGGACAACAAATGGTTCTGAGCCAAGTGCTACAAATGGAAACGCTGGTAGAGAAATTGAGCTTAAAGATTCAGCAGGAATAGTCATAATTAAAGTTGTCACAATTAAGACAGTAGAAAAAGAAGGAAAGGAAGAAAAATATCTTTCTGAAACTAGTTCCTTTACTTTGAATGTAAAACCATCCATTGATTTTAATTTTGAAAATAACGAAGTTGTTGGTGATGATGAGCCTATAAAGATTACAGTTCCAAAGGGGACTACTGTTTATTACACAACAGACGGCACTGACCCACAAACCTCAGAAACAAAACAGGAATACAAGGATTCTGAAGGGTTCTATCTAGATCCGCAGAATCAACCTGGCAAGGACGTTACCATTAAGGTTTATGCTGAGAAAGATAAGATAGAAGAAACCGGTGAAATTAAGGTTAAAGTCAAATATTCTGCTCCAAAGACACAAGATTTTGAAGAGAATAAGGACTACACTCAGAATGAAAATATCACAGTCAAGGTTCCTGCTGGCACAACAACTATCTATTACACAACAGATGGAACAGATCCAACAAATTCAACAACAGTAAAAAATGTTCCTGTTGACAATGATGGTAAGGGTGAAATTCCTCTTAATGGTGTATCCGGACAAGTCCCAGTTAGAATAATTACTAAAGATAGTGAAGGAAGACCTTCTAAGGAAGAAGAGATTACAGTTAAGGTTCAGCCTACTAAACCGGTAGCAGAGGACACTGATTATTCTGAAACTCCATATGAACCAGAAGAAAAATTTACAATCAAAGATTTAAAAGAAGACGAGTTTATTCATTTCACAACAGATGGAACTGACCCAGAATCCTCAATAACAAAACATGAAATTAAAGATACAGATGGAGATGGCAAGATAGAGATTCCACTTGAAGATGTATCTGGAAATGTCACTATTAAAGTTGTAACAATAAAGGATGATGTTCCATCAGACCCTGAGACTTTCACAATTAAAGTTAAACCTTCAGTTCAGTTTGAAGATGAGGGTGGAACTCCTCTTAATGACAGTTCTGGTGTTGCAGAAGATGAACCTATAAAGATTAAGGTTCCAGAAGGAACTACTGTTTATTACACAACAGACGGCAGTGATCCACAAACCTCAGAAACAAAACAGGAATACAAGGATCCAGATGGTATTTCAGTTACTGGTAAACCTGGTGACATCAAAATCAAAGTTTATGCTGAGGATGATGGCATTGGAACAACAAAAGACCTTTTAATTAAGGTAAAGCCTAATACTCCTACAACAGATGCAGATGAAACCAAAACCTACTCACAGACTGAGAATATAAAGGTTACAGTTTCAGAGGGAACAATAGGGTATTACACCTTTGATGGAACAGATCCAACCACTTCAAGCCCAGCTGTTCCTTCTTCTGGCGAGATTCCACTTGATGGGCAATTTGGTAAAGTTAAAATCAAAGTGATTGCAGTAAAGGACGGCGTTGCGTCTTTAGTTAAGGAAATTAATGTTAAGGTAAAACCAAAGAAGCCTGCGTACACAGGAGATGCAACAATAGCGCATGAAGCAACAGAAAAAATTCCTGTTGTTCTTCCTAAAAACGCAGATCTTTATTACACAACAGATGGAACTGCCCCGGAAACCTCAATAACAAAACATGAAATTAAAGATACAGATGGAGATGGCAAGGTAGAGCTTCCACTTGAAGATGTATCTGGAAATGTTACCATTAAAGCTATAGTAGTAAAGGATGCTGTCCCATCAGATCCTGAGACTTTCACAATTAAAGTTAAACCTCCAGTTCAGTTTGAAGAGGAAGGTGGAACTGTTATTAAAGAGGGTTCAGGCGTTGTAGAAGATGAGCCTATAAAGATTAAGGTTCCAGAAGGAACTACCGTTTATTACACAACAGACGGCAGTGATCCACAAACCTCAGAAACAAAACAGGAATATAAGGATTCGGATGGTATTTCAGTTACAGGTCAGTCTGGTGAGATTACAATCAAAGTTTATGCTGAGGAAGATGGCATTGGAACAACAAAAGAAATTAAAGTAACCATTAAGCCTGCAGCACCAAAAACTCCAGATTTTGATGAAACTAAGAATTACGGTCAGGATGAGAAAATTAAGGTTAAAATTGTACCTGGTACAACTGTTTATTACACAACAAATGGTGGAGATCCAACAACTACCTCAACTGGAAAAACTCTTACAGATCCTGATGGTGACGGCACTGGTGAAATTCCTCTTACTGAATTTAGTGGCGGAGTAGTAACAATCAAGATGATTACTAAACAAGGGGACGAAACTTCTCCTGTAAAAGAAATAGAGGTTAAGGTTAAGCCTAATAAGCCAGAGGCAAAAGAAGCAACGGAAGTAGCTCCAGAAACTGTGCATGAACCAGAGGATAAGATTACTATCAATACTTACAAAACTGTTCGTTATACAACAGATGGCAGTGACCCAACAACCTCTCCAACAGTAAAAGTTGCTAAAGATACTATTAAATATGATGGACTGCCAGAGATTCCTCTTGAAGGAGTAGCTGGAAATGTCATTGTCAAAGTCATAATAGTAACTGTGGATGGTGTTCCATCAGATACTACGACTTTCACAATCAAGGTTAAACCTCCAGTTCAGTTTGAAGATGAGGATGGAACTATTCTTAAAGCCAGTTCAGGCGTCGCAGAAGATGAGCCTATAAAGATTAAGGTTCCAGAAGGAACTATCGTTTATTACACAATGGACGGCACTGATCCACAAACTTCAGAAACAAAACAAGAATACAAGGATTCAGATGGCATCTCTGTTACTGGTAAATCTGGTGAGATTACAATCAAAGTTTATGCTGAGAAGGATGGCTTTGAAACAACAAAGGAAATTAAGGTAAACGTTAAGCCATCAGCTCCAAAAACTCCAGATTTTGATGAGACAAAAACCTATAACCAAAATGAAACAATAAGGGTTCAGGTTGTCCCTGCAGGTGCAACTGTTTTTTACACCACAGATGGAACAGATCCAACCACATCTACAACAAAGAAGGAAATTAAAGATTCAGATAATGACGGAGAGGAAGAAATTCCTCTTAGCGGAGGAGCCGGTGAGGTTTCAATCAGAATAGTTACAAAGAAAGACGGGGATGATACTTACACAAAAGATAAGTCTATTACCGTTAAAGTCAAACCAACCATTGAGTTTGACCACAAAGATGGAGATAAGGTTGCTAAAAATGAGTCTATAATAATTACTTCTCAAGAAGGCGTAACTGTTTATTATACAATGGATAATACAGATCCAGAGACATCAGAAACAAAGAAGACTTATATTAAAGACTTAGGGATTCCGCTATCAACTTCCATTGGGGATAAGACGATCAAGGTTTACGCGGTGAAGGACGAAATTGGAGCTACAAGTAGTCTTAGCATTACGGTTATTCCTGTTGCTCCGGAGCCTACGGCTGATGAAACTAAGGATTATGCTCCAGAGGAAACTATAATAGTCAAAGTTCCAGCTGGTGCAACTCTTTATTATACAACAGATAACAGTGATCCAACTGCTTCCTCTGAAGTCAAAGAAATTAAAGATAAAGATATTGATGGAGAGATAAAGCTTCCACTTAATGAAGTATTGGGTAAAGTGCCAATTAAGATGATTCTCAAGGAAGGCACTGTCTCTTCTGAAGTTAAGTCAATTACTGTTAAAGTTAAGCCTGCAATTTCCTTTAATTTCAACAACAATGATGTGGTTGGAGAAGAAGAGAAGATTGTGGTTACAGCATCTGAAGGTGCTACTGTTTATTATACAACAGATGACTCAGACCCAGCAGAGGAGACCAATGAAAGCAGAATTGAAGGAAACGAAATTAGCTTGTCTGAGGTTTCTACTGGAACCGTTAAGACCATTAGAGCTTATGCCGTAAAGGATGAAGTTGGAGAAACAAAAGATTTAACAATTACTGTAAAGACTGCTCCAACTACTAGTGTGGATGGTGAATCTGAAGGAACAGTACATGAAAAGAATGATGTTGTAGAAGTTCCAATTCCAGAAGGAGGAACAATTTATTACACCACAGATGAAAGTGACCCAACCACATCAACAACAAAGCAGGAAGCTAAAGACAATGATGGTGATGGAAAGGCTGAAATTCCGCTTGAAACGCATGATGGTCAAGTAATAATTAAGATAATTTCTCAACAAGGCAGTGAGACTTCTGCGGTAAAGAAAGTCAAGATTAAGGTTAAGTTTGATATCACCTTCAGTCATAATGAGGGAGCTGTTGTTAAGCAGGATGAAGCTATAACAGTTAAGGTTCCAGAGGATACTATTGTTATTTACACGACAGATGGATCAGAGCCTACAAAGAATAATGGCACTTTGTATAGCTCGGTTTTGTATCCAACAGGATTAGCTGGAGACGTTACAATTAAGGTATATGCAAACAAAGACGGAGTAGAGGCAACTTCAGCACTTAAAATAAAGGTCCAGCCAGCTGTCCCAAATCCAGTTGTAGACGAGACTAGGGACTACACTCCAGATGAGATTATAAGAGTGGGAATGCCGTCAGGTTCAACTATCTATTACACCACAGATGGAACTGATCCAACTACTTCTTCAACTGGCACAGAAATTAAAGATCTTGATAACGATGGCTTTGGTGAGCTTCCTCTTGAAGGTTTCCCTGGTAAAGAAGTAATAATCAAAATGATTGTCAAACAAGATGGAACTTCTTCTGAAGTTAAAGAAATTAAGGTAAAAGTTGTCCCATCAATTCTTTTCAACTACGAAGAAGGTTCTGAAGTTCTTCAAAATGGAAAGATAACAATTATAACTTCTGATGGTGCTGAGGTTTATTACACAACAGATGGAAGTGAGCCAACTGCAGCAAGCACAAAATATACAGAAGAAGGAATCTCTCTTGCGGATAAGTCTGGAAGTACTACAATCAAGGCTTATGCTGTGAAGAATGAAATTGGAGCAACAAAAGCTCTTACAATTACAGTAAAGCCTTTAGCTCCAACTACCAGCGTGGATGATGAAAAGGAAGGAACAATACATCCTCAGACAGATGGTATAACTGTTAAAGTTCCAGTTGAGGGAACCGTTTTCTATACCATAGATGGAACAGACCCAACTACGTCAACAACAAGATGTGGCGTTGATGATGGAGATGGGGATGGCTTTGTTGGAATTCCTCTTGATGACGTCTCTGGTGAGGTTCCAATCAGAATAACAACAAAAGAAAAGGGTGATGATAAACCTTACTCTGAAGAACAACTGGTTACAGTCTGGGTTCAGCCGCCACAGCCTACCTATTGTGGTGGAGATTCTGGACCATACGGAGTGGCTACAGAGCTTGACTTTACTGTTCCAGATGATGAGACAGAAACTTATTACACCTTAGATGGTACAGATCCAAAGCCAAATGAGGGAACAACAAAACCAGCACAAAATGGCAAAATTCCTCTTCAAGATATTCCTTTGAAGGACGAAGACGGAGATGGCCTAGAAGATGTAACTGTCAAGGTTATCTCAGTGAAAGACGGTATACCTTCAGATCCAACCACCATGGAAGTCAAAGTTCAGATTAAAAAACTGAAGATTACCTATCAGCTTAATGGAGGAACGGTCAGTTCTGGTAGTGGTAAAGTTTCTGGAGACACCTACAGCGAGGAAGTTGAGCTTGATGCAAATGGAAAGGCAGATGTGACCTTCTTAAGTGCTGTTTCTAAGTCAGGCTATTTCCTTGACGGTTGGTATGCAAGCGAACCTGCACCAGGTGTGGATTTCTACGAAGCTGGAACAACAAAGACTTTGGCTAAGAGTATGACTTTGTATGCTCATTGGATAGACAACAAAGCAGACTACATTGTGTTGGATAACTATACAAAGCAGGATGACACTAAAGTTTATGGAACTGAAGCTGGTGTACTTAAAAACAACAACACAAGCGGTCATGTAACTGTTGCTTCTGTTTATCACGGCTTGCCAGTAACCGTTGCTGGAGCATTCTACCAACCAAGTGACTATAACAGTAGAATTTTTGGATTTCAGGGTTCGAATATTAAATCAATTTCTCTTCCGGATACTATCACAGAAATAGGGAATGCTGCATTTAGAGAAGTTGATTTATCTGAAAGTATAAATATTCCTGAAAGTGTTACGACCATTGGTTATCATGCTTTTTATTCTTCTCCTGAAACAACAATTACTCTTCCTGAAAGTATAAAGGTAATTAAAAGCCTATCGCTTGCGTATAGCAAAGTGGAGACTATAAATCTTCCTGAAGGTCTCGAAGAAATTGAGTCTTGGGCGTTTGAAGAGTCGCAGCTTAAAGGAAGCATAACAATTCCATCAACCGTGATAGAGTTTGGAAACGGTGTCTTTGAAAAATGTCTTAACCTTAAAGAAGTTGAGGTTAAAAGTTCTGCGGATATACCTTATGGATTTGTTAGCTACAGTGCTAACTTGCAAACAGTTAGAATTACAGGTTCTGTTAAAACTTTGGGTTCTTGGGCGTTTGGAGAATGTACATCTCTGACTACCGTTGAACTTCCAAAAAGTTTGACCAAGATTGAAAATCGTGCATTCTATAAATGTGAAGCTCTTACAGAGATTACAATTCCAGAGAATGTTACTGAGATGCCAGCTCTATGGGGAGACAGTCCTTTCATATATTGCAAAAATTTGAAGACCATCTATGTCAGACAAAAGCAGTCAGAAAGTCCTTTAGCTGCGAATACCTCTTGGGCCGTAACGAATGGTGATTATCTTGGTAATCGTGTTTATGCAAATATTGTTTGGCTAAAGGATTACATGATTACATATCTTGATGCTGATGGCACAGAGCTTGATTCTAAGGATTTTAATGCTGGAGAGACGGTGACCTTGGCAACTCCACCAAAAAGAGACGGTTATGTTTTTGCCGGTTGGTACACTCAGGATGGTAGTTATTATGGCTTTAGTGGATATGAGGTTGCTCCAGAAGGAGAAGATATAACACTTTATGCAAAGTGGAGAGATGAAAACTATATCTATAAGATTGGAGATATTGGTCCTGCTGGAGGACATATTTTCTATGATGCAGGCTCTACACAAGTATCGACTTATAAGGATGCGACTGGAAAGACTGTTGAGTTCCAGTGGAGATATCTTGAGCTTGCTCCGGCTGAGTCAGAAATAGAATGTGCTTGGGGAGGACCTCAAGGATTTTCATATCTTACGGATTTTGGAGTAGGAACAGGAAAGGGTAATACCGAGAAATTCAAGGAAGTGGGGATAGAATACTTCCCAGCAGCTAAAGCTTGTGTTGAATACAGCGGAGGAGGCTATACGGACTGGTTCCTTCCTAGTTATGATGAGCTTTGTCTGGCACGCAAGAACTGTAGAGGTAGAGGCTTAAGTTTCTGGGTGGATTATTACTGGACTAGTACAACGACATCCAGATATGCGTTTGCTGTGCTTTTCCATTGGAACGATTATAACATGGAGGTGCGCAGCAATAAAAATTGGGTGCGTCCTATCAGGGCTTTTCTGTAATCACAGTTAGTCAGACCAGTTAGAATGGTTGTAGTTTGAAATTAAATTGTTTATA
>CAVISO010000056.1:0-9063 GCA_963645435.1 Sphaerochaetaceae bacterium | reverse complement strand
AGGTGTAAAATTAGTTTGATGTCTTAACTGACAGAATCTACCTAATAAATATATAGAGGTGACTATGAAAGATGTAAATAAGAAATTGGAGTCTATGGGGCTTATTGCTGCAGATATTATGCTTCCAAAGAAGGGAACAGACCTATATAAGTGGGCAGTTGTTGCCTGTGACCAGTATACTTCAGAGAAAGAATACTGGGAGGATGCTTCCAAGATTGTTGGTGACGCACCATCAACTCTTAGACTTATTTTCCCAGAGTGTTATCTGGAAGATGGAGATTCCAAGCAGAGGATTGCAAACATCAACAAGACCATGAAGTCTTACGTTGATGCAAACCTGTTTGAGACCTATCCCCAGACCTTCTTCTTAGTAAAGAGAACCTGTGAATCTGGTTCCCGTTGGGGGCTTATGGCTGCTTTGGACTTGGATAAATACAGCTGGGAAAAGGACTCAAAGAGCTTAATCAGAGCCACAGAAGGCACCATCTTATCCAGAATTCCGCCTAGAAAAGAAATTAGAAAGGATGCTCCTCTTGAGATTCCTCACATTATGGTACTGATTAGTGATGAAAAGAGAAGTGTCATTGAACCACTTGCAGCAAAAGCAGCAAAATTAAATAAAGTCTATGACTTTGATTTGATGAAAAATGGTGGTCATCTTGAAGCCTGGGCAGTAAATAGTGATGAAGATTTAAATAATGTAGAGAAGGCTTTTGAAGCACTTACAGCTAACCTTAACCCAGAAAATCCACTGCTGTTTGCAATGGGAGATGGAAACCATAGCTTTGCAACCGCAAAGAGCTGCTGGGAAGATATCAAAAAGGATCTTTCTGAAGAAGAGAGAATAAATCATCCTGCAAGATTCTGTCTGGTTGAACTTGAAAACATTTTTGACCCAGGTCTTATTTTTGAGCCTATCCACAGAGTTCTCTTTAAGGTTCCAGAGGAGGTCTTCCTTGAGGAACTTAAGAAGAATGCAAGTGCTGTTAATACCAAGACTGTTGGCTGCAGAAATTGCATTGCAAAAGACATTGTAGACCAGAGCATTCAGAGTTTTGGCTATTGCGTAAAGGGCAAGCATGTGGTTGTAACTTTGGAAAAGCCGTCTGCAAATATTGCTGCAGGAACTCTTCAGAAGGTAATTGATGCCTTGATTGCTAAGGGGTACGCTGTAGATTACATTCATGGTGCAGACGTTACTGATAAACTTGGAAGTGAAGAGGGTAATATTGGTTTGTTCCTTCCTGCTATTGATAAGAGCACCTTCTTTGAGACCATCATTAAAGACGGCGCACTACCTAGAAAGACCTTCAGCATGGGAGAGGCAAACGAGAAACGCTTCTATATGGAAGCCCGTAAAATTAAGTAAAAACAAAATATGGATCAAGAGATTGGAGAAAAAAAGAATTTATTCAATACCTCAGCAACAATCGTTGGTTTATTGGTTGGTGCTGGGATATTCCTTAAATCCACCAAGGTGGTAAGTGAAGTTAGTGGCAACATATATTTATATGTAGCAGTTATAGTTACGCTTTGTGTTTGTGCTATAATTTATTCACGAACTTTTTCCACCTTGGCAATCAAATATCCAAAGGCAACTGGTTTAGTTGATTTTGCTGAAATTGCAGTTGGTCCACGTTACAGTTATTTTTGTGCCTGGTTTATGGCAACTATGTATTATCCAATAATTGCCGCAACGCTTACCTATATTGCAGCCAGGTATTTATGCATGATTTTCAATATTGAGCCATATGGGCAAACTCATATGGCTATTTCTTTTCTATTCATGGCATTAAGTATTGTCTATAATGTCTTGAACTCAAGACCAAAAGGTTTTGTATATCCCCTTGCAACTCAAATCAAATGTTTGCCACTAGTAGTCATGGGAGTATGGGGCATTTGCTACGGCATAAAGAATGGAACAATAAATCTTGCTGAGGATTTAACCTTAATCAAAGAAATTTCAAACAATGGTGGATTTTTTACGGCTTTATGTGCTGGAACTTTTTTGTACGAAGGCTGGGGCTTTGCTACAACGGTTCGTGATGAGTTAAAGGGTCCAAACAAACAATTAAAGAAAGGCTTAACTCTTGCAATAGTAAATGTTGCCTTGATGTATTTACTTTATTCCTTTGGAATAGCAGCCTCAACAAATACTTATGAAGTAATTGGTTCTGGAAATCAGCTTCCATTAATTGTATTTAGTAATTTAGCTGGACCTGTTGGTGGCACAATTTTTATTGTATTTGTTTGTTTAATTTGTCTTACAAGTGCTTCAAACGCAACTAATGCCTGTATGAAAGGCTACTATCATATTTCAAGAAAAAATCAGGGGCTGATGAGAAATTCCCTTAATGAACTAAACAGTCACGGAATATCTGCAAATTCCTGCCTGCTGGGCGGTCTAAGTGATTGTTTCTGGCTGTTTCAGATAAGCCTCTTATTCTTTAACGGTCCATTAGTAACTGGGGCAACAGGAAATCCTCTTTGGCTATTAGGCTGGGAACTAGATGAAGCAATAATTATCAATGAATACATGTTGTATGTACCAATTGTAATTTGTATTTTAATTAAAGGCAAAGAGTTATCCGTTTTTGAACGTTTTGTATTGCCCATCTTGTCTGTTGGAATTTCAGCGGTTCTAGTTTATTCTTGGTGGCATGCTTATGGCACACGGCTTGTGATTTATCATTTATTACTAGTTGCTCTAATTATGGGCTTTGGAATGCTGTTCTATAAGAAAGACCGCAATATTAGTTTTGAGGAAAGGACCAAAAGAGAAGTGAGATTCTAAGCAAATTTTGTTGCGCTTTGTTGTTTTTTAAAGATTTTTCAAAAAAATTAAGAAATTTCTAATTAAGCCTCTTTTCACGTTTTGTCATTTTTGATATGGTCTACAAGAAATTTGATGTGGAGGTGCACCTATGGTTGCAAGGAACCTAGAAAAAGGCTTTTTGAAAACCCTAGGGAACATTTTTCCCATAATTTATTGTTTGAAATTAGAGTCAACCATTTTTTAGTGGTTGACTTTTTTTTTAACCATTTAGGGCGTAGCCCGTATAGGAGGATGATTTTATGGAAAATCAAGAGACAATCAGAGACGCAAGACAGTTAGGCGTACCAAAAATGCTCATCTTGGGTCTGCAGCACATGTTCGCCATGTTTGGTGCAACAATTCTAGTACCAATTTTGGTTAATTCTTATGGTTTACCTTTGTCAATTCAGACAACCCTGCTCATGGCTGGACTTGGAACCCTCCTTTTCCATGTAATTACTAAGTTTAAGGTACCAGCCTTCCTTGGTTCCTCCTTTGCCTTCCTTGGTGGTTATGCAGCAATTGCCGCACTAAGCACCGGAAAGTATGCAGGAATGGCAGCAGCTGAAAAACTTCAGTATGCAGGCGGTGGAATTGTAGTTGCAGGACTTCTGTACCTGGTTCTTGCAGTAATCATCAAACTCGTTGGCGTAAAAAAGGTCATGAGATTCCTGCCACCAATTGTAACTGGACCAATCATCATCCTTATTGGACTTAATCTTGCACCAAGTGCAGTAAGCAATGCTTCCACCTGCTGGCCTTTGGCTCTAGTTGCAATGGCAATTATAATTGCAGCAAACATTTGGGGTAAGGGAATGATAAAGATCATCCCAATCCTTCTTGGAGTTGTAGGCTCTTACCTTGTAGCGGTAATTGCAAACGCCTTTGGCGCAACCGCAGCAGACGGAAGTGCACTTATTGACTTCAGCCAGATTGCAAACGCAAAGCTCTTTGGACTTCAGCCCTTTTTCACAAACTTCTCCGGTAGCGTGTGTAAGTTTGACATCACAACCATCCTTGTAATGGCACCAATCTCAATTGCCTCCATGATGGAACACATTGGAGACATCTCTGCCATCTCTGCCACAGTAGGGGAGAACTTTGTAGAAGACCCAGGCCTTCACAGAACCCTCATTGGCGATGGAATTGCAACTTCTCTTGCAGCAGTCTTTGGCGGTCCAGCTAACACCACCTACGGCGAGAACACCGGCGTCCTGGTACTCTCCAGAGTCTATGATCCAAAGGTAATCCGCCTTGCAGCCATCTACTCCATCATTCTTTCCTTCTCACCAGCCTTTGCAGCAGTAATCAACTCCATGCCAAGTGCAATAATTGGTGGTGTATCCTTCATCCTCTACGGTATGATTTCCGCAATTGGTGTCAGAAACGTAGTAGAGAACAGAGTAGACTTCACCCAGTCCCGCAACCTCATTATTGGAGCTGTCATCCTGGTTTGCGGACTTGGCTTCTCAGATGGCATCACCTTCAGCATTGGAAGTGCCCACATCACACTTACAGCCCTTGCAATTGCCTCCATTGCAGGTATAGTGCTCAACGCAATCCTTCCTGGCAAGGACTACGAATTTGGCTCAGACATCACAGAGGGCCGCTCCGGCGACTTTGGACGCTACTAAGATAGCAAACGCTTCCACGGCAGAAAGTGCATTCCAATGCTGTGGAAGCCCGATTTTTCTAGGAGGTTTGCCAAAAACCTCCTAAAACTTTTCAAAGGTACTTGAATAAACCTGCGAACTTTTGTAAATTAGCAAAGTCGCAAGACAAATGCCACCTTAGCTCAGTTGGCCAGAGCACGTGACTTGTAATCTCGGGGTCGTCAGTTCGAATCCGACAGGTGGCTAAATTATTAAATTATGGAGAGGTTCCCGAGCGGTCAAAGGGGGCAGACTGTAAATCTGTTGGCTCAGCCTTCGAAGGTCCGAATCCTTCTCTCTCCAACATCAAGGTCTTCTTCGTTAGGGGAAGACCTTGATTGTCTATAGACACAATTTTTAGGGCTGGTTACTAATGGGCAGTTGTTTCTATGAAAAAGGTCTTAGGTTTGAATGCCAAGGTTGCCATTACTGCTGCAGTGCAGAGCCAGGCTATGTTTTTCTAGGAGAAGAGGACGTAGTTAACATGTCCAACGCCCTAGGGGTTACTTCAGAAGCCTTTATAGAAAATTATTGTCGTTACGTCCCAATGGGCGCCTTCAAAATGCTCAGTTTAAAAGAAAAAGATAACTATGACTGCATTTTTCTTGGAAAAGAAGGTTGCAAAATTTACAAAGCAAGGCCAAAACAATGTAGGACGTACCCATTCTGGGCTCATGTATTGGAAAGCCAGGAGTCCTGGAACGAGGAAGCCAAAGCCTGTCCTGGAATAGGAAAAGGTAAGCTATATACAAAGAAGGAAATTGAAGAACAACTTCAAGCTAGACTTGAAAATAAACCTGTAATGAAATTTTGAAAATGGCAAGGTATTCAGAAGCAGTAATTGAAAGTATAAAAAATCGTCTCACGGTCAGCGATGTAGTTTCTCAATATGTTCAACTAAACAGAAACGGAAATCGTTTTTGGGGACTTTGTCCTTTTCATCATGAAAAAACCCCTTCCTTTACAGTTGTGGACGAAGGCGGCTTCTATAAGTGCTTTGGCTGTGGAAAAGGCGGCTCCATCTTTGATTTTGTCATGGAGATGGAACATGTAACCTTTCCAGAGGCAGTTGAAATCTTAGCCAAGAAAGCAGGTCTTGAACTTAAAGAAGAAACCGAGTCTCAAAGGGCAGAGTACAAGAAACAAAAAGCCATTCAAGAGCTCTATGAAAGAATACTCAAATCTTTTCACCATATACTGTTAAATTTACCACATGCAGAATATGCAAGAGAGTATTTGACCAAGAGAAAAGTGACCACTGAAACGGCAGAAAAGTTTATGCTGGGCTATGCCCCAGACAGTCCTGATTGGCTGTATAAGTTTCTCAAGAAGAACAACTATTCAGATGAAGTCCTAAAGGAAAGCGGACTGTTCAGTAAAAACTACGAGCATCTTCCTCTTTTTAGAAACCGTATCATGTTTCCAATAAGAACCTGGCAGGGCAACTGTGTTGCCTTTGGTGCAAGAGATCTTTCTGGCGAAAGCAGGGCAAAGTACATTAATACTCCTGATACTGTAATTTATAGCAAGCGTAATGTACTGTTTGGTTTCTATGAAAGCCTTCCAACACTAAAAGAGAAGAAAGAAATCATCCTTTGTGAGGGTAACTTTGATGTTATTTCCCTGCATCAGGCCGGTCTAACCTATGCCGTAGCCCCGCTTGGCACCGCCTTCACGCCAGAGCAGGGAAAACTCATTAAAAGATACTGCAACAAGGTCAATCTCTTGTTTGATTCGGACTCTGCTGGACAGAATGCCACGGCAAAAGCGCTTCTCATTTGTCAGATGCTAGATTTGTCCAATGCGGTCATTAAACTGGAGGGGGCTAAAGACGCCTCGCAAATGCTGGAGGAACAGGGGGCAGAAGCCCTATTAAAATGTTGTGTAAATTCTGTTCCTGGCTTTTCTTATCTTGTATCTTCAGCCTTAAAAAGGTATGATATACGGCAGCCAAAAGGCAAATCATCGGTTTTCAAGGAGGTTAAACCGTATCTTGACGCCACAAGTTCTGAAATTGAGCGTCAGGGGTACATAAAATATCTTGCGGATGTGCTTCGCATTCCAGAGAGCAAAGTCACGAGTGACTATATGAGACAGCAGGAAATTGAACCTGAAGCTGAACAGCAAAACCAGGTTAAAAAACAACAGTATAATCCGCTTAAAGTCTCAACGGAACTCAATGCAATGTTGCTTTTAATGAAGAACAGAGACCTGTTTGAATATTTCAGAAATAAGATAAGAGTGTCAGATATGTCTGACAAACTGGCTAGAGAGCTATATACCGTTCTGGAAGACGCTACAAGACAGGATATCAAGACCAATGAACTTATTCTTCAAATGATAGCAGATGAGCAGTTAAAGGACCTTGTGGTGGAAGCCTTGGTAAATCCAATGTATGAAAAAGCTAAAGCACAGGCAGTCTTACAGGATGCAGTATATCAGATTAAACTCAAGCATTTAGAAGAAAAGCGTAACAGAGTTACAAGGCTTTTAAGTAGTGGTGAAATGGATAATGCAAGTGCTGAGGAATTAACCAATCTGCTGACAGTTAAGGCTCAGATAGACCAAGAGATACTAGACCTCAAAAACGAGATGGACGGTAAGGAAGAACAATGACAGAGGAAAACAAACAAGAAATATTGCAAAAACTTCTCTATTCTGCACAGAACGAAAACAAATTCACCCTAGGTGACTTGAAAGAGTTCCTTTTTGCAGAGCATGTGGATTCAGAAGAAGATATTGAATATTTCAAAAATCAGCTGGCAAAGAAGAATTTGCTCATAACTGATGCTGATGAAGACGAGGATGAAGACTTTATTGACGAACCTCCTACAGATGAACTGGAAGAGGAAGAAGATGATCTTCTGGGAGATGATGAGGATGACCTTCTTGGGGATGACCTTGATGTTCTCTCTGAGCCTGAACCTGCAGATTCTGATGATGAAAATGAAGAGGATGAAAACGAGGATGACGAGGAAGAAGATGAGGATGAAGATAGCATCAATGATAAAGATTCCTACACCAAGAATTTCATCCTGGAAAACTTCAATGAAGGTTCCGGTCCAATGGATGTGCTTGCAAACATTGATGAGGATGTTGAGCATGCTGCCCATAGACCTACCGTCCTTGGCACAGACAAGGGTGAGACCAGTTCTGATGACCCAATTAGAGTTTATTTGAGAGAAATTGGTAAGGAAACCCTGCTTACGGCTGAGGAAGAGGTTGAACTTTCAAAGCAAATGGAAGAGGGTGCCCTCATTATTTCCAATGTCATTCATAAGTCTGGCATTATGATTACCTGTTTTGTTGAGATTCTTGAAAAACTCAACACCAAGTATGAAGAAGCGGAAGACTTTAATGCTAAGGACCAGAAGGAATTAATCAACGAACAAAAGCGTTATTCCACCTATTATAAAGATACGCTCAAGGAAGTTCAGAGCCAGCTGAGAAACTATGCTGAACTGAAGCAGAATAAACTGGCTTCTGGTGAAGAAGTTCTCAAAAATGACGAGCTTATCAAGAAAAAGACTCAGATTCTCAAGAAACTTTCTCAACTTGAACTACAGCCGGAAGAAATTACCATGTTCACAGATAAGTTCACCGGTGCTGAGAAGGATATTAAAGATCTAAAGATTAAGAAGGCTATTTTAGAAGAAAAACTTGGCGTTGCAAGTGATAAGGACGTTCGTCAGCTTTCTCGTGATCTGGTTACAGGTAGTAAACGTGAGGCGGTAGAAGAGCGGCTTAGAATGCAGTCGGACGAGATTAGAGATCTTATTAGCCAGTATCAGACTGCAACCCGTAGTCTTAGAAAGATTGAATTTGAGTTTGAAGATAACTGTGATGTCATTTTGACACAGGCTCAGGAAATCAAGCGTGGCATGAAGATGCTTAAGACCGCTAAGGATCGGCTTATTCAGGCTAACCTCAGACTAGTTGTTTCTATTGCAAAGAAATACACTAACAGAGGACTGCATTTCTTTGACTTGATTCAAGAGGGAAATATCGGGCTTATTAAGGCAGTTGAGAAATTTGAGTACCGCAAAGGCTATAAGTTCTCCACCTATGCTACCTGGTGGATTAGGCAGGCAATTACACGTAGTATAAGCGATCAGGCAAGAACAATTCGTGTTCCAGTGCATATGATTGAGCAAATCAATAAAGTTGTGCGTGAGTCCAGAATGCTTATGCAGAGTCTTGGTAGAGAGCCTACTGATGAGGAGATTGCTGAAAAGCTGGGTTGGCCTGCAAGTAAGGTAAAGACGGTCAAGAATGTTGCCCGTGAGCCTATTAGCTTGGAGACCCCAGTTGGAGAGGAAGAGGATTCGCTGTTATCTGACTTCATTGAAGATAAGGATGTGGAGAATCCGGCAACTCAGACGTCCTATGCACTACTTCAGGAGCAGTTGCATGAGGTGTTGGCAACACTTCCTCCTCGTGAGCAGGAAGTTCTCAAGATGCGTTTTGGTCTTGAAGATGGATACTCATTGACACTGGAAGAAGTTGGGTTGTATTTTGAAGTAACAAGAGAGAGAATTAGACAGATCGAAGCAAAGGCGCTCAGAAGACTTAGACATCCAAAGCGCGCAAAGAAGC
>CAVISO010000055.1:0-9277 GCA_963645435.1 Sphaerochaetaceae bacterium | reverse complement strand
ATATTATAGAAGAAAAAAACCCTCTAAGGAGTAGAAAAGTGAACAAGCAGGAGCAAAACTTTCAGGCGCAAAAATATCTTCTGGTGGCAAGTGACATCCATGACCAGGAAAATGCCCTTGAAGAGCTGGCAAAACTGGCAAATCATCCAAACTGTCTTGCCTTCCTTTATGCTGGAGATTTAAACGTTGAAAACTATTTCATAGGTCAGCTTTTGCGCTACAGAAATTTTGTTTTTTTGCCAGTACTTGGAAACTGTGACAATCCTTGGTCTTTTGGTGACGTAAATCTTCCAGTTCCTCCTTACTACAGAACCTCCTGCTACAAAAATGAGAGCGGTCAATTAAATATTTATATGTCACATGGACATTTATACCCATTTCCAACAGAGGATACGGTAGGAGAAAAAAACTTTAATTTAATCATAAATGGACATACCCATGTTGGTTCAATACGACAAGAGGACAACACGGTGTTCTTTAATCCCGGCTCTCCGTCTCAACCTAGAGGGAACTGCATAGCTTCTTATGGAGTTATCACAGTTCCGCAATCAGGTCTTTTCTCTGTTCAGCTTAGAAAGTTTGGTAGCAATGGTCTTCTTTCTCAACAAACTGTACCTTTGAATTAAGTCAAAAACAGGAACAATTGCCTCTTTTTTTGAATTGCTCTCAGGATCTCCAGAAAAATGAGCTGGAAGAGCCCCAAAGGAGTCATTTAGCATATCATAGCCAAGTGCTTTGTTGGTCTCATAGATAAGCATCCAGCAGAGATTTCCTAGACTTAAGATATCTTCTTCTAGAACTGGTAATTTTAGAGCGGCACTGATAATTTCAGCAAAAAGCTTTGGTTTAAGCAGTTTTATTGCCGAGCTAGGAATAGTTTTTGCTAGAATTTTTAGGAATTTCTGGTTATCCGCCATAACTGGCACAATCAATGAGGAAAGCATTCCAAAACTGGAAAGACCTAAGGAAAGCGTCTCATAAAATACCGCCCACGCTGCAGGATCCTTGGCACATAACTCAGAAGTGATTTCAAACTGATTTTGAACGGTAAGTCCCATTACTTCCGTTACTGCCTGAGAGCAGGCACCTCTATAGTCAAAAGGTCCACACTCAAGGCCTCTAATCTCATAAGCAAAAGAACTATCTTCGTAGGCCTGACCTAGGGCTCTTACACCAAAACTCAAAGGCTCTCCAGGTCCCACTCTTTTTGCAATCATTTCAATAAGAGGTAAGACATACTCGTTCTTAGAGAAGGAAAAATCACTGTCAAGTGCACAAAATAAGCCAACTTCTCTTGCTTGAAGAGCCCAGCCTAGTACGTTGCCGGTGGAAACAGGATCCAGCCCCATGTCAAGGCACATGGCAAGCCGTACCATTATTGTATTTACATCAAAGCATTCTACATTAGAGCCTAGCATCAACACCGCCTGATAGTCAGGAAGAACAAAACCTTCTGGGCTAAGATGTTTACAAAGAACAGGACAGTTTATGCAACCCACGTGCTCTTTCCCATATTTTCTTGTAATTTCTTCACCACTTAGATGAAAGAGTCTTGGGTCAGTTCTTCTTCTGAAGTTACTCACTGGAGCCCAGCCATAGTGGTTAGCATTGGAAATAAGACAGACAGAACCGCTACTACGCATTTGAACACAATGGAAACTTTCTGAGCATATTTGTCTTAGTTTCTCAATTGCTATGTCTTTATCCGTATCTTCAGTGCCTTTGACTTCTCCCTTAACCTCTGTTGAAAAACTTGTAAGACTTATTGCCTTTATATTTTTAAAACCAAAGACTGTTCCTAAACCGCCACGACAAATGGGAGCACCTTCGCAAAGAACAGTAGCAAAAGGAACCTTTTGCTCTCCGGCAGGTCCAATGGACAGGATGGTAGTCATTGGTTTTGCGCCAATAAAGCTTTCAATCTGGCTTACCGTGTAGCCAATAAAGGTTTCAGAGGTGTTAAATGTCACCCCGCTTTTTTGGATGCTAATTAGACTTGGACGTCTGAATCTGCCAATAATTATCAAAGCGGCATAGCCTAGCGAATCCAATCTCATTCCAAGAGTATTGGTGGTGGCACCAGTAATTAGAGTTTTTGTAACTGGGGAGCGAAACGCATAGCCTACTATTTCACCTCCTGGTACTTTCATGTTGGTTAAAGCACTGGAAGTAAAGACTATCGGGTTATCGGCTTCGTAGGAAGAGGGGTTGTCCAGGTCATTGCCCACAAAATAGGCCCAAAGACGGGCAGCCAAGGCGGGTCCAGATACGTAGGCGTCTAAAAATACCTGCGGGATAGTCCAATCTTGAGCGCTTTCTTCGGATAGGTTGATGACTAGAGCAGTTGCGGTGCGCTTGGAAAATAGAGCGTCCTTTGAGGGAATCAGTGTGTCTAAGATATCCAGTTTCTGTTCTAGTTCAGCTTTGTTCATGTGTGTAGCTCCAAAGTGCCAATCAAAATTCAATCCAGGTTGGCACTGTCAAGAATATCACTCGTTTCCGTTCTAGAGAAGAACTCAATGGCATTGAACATGCAGACTTTCCAGCACATGCGGCAGGAGGAGCACAATTTGGGATTGGAAAGAGCCGGCATGGCAGTGCTGCTGGGTCGAGTGATGATGCCAACAGGACACAGTTCATAGCACTTGCCACATCTGAGACAGCGTTCTTCTATAAAATGAGGCAGGCTCCAGTTGTGCTTACTGATCCGCGGTCCAATCACCCCGTTGGAATCAATCACGCTGGAATTAGGACAGATTTTTGCACAGGCTCCGCATTTTATGCAGAGGTTCTCATCAATGACGTGATACCTGCCTGGACCTCCACTAATTGCCTTGGTAGGACAAATGGAAAGGCACATCCCGCATCCGGTGCAGGAATCTAGTATATAAAAGGCTTTGATAGCTTCTGTCTCATTCATACTATTGTCCATTTTACTGTCTCTTTTACTGTCCCTTTTGGGAAAATTCTATCACTCGTAATCACTTCCGCCAATAAACTCCCTTAGAAGGGAATCTGAGGGCACTAGGTGGGATGGAATTGGATAGACGTTTTCCAGGAAGGAAAGCAGACGTCTTGCCTGTGTGTAGGCTTCACCGGAACTAGGCGGCACCTCTTTCAAAAGCGGCTGAACAAAGGGTGAAAGAACGCCAATTTCATAATCAAGGGCGCTGTTAAACATTACATCTGCGTTATTCTGATTTGGGAAGATGTGAATACGCTCACCACGGGCAACACTAGGCCACATCAAGAGCGTTTCTTCAGCACTTGAATTGCGGGTTCTGTAGTCTCTAAGCACCCTTCTGAGAATACGGTCATCAGTAGTTGAGACGCGGTTGCAATCATCCATGTTCAGCTGGGTCAAAGCAGAAATGTATATCTTAAACCCATACTTTGCCTCAATTTTTGAAGTAATTTGCGGATTTAGGCCATGAAGTCCCTCAATTACAAAGACAGTCTTCTCCGTAAGCCGGATTGGTTTATTCTCATAATAGGTCTCCTGTTTTGGGAAACTAAACTTGGGAAGGTCTACCTCTTTTCCTGCAAACAAATCCTTCATATTCTGATCAAACAGGTCAATATTCAGCGCCTCCAAGGCCTCCAAATCTGGCTTGCCATCTATATCCAGCGGAGCCTCGCAGCGCTTCTTGTAGTAGTCATCCAGCGAAATCCTGATGGGCTCATGATCCAGCAGTCTCAGTTGCTCACAAATACGCTTAGCAAACGTAGTCTTACCCGATGACGACGGGCCCGCCACAAACACCGCTTTCTTCTTCTGGCTGACAATTCGGTCCGCAATATCTGCAATCTTTCTTCTCTGTAGCGTCTCTGAAAGCCTCACGTACTCCGCCAGCCGGTTCTCCGAGCCATATCTATTGAGCTCTCCAACACAACTTATACCCAGATATTTGCCCCACTTTTTATTCTCCACGTAGACGTCATACATGGCCGAGTTATCTCGCGCCTCCACCACGCTGGTCACATTATTTGCAACTGGGTACCGCAGCAACATCCCACAATTGCCATATTTTGTCAGCTCCCACACGCTCAACACCGATGTATTTGGGGCTATTGGCTCATAAGCAATATTGCAGTAACTCTGATTCTTGTCTTTAATAAGATAGACATCAACCGTAGGCATATTCTGAGACTCCAGAAGCAATGCGGTAGCCTTGTAGTTTTCTTCTTTGAAGTACCTGATAGCCTCCTGGTTGGAAATGGTTCTGTTCTTGATTTGAAGATTTGCCTGAACCAGCTGTTTCATCTTTTTAGCCAGTTTATTTACCTGAGCCTCAGTGGTTTTAAACTCATCATCAAAGCTGAAATAAAAACCGTCACCAAGGGCATGCCCAATAACCAGATGCCGCTGTGGGAATAGCAGCTTTGTTGCATAGCAAAGCAAGAAACAAATACTGTGTCTGTAAATGCGTCTTCCAAAGCTCTCAAAAGCCCTTATGGGCTTAATCTCACAGGACATTGGAACATGATAGTTAATGGAACAAAGCTGCCCATTAACAAAAGCGCCAATAATTGGGTTGGCTAGATAATCTATAGTATTTGCGCTATAACCCTCTTTCAAAAGTCCTGCCTTGGCTAACACACCTTCAACGGTGGTATAAGCAGGAACTTCATACTCATTATTGTCAACTTTAATTAAAATTTCATTACTCATAACAGAAACTATACCATCATTTTTGCAAAACGCAAAATTCAAATTCAACCTATGTTGTGATTATTTTAGAACAAGAGTAAAATTAGTGTTATGAACAAGAACATTGAAAGAGTTGAACGCAAAGGCACAAACAGTGCAAAGTATTCACCAAAGGCCTTAGACCACCTGTGTGGAAACCCTAATGCAGAGCCCTTCTGGGTTGCAGACATGGATTTAGCATCCCCACCAAAGGCAAGAGAAGAACTAATAAAATTAGCCCAACTTGGAACCTATGGATATCCTAGTTTTGAGGATTTAGATGAAATTTTCATACAATGGGTCCAAAATAGGCACTCGTTTGCTCTTTCATCTTCTGAGGTGGTTATCTCTCCTGGCATACTTGCAAGTATTGCCGCCATGACAGAACTTCTGCCAAATTATGAGATAATAATCCCAATGCCTGCTTATAAACCTTTTGTGGATATTGCAAATTCACATAACAGAAAAATCCACAAATGGACCCTCTCTTATAACAAAGAAGCGGGACGTTTTGACTTGGATTTCAACGCCTTTGAAAGGCTTGCTGCTCTTCCAGGTAAGAAAATTCTTTATTTCTGCTCTCCTCATAATCCTTCTGGAAGGGTCTGGTCTGAGGAGGATTTAACCAAAGTAGCTCAGATTTGCAAAGAAAATAACATAGTGGTCTTCAGCGATGAAATTCACTGTGATCTTACCTTTCCAAGCCAAAAACATATTCCATTCTTTGAGATTGGAAACACGCTTGGAGTAGAATCCGTCACCTTCATGGCTCCTTCAAAAACCTTCAATATTGCTGGTGAGCATTTCTCTGCAACCATATTCTCCAACCAAGAACTAAGGCAACAATTTAAAACTTATCTTGAAAAAATGAGACTAGATGGGATAGCTCTTTTCTCAGGTACGGCAGCAAGAGCCTGTTACAAGTATGGTTATGAATGGCTTATGGATGTAACTGCCTACCTTGAAGAGAATGCAAAGGCAATAAAGGACTATCTTGAAGCCGAGATTCCTCAAATTAAGTTTATTATGCCCCAGGCTTCTTTCATTACGTTTATGGATTGCGCAGAAGTTCGTAAGCTGTTGGAAAAAGCAAAACCAGGCATGGATTTAGTGCATTTTCTAGGAACTGAAGCAGGTGTTGCTGTAAACGCAGGTCCATGGTTTGGAGAAGGCTATGATGACTTTGTCCGCTTTAATTTTGGGACAGAAAAAAATTACATCCTTAACGCATTAAAACGCATTAAGGATGCAATTGAAAAATTAAAAAGAATCTAGATCAGCTCTTGCCGTAGATGTGTCTGTATTCTTCAAACTGAAGGGCTACTCTGGTCTTGCACTTGCCGCAGCCAGTGCCGTAGCCAGTAAGACGCTGAAGGTCTTCAAGCGTCTTGGCTTGGTCTGTTTTTACTAGATCTTCAATCATCTGATCAGTGACACCCTTGCACTCACAAATAACCTTTGCAATGCTCTTCTTGTAAGGATTATCCAAGCCTTTTTTCTCAAGGTAGTCATCAATAGCGGCTCTGAGAGCCTTGTCTCCAAGAACAGAACAGTGAAATTTATGCTCAGGAAGACCGCCAAGGGCATCTGTAATCATTGAAGGAGTAATTTTGTAGGCCTGTTCAAGACTCATGCCTTTGACCATTTCACTCATCATAGAAGTGCTGGCAATGGCACTGGCGCAACCATAGGTAAGCCAACGAATGTCAGCAATCTTGCCGTCTGCTACCTTAATTCCAACTCTCATTTGATCTCCACAAGCAAGAGAACCAACTTCACCAACTCCTTCTGGCTGCCAGCTCTCTTCCTTTCTCCAAATGTTTCTTGGATTCATAAAATGATCTTTAACGGTATCGGTATAAACCCATTGGGCCATGAAACTATCCATATTCACCTCGCTATCTTGTAAAGCTATCTTGTAAAGCTATCTTGTAGAAATTTCTCTCAAGCGTTTGATAATTGAAGGCAAGACCTCCAAGACATAATCCACATCTTCCATTGTATTGTATCTGCCAAAGGAGAATCTAATGGAGCCGTGTGCAAGTTCCACATCAAGTCCGCCGGCTAGAAGTACATAACTAGGCTCAAGAGAACCTGTTGCACAGGCAGAACCAGTTGAAACAGCAATACCGCTCATGTCCAACAAAAGAAGAATGGACTCGCCTTCAACGTTTTCAAAAGAAACATCCAACGTTCCGGGTAAGCAGTGCTCCTGGCAACCATTAACCACCACGTTTGGAACAGAGGCAACAATGCCCTTTCTGAGCTTCTCACGCATAGCCCAAAGTTTATCGTGCTCCTCCTGAAGTCCTTCTTTTGCAAGTTTTGCAGCAATTCCAAGCCCATAAATGGCAGGGGTATTGTAAGTACCGGCTCTACGACCATGTTCCTGCTCACCTCCGTGAACAAAAGGCTCAAACGGAACGCCAGTTCTGGCATAAAGAACACCTACGCCCTTTGGACCATAGAACTTATGACCACTACAGGAAAGATAGTCCAAATTCCACTTGCGACAGGAAACTTCAATTTTGCCAATTGCCTGAGTGGCATCGGTATGGAAAAGAGCGCCATATTTGTGAGCCAAGGCAGAGATTTCCCCAATCTCTTGGATGGAGCCAGTCTCGTTGTTACCAGTCATCACGGAGACCAAGACCACGTCCTTGCCCATCAATTTCTCAAGCTCGGAGATAATCACACGACCTTCTTTGTCTACTGGAGCCTGGTCCACCGTGATTCCCTGTTTACGCAAGAATTTGATGGTCTCAATAATAGAAGGATGCTCAATGGTGGTTGTAACAATTCTTCCACTGCCCTTTTTCTCAATGAGAGCGTGTGCAATCTCAAAGACGGTGTTGTTGGCTTCAGAAGCACCACTGGTGAAAGTTATCTCTTTGGGATCGCATTCAAGAAGGTCTGCTACGTTATGTCTTGCATCTTCTACTAGAGCACTGGCCCTACGCCCAAAGGTGTGCATGCTGGAGGCGTTTCCGTAAACACTTCCTTCCACTTCTGCTACAGCTTTCTGTACTTCAGGAGCAAGCTGAGTTGTTGCATTATTGTCTAGATAAACTATTCTTCCCATAATGTTTTCTCTTTATTTCTCCACTGCCAAAAATAGCCTTTGAAGCAATTATCGTCAAGATGAAAAAACAAATAGGTAGAGAACTCTAACTAAAAATTTATTGCAAAACTACTGAGGATTTACCACCAGACTAACTGGACCACAGGGCTTGTAATCATCAACAGTGACCTTAAACCCAAAGATCTTCTCATATTCTTCAAGTTTTGTGATATAAGAGGACATTGATCTCTTTTCCATGATTACGGCAATAAAGCCACCACAACCGCTGTAAACTATGCTATTTCCAATACAACCAGAAACTTCAATTGAGCGTTTTGCCAGCCAATCCAACTCAGGACAAGTAATCTCCATGCAATCTCTAAGCCCCTTACCCAACTTGGTAAGAGCCTTTCCCATTTGCACAAAGTTCTTCTCTTCAAAATACTTTGCCATTGCCTTAGCAATTTGGCTTTCTTCAAAAACGTAACAGCCAATCTTTCTCGTTTCTTCACTAATGGGCATGAGCCGGTCACTAACTTCGTTTATAGGGAAATCTCGCAGACTGCCTCTGTCTGCGGTTCTAGCAATCTCCAGCATCACATCTCTTGCCTGATTATGTCTTGCATACAACTCTTCTCTCATAGCCACCGGCGGGATATGTCCATCTGCCAGCAAGATTGAATAATTGGAGTCTGCAAACGGGTCTTGTACATACCTGAAACTATGATTGAGCATGTCAAAAAGCATGAACTTGCCTTCCACCGCCTTCAGCATAGAGATGACTAAATGGCAATTTGTGAGCTCCTTACAGAATCTTGAGCTGGACTGGCAACAACACTTGGCTATCAAATCCTGGTCCATCTCAAAGCCTGTCATCTGACAAAAGGCAAGACATACCCCAACCCCGATAGCGGCAGAAAGAATTTTTCCATCACCCAACAGCAATTCTCCAGAAAGGGTTATATTCATCCCAGGCACAGAAGCCAACTTCTGAAGCTCAACAACAATGCCTTTGACATAATTGCCCCAGCGGTCTTCTTTTCTATATTTAATTGCAGCCATTGAGAATTTTTTTCTATCGTTGGAGGCAACACTCAAAATTTTGATAACTGCGTCATCTCTTTTGGATACGGCAATAGTAAGAGTCTTTGAGCTTGTACCACAAAGCGCATAACCTTGACTGTAATCCGAGAATTCCCCAACAAAGGTAACAACGCCTGGCACCGTTACTAGGACATCAGGCTTGTCCCCGTATTCGACCTTATGTTTATCTAAAATCGACACAATCCCTTCCTTACGACAATTTTAGACCAAAACAAACCCGATTGCAAATAAAAAAAGGGTGCCGAGAAGATTAAATTCTTCTGAGCACCCTCCTGTGCAGGAACTGTTGTTCCGTTACTTGGATTCCTTAACACCATAGCGCTTGTTGAAACGCTCAACACGTCCTGTTGAGTCAACGAGCTTCTGTGTGCCTGTAAAGAACGGGTGACAAGCAGAGCAAATTTCAACCGTAAGGTTCTTTG
>CAVISO010000054.1:0-9299 GCA_963645435.1 Sphaerochaetaceae bacterium | reverse complement strand
ATTAAGAACCATTACTATTATAGAAAAAATTTTAGGCAAATAGCAAGAGAAAAGTCCAGATTTATAGAAAAAAACCTAAAAATATATTAAATAGAGGGCTATGAAAAAGACTTTTGTCAGCTTTTTGCTTGTTTGTGTTTGTTTTAACTTATGTGCCGTAGTCAACAAAGACACTGGTATCTATATAAATAATGTACCTGCAATTTCCATAACAGCTGAAGGACAAACCCCGTTTTCTTACTCAGCGCCATCGGACTTGGGTAGACCGTCTGTGGCGGTGGTTCTGTCTGGCGGGGGAGCAAGAGGGGTGGCTCATATTGCAATCCTTGAGGCGTTGGAGGAGAAGGGAATTCCGGTGGATATGGTGATGGGCACCAGCATGGGCGCTTTGATTGGGGGTCTATATTCAGCCGGTTACAGCGCGGGGGACATAAGACGCCTTGTCACGGAGAATGATCTGACACAGCTGTTTACTCAAATTCTCGAGACCGATTATCAGAGTCTGATTGAGCCGTTTGATGACACCAGGTATAACCTGCTTTCTGTGGCACTTACTGAGAAGAATATTGGAGAGACATCGGGGGTGGTTAGTGATAAGAAGATTCTTAGCTTCTTCCATCAAATTCTCAGCCGAATCCCAGAAGATATCAGTTTTGATGATTTGGCTATCCCGTATAGAGCGGTTGCAACAGATGCAACTTCAGGCGATTATGTGCTCTTTGAGGGGGGCTCGCTGGTGGATGCCATGAGATCAAGTATGAGCATTCCGCTGGCTTTTGATGCCTATGAAGTGGAGGGGCTGTATCTTTTGGACGGGGGAATGGTGGATAATATGCCTCTTGAGTATGCCCGCTCGCTGGGTTACGACATAGTAATTGGCGTGAATTTGAATGAATCCCTGCACTTTAATGCAGATGACATGAAGACGCTTTCTGGTGCTGTAAACGCCTCCTTTAACCTAATTGTCATAAACACCATTAGAAATCAATATGCCAGTGCGGACATCATCTTCACCCCTATTGTTGACGATATTGCCGTTTTGGACTTTTCTAACACAGAGGAAATTCTGCAAAGAGGAACAGATGAAGTTAAGCGGCTTGAAACAGAACTGGATGAGATTGCCGCTCTGTTCTCAGATTTGAATCTTGCCAAGGACCCGGACAGAGTTGGTCCTTATTTTTACCTCCCAGAAGCGGAGGAAGTTGTTGAAACTGTAGAGCTCACAGAAGAGGAAAAAATTGCAAAACAATGGTCTAAACTGACAACAAATGAGGAAAAAACTGACGCACTATCTAGTTCTAGGCTATTGTTGAGTGCTTCTGGAGTTTCTGATTTGTATGCAAAAATTGGCTCCCATGCTCCTGCTTTACTCCAATTTATGCCAGAAATGAAGTCCAGTTTCTTCCTGAAAAAAATAGGCGAAACTGACTGGGATTTGCAGTTAAATGCCTATCTTGGAGACAACATTACCGTAGGTGCTGACTTCTTCTATCCTTTAACAAAGGTAAATTCAAAATTCTATTTCATGCCATCAATTTCCTTTACTGTTGGCTCCGTTTCAACGCTCACCAACCGGGCAAATCCTACTCCAGTAAATGTAATGGATTTTCTGACAGATTTGTCCTTTTCATTTAAGTACACCGATGGCAAATGCTACAACCTAAATGCTGGTTTTGAAAGCAGACTCTATGCCGTTGGGATGAACATTGACGGTTCTAAGCCTACTGCCGCTGCAATTCCAAGCCTTTTCTTCAATGGCGTTTGGTACGGAAACTACAAGCAGGGTTTGTTCTCTACCTCTGGTCTTAAGGTGGATTTTATTAGCAGCCTGGGCTTCTATAAAAACTCCGTCACCTATGTTCTTGGCCTCTCGTACGAGCAACATTTACCTCTTTCTAATACCATAACTCTTTCTTTTGATGCCACCTTCTATACCAGTAGAGAGCCAATGGAATATCTGGCTTCCTATAAGAAATTTGGTGGTTGGGATGGAATTCCAGGGGCTGCAGATTCCCTGTACGCCAGAGATCTGATTCTCCTTGGCAGTACTTTCCAGTACAACCTTGGCGGCTTCTTGCCTTGCTTTATAATTGGCCAAATTCGAGCAGGCTGGAAAAGCCAGGCCGATGCCTTCCTTATTTGCTCCAGAGCAGTTGCTCCTGACAACCGTTGTACAGCCCCTTTCTCTGAATTGGCAGACTTCAACCTTGGCTTTGGCGTAGGTTGCGGAGTTCAAACTCCAATCTGCGACCTTATTCTTGGGCTTGGCATTTCCATTGAGGGAGATTTTTCAGTTTACCTTAAGTTTTATTAATTCTTTTTTCTGAAAAGAATAAACTTCTCAATGGGAAAAAGGATTAGGGTATAGACTATCCCTGAGATGATGGAGCCTAGCGTAGGTGCAAGATTCACCAAGAGAGGTATATTGGTTTCCATTATAAGGTTTGCCGTAACGCCGGATAGCCAAGTGGCTACAACAATCAGAATGGCAAGTATTGCAATGTAAATGGCAAAGTAATATTTAGGAGCATCGGTTTTGAAATTGCCTTTCATGTTGTGAATGTAGGAATAGGTGTTGGAAAGCAAGTGGGAGGCGAAGAAGGGAAGCAGATAGCCCCAGTTGTCATTCCCCGTGCCCAGTACGCTTTCGTTGAAGATTCCAGACAGGAAGGAGGGCAGTGGTGCCTTCCAGTTTTTAAGTAATAAAAATAATACGTTGACAGTTGTTATTTGAATGATTGAGCCAATTGCTCCAATTAGTAAAAACTTCAAAAATTGGGTGATGGTTTTGTCTTCTTTGGTTTTCATGGTTTTCATGGTGTGAATAATAGTGATTATTGGCTAAATAAAAAAGATGCCTAGGTCTTCTCGGTCCTAGACATCTAAATCACACTAAAAGGAGGTATGAAAAAAACTGTTGCTCTGCTTTTATATAAGCAAGAAGCGTGCCAAGTGATTTTTTGACTTCTTTGAGGCGTTTTTTCGTGTTTTTACCTGTGCAAGATTTGAGTAATTGTGAAAAATTTGGAACTGGTGTGAAATTTTTTCTCAGTTTTAAATCGGAACAAAATTGTTAAATTGTTAATATTCGGCAATATTTTGCCTTGGCAACCAAGGGCTCTTTCGTTACACTTAGGAAGTTATTGCCCATGATTGGAGGACTAACTAATGAAGAAAGTTGAAGACTATATTATCAGTATTCCAGATTTCCCTGAACCAGGTATCATTTTCCGTGACATAACTGGTGTTCTGCAGGAAGCAGATGGACTTAAGCTCGCCATTGATGAGATGGTAAAGCTTGTAAAAAAGGTGGATTGTGACGTTATTGCTGGTGCCGAGTCTCGTGGCTTTATTCTTGGTGTTCCAATTGCTTATCTTCTTAATAAGCCATTTGTGCCAATCAGAAAGGCTGGCAAGCTTCCAAGGGAGACCGTTTCTGAAGAGTATGCCCTTGAATATGGCACTGCTACAATTGAGATGCACAAGGATTCCATCAAGCCAGGTCAGAAAGTTGTTCTCATTGATGATCTCATTGCAACCGGCGGAACCATGAAAGCCTCAGCCAACCTGGTTGAAAAACTGGGTGGCAAGGTTGAAGAAATTGTCTTCCTTCTTGAGCTGGCTGGACTTGAAGGCAGAAAGGCTCTTTCCAAATATCACGTTGAATCCGTGGTAGTCTACCCTGGAAAGTAATAAAAAACTCGAAATTTGTTATTCAAACTTTATATCCGCTTTATATTCGCACAGTGGATAGGGTTTAGGTTGTCTGGCGTTGACAAGTGCATAACGTAAAAGGGTATGCTTGGTGCCACTCGCTCAAGGTCAATACAGAGGGTTGTTATGACAAAATTTGTACTATGCGGAGCCGGTTGGCGAGCCGATTTTTTCCTGCGCATTGCAAAGGCTCTTCCAGCGCAGTTTGCAATTTCTTGCATTTACACTAGACGAGAGGACAAGGCTCAGCAACTGAAAAGCCAAGGCTATAACGCCACAACAAATCTTGAAACCGCCCTTTCTTATGAGCACCAGGCGGTGATAGTCGCCAGAAGACAAGACGGCTTTTTCCCACTTTTAAAGGAACTGGCTGCCAGGGGAGAGACCATCATCAGTGAGACCACTTTTCTCTCTCTAACAGATGAAGAGCTAAATGAGGCAGAACAAATCAAAGGATTTACCTTGGAGCAGTACTGGCACAACCCGCTTTACGCCTCCATCAAAGCCGTCCTTCCCAAGATTGGAAAGGTCACTTCCGTCTACCTTAGCGCCCTTCACAACCACCACGCCGCCTCCATTTTGCGCGGTATATTCGGCCACCTGGAAATTGCCCACATCAATAGGCTGCTTAACCAGGACACCGCCTGCCTGAAAACGGCTTCCCGGTCCGGTATGGAGCGCGGCAGAGAGCTACAGCCTTACACCCGAAAAATCACCGCGGTTGAATTTACCACCGGTGAGATTTTCATAACCGATTTCTCCACGAATCAATACCATAGCTATATTCTTCCATCCCATATAGAAATACGCGGAGAGCAGGGGGTAATAACTGAAAGGGGCGTTACCTACATTAATGAGCAAGGTTATCCCGTTGAACTACCCTTTGAGTTCCACAATGATGCTGTGAAAAACAATCAAAGATTGTCCCTCTCCCATGTCACCGCTGGCTCAGAAGTTGTGTTTACTAACGAATTCTACCCCTGCGATTTCAACTACGATGAAATTGCCATTGCTTCAATGCTAAAGGAATTTGCTGAAGGACATTTTGAATACACCATCAAAGACGGTGTTGCAGACGCTAGAATTGGAAAATTCTTCTAAACCGTAATCTTCAATATCGAATTTATCAAAACCTCTTTTGGTACTCCACTTGCAAGAAGCTGCTCTTTTGTCCTCATCCCCCAGGTGAGAAGGCGTACCTGAGAGCCAGCATTCAGCGCTGTTTGGTAATCCACTTCGCTGTCTCCCACGTAGAGAAGTTCGTCAACCTTGCAACCTGCCTTTTCACAAAACGCCAGCACCGCCTGTGCTGAGGGCTTGGGTTCATACCCTCCGTGCATTCCAACAATCATTATAAAATTAGTGTGTGGAAAGCAGGTGTGGAGAATGGTTTGAGCCAGAACTTGTTCTTTATTGGAAAAAACACCAATGGCAATGTTTCTTGCTTCTAGCGTATCTAAAAATTCTTGCACTGAAGGGTAGGGTTTTGTGTATTTCACAGGGCTTAGCTTGTAATTTTCCACAAGTTGAGTGAAAGCAGTATCAACATTGACGTTTTTCAGGTCAGCGTACTCAACTGCGGCTTTAATTGCATTTTTTAGACCATTGCCAACAAAGCCTTTGCACTCCTCTTCAGTAAAATTGGTGCCAAGAGTCTTGTTCAAGGCTGAGTTGATATCTCCAACGGTATTAAGGATGGTTCCATCCAGGTCAAAAAGTACTGCTTTCAAGGTGAACATACTAAAAGTATATTGATAAGCGTTGTCAAAGTGTACACAAAACGCCAAAAAAGGGGACAAAACGACGTTTTGTCCACAAAAACTGGCATTTGCGTATACACACCCCGCTTCTTGCTTTTATTATAAATGACTGACAAAATAGGCTCGTATGAATATACAGTTATCGGACCATTTTACTTTCCGTAAGTTATTACGTTTTACCTTGCCCTCAATAGGAATGATGGTTTTCACCTCTATTTATTTTGTAGTAGATGGTTTTTTTGTATCAAACTACACGGGAAAGACGGCGTATGCAGCATTGAATTTCATCTACCCCGTCATAATGATTTTGGGCGCCTTTGGCACCATGCTTGGCACTGGCGGCTGTGCTTTGGTTGCAAAGACGCTGGGGGAGGGTAAGCCAGAAAAAGCCAATAAACTCTTTTCAATGTTCATCTATATTTCAATTGTAGCAGGAGTGCTCTTCACCTTAGTTGGTTATTTAGTTTTACCAACACTGGCCCAATCCCTTGGAGCCACTGGAGACATGCTTAATTACAGCATCTCCTATGGAAGAATTGTCTTATTTGGGCTGGCTGGACTGTTGCTGGAATATGAGTTTCAGAGTTTCTTTGTAGCGGCAGAAAAACCACAACTTGGCTTTGTTGCTACGGTGGCAGCCGGTTGTACCAATATGCTTTTTGACTGGCTCTTTGTAGCAGTATTTAACTTGGGACTCAATGGCGCTGCCATTGCAACAGTTATGAGCGAGTTGGTTGGTGGCTTTGTCCCATTTTTCTATTTCTTGTCCAAGAAAAACAATAGCCTGCTCAAACTAGGACCTTTTGAAATGGACGGAGCAGCCTTCCTGAAAGCCTGCACAAACGGCTCTTCTGAGTTCCTATCCACAGTTTCCTCTTCCTTGGTTGGCATTCTTTTTAACGCACAACTTATGAAATATGCCGGAGAAAACGGCGTTGCAGCCTACGGAACCATGACCTATACAGTCCTGGTCTTCCTTGGAATTTTCATTGGCTATTCCACTGGCTCCGCACCAATTGTCAGCTTTAACCTAGGGGCAGATAACAAAAAAGAACTATCCTCCCTGCTCAAGAAGAGTTTAACACTAGTTCTAGGAACAGGCGCCATTATGGTCTTAGCCGGCGAAATTTTCTCAAAACCATTGACGAAGATCTTTGTAGGCTACGACGCAGAATTAGTAGAAATGACGCTCCGAGGTTTCTTTTTTTACTCCTTCTCTTTCTTCTTCTCCGGTCTTGGAATCTACTGCTCCTCCTTCTTCACCGCCCTAAACAATGGGGTGGTCAGCGCCATCATTTCCTCTCTCAGAACCATCCTCTTTCAAGTGATTTTTGTCCTTATCCTCCCCATCTTCTGGGGTCTGGACGGCATTTGGCTTTCCATTGTCTTTGCCGAGTTCTCCTCCGCCGCCCTAAGTATCTTCTTCCTCATTACGCAAAAATCCCGATACGGCTATTAAGCCTTTTGTAATTTAGGCAAGTTAAAACTGAAATAATGTGCTATCATTAGGGCATGATTGGAGCAATTATTGGCGATATTGTTGGCTCAAGATTTGAGTGGCATAATCACAGGAATAAGAAGTTTGATTTTTATCATCGGTGTTGTTTTGCAACTGATGATTCTATAATGACCATCTCTATTGCTAAGGCGCTGTTGGAAAGCAAGAGCGATTTCAGTGACTTGGGCTCAAATAGTATAAGGTATATGAGAGAGATTGGGTCAAATTATCCAAATTGTGGCTATGGGGGTGCGTTTTTCAGATTCATTTTTGGCGACCATCCCAGACCGTACAATAGCTGGGGCAATGGGGCTGCCATGCGCATTAGTGCTGTCCCGTATGCGGCGGCGTCGTTGGAAGAGGTGAAGAGGCTGTCGCGGGCGGTGACGGAGGTGTCGCACAATCATCCAGAGGGCATCAAGGGCGCGGAGGCTACGGCGGTTTGCGCTTTCTTGGCGTTGCAGGGTGAAAGCAGGGAAGATATCAAAAAATATGTCCAAGAAAACTACTACCCATTGGATTTCACAATTGATGGGATAAGAGCCACCTATGAGTTTAACGAGTCGTGCCAGGATACTGTGCCCCAGGCCATTGAGGCGTTTTTGGAGTCTACGTCTTTTGAAGATGCAATTCGCACAGCGGTATCGGTTGGTGGCGACAGTGACACGCTTGCAGCTATCACCGGCGGAATTGCTGAGGCCTATTACGGGGTGCCCACCGCTTTGCGGGACGGGGCAAAACGCTATTTGGATGACACGCTGCTACCAATTGTTGAGGCCTTTGAGCAAAAATATCCACCCAAAATTGCCAACTGAAATGTGTAATGCGTAGCACAACGCACAGCGTAGACCGCACAACGCACAGCGTAGACCGCACAACGCACAACGTAGACTGCACATATCACAAAGCCCAAAAGGAGACCTTATATGAAACAAGAAACCCTAGATAGAATTCGCCGCTTTTCCACTGACCGCGACTGGGACCAGTTCCACAGCCCCGCAAACTTGGCCAAATCCATCTCCATTGAGGCCAACGAGCTTCTGGAATGCTTCCAGTGGAGCGACACCGCCTACAACCTCCAGCACGTCAAAGAGGAGCTGGCCGATGTCCTCGTCTACTGCGTCAACCTGCTTGACAAGCTCAACCTAGACGCAGACGACATCATCAACACCAAGATGTCCCAAAACGAAGCCAAATACCCAATTGACAAGGCCAAAGGCACCGCCAAGAAATACACTGAGCTCTAATCCCGATACTATTTGCCCGCCTCACTTTAGAATTCCTTAAATTCTGGCCAGATCCAATATCTGAAAAGTGTCATGTACCCTGGGTCATATCCGCCGTACCAACAAAACTAACGCCACTTCTCTCAACCCAAAGCAGAAGGCATTTCCCTGAAACAGGACAGATTACTGAAAAAGAAAGAGGCTGTAACAAAGGTCAGACTTTTCTGACAGAACGTTACAGCCACTTTTTTTGACTTCTTGCATTCACGCGTGCTGAAATTGGGGGCAATTGGAAGCCGTCATAAAGCTCATTTTGCAAAAATCTCTAACATGTTGTAGAATAATTTGAAAGGAGCGTGGCTGGCATGGGAAGATTTGTTAATCCTGATAATTCTGCGTTTAAATCAGCATTGAATGCGAGAATATATGTAGACAAGAGTGGTCTGATTTCTTTTACTAACAGTGTACTATTTTCTCCCGATGCATTTATCTGTAATAGCCGTCCACGTCGTTTTGGTAAGTCTATGGCTGCTAATATGCTTGTTGCTTACTACTCAAAAGGTGCAGACTCCTCTGAGCTTTTTTCCCATCTGGAAATCGGTTCTTCTCCAGATTATAAGGAACATCTCAATAAATATGATGTAATTCATTTTGATGTTCAAAGCTTTTTAGAGCTTGCGGGAAAATCAGAGAAAGTTGTCTCTTCAATTA
Source organism: Sphaerochaetaceae bacterium (assembly GCA_963645435.1). Lineage (GTDB taxonomy): Bacteria > Spirochaetota > Spirochaetia > Sphaerochaetales > Sphaerochaetaceae > UBA9732. The sequence continues at coordinate 390 of CAVISO010000054.1, read as the reverse complement.
AAAAGGAAATCATAGGAGAACTAAGAGATTATTACCCTGAGCATGTATCAGAAGATGAGGAATCTCTACTTAATGCACTTGCTAAAATTAATATAAAGACAGGGAATAAATTTGTCGTCATCATTGATGAATGGGATGTCCTAATTCGTGATGATGCCAACAACCAGAAAGTTCAGGATGAGTATATCTCATTCCTGAGAGGGTTGTTCAAAGGAATAGAGCCCAGTAAATACATTGCCCTTGCATACCTTACTGGCATTCTTCCCATTAAGAGGGAGAAAACCCAATCTGCACTCAATAACTTCAATGAGTATACAATCCTTGATGCAGGTCCCTTTGCAAAGTATGTAGGCTTTACTGAAGATGAGGTTAAGGCGCTCTCTAAGAAAT
>CAVISO010000053.1:2896-9313 GCA_963645435.1 Sphaerochaetaceae bacterium | reverse complement strand
GGTAATGGGTTGTTCTTAAGTTTCTTTCTGTAATCTGTATTCTCTTTCTTAAGTAAAGTGCATAGCTTTTTATCATCGTCTTTACGTGGGGCAAATGCATCATTTGGGATTCCCTCAACAAGAACAGAAGGCTCTAAAACACCCAAAAGAGAGTTGCCACATTTTATGTGTGAATCCAAGAAAGATAGCGGTTTACCTGGCTCATAACCTTCCAGCCATAAAGCCATTTTTGTAAGTTCAACGGCCATAGGATTTAGGTCAACACCATAAATACAATGAGAAATTATATCTCTATAGGCCTGTCTAAAGCCACTTACAGTCTCTCCATTTTCTCTATATCTTGAAAGATAAACGGCTATTGTTGCAGCCGCAGAGATTAAGAAATGTCCGCTTCCACAAGAAGGATCCACAATAGAAAGTGATAACAAAGTCTCCTCTGGATTTTCACAATTACTAAGCTTTTCTTCCACAACAGGAATTACTGCAGTCTTAATAAGTTGCTGAACAAAAAAATCTGGCGTGTAATAAGAACCAGTCGTTTTTCTTTCATTCCCAGCAGTAGTTTCAGCATCTCTGTCATCAATAAACCTAAACTCATTTCTATCTAAGTCTATAACAGGAACCATTTCCAAGAGACTTTCATAAACAGAACCTAACTCTTGCGTTCCAAGGTTTCTATAATCTACCCAGAACGGCCTTCCCTCTTTGTCTTCAGACCATCTAAGAGAATCTAGAGCATTGAGAAAATAGTAATTTGAAAGCTTAAGAGTTAAGAGTTCATTACATAACTGCGAGTTAAAAAGTCCACCCAAAGACGGAAGACCAAGTAGTGCATTACCATTTTCTAAAGCATTAAAAACTATCTTCTGAGCTTCCCATCTGTCATGATAGTTGAGGTTTTTGCTTCTGCTACTACGCATTTCTTTTCTAAGTCTGAATAGAGAATAGCCTTTCTCGTAATTTTCTCGTGCATTTACAGAAGAAGATGGATCAAATATTAAGCGTATACCTTTTTCACTATAACGTTCCTCAGTAACAGAGATAAATAGAAACCTATAAACAAGCCTTAAAATCTGATGATAATACTCTTCAGCAGAAATACTTCCATTATGTAAGTGCTCGCGTAAAACAGTATTCTCTCTATGACATAGAAAACCCGTTCCAAAGAGACGAATTGCATTTGTCACTCCAATACGGAGTCTATCCCGCACTCGTTCTCCTGTATTTATGGATTCTTTTCTCCATTCTTCCCAAATATCAAGGTCTACTCCTTCAGCAGAGTTTCTAATTCTTGAAACATGAAGAATCTTCCATAAGACAGCATACTCAGAATAAAAATCGTCTTCCAAAATTGGAGCCAAATCAAACTCTAAATACTGTGGCTTTGATAATGCAGTAGTTGACCTTAACAGTCTAAGGCAAAGCCCATTTGCAACAATTCCCCAGTTCGCAGGTCCAGAAGATGACAAATACTGCTGAACCAGCTGGAATGCAGAAATATTACTTTGGCCGTTTGTAATTGAGTACCGTTTCTCATGGCTATCAAGGCTTGTATTGTTAGGAGCAATGGCAATAGGAATCCTATTATAGGCAACACGCCTGATTGGATAACTTCTACCATTGCAATCCAGTTTTCTAATACTATCTATGTCCCAGTCCAAGCAGTTGGTTAAGAACTTACAAACATACTCTCTTGTTAATTCCCAAGGGTCGTATTTAGGGTTTGTCAGACGGTTTTTGTAGTCGTCGTACAAACCTCGGGCCATTTTGTAGGAAAAACCAATCTTATCCATTAAAGATAAGGAGGAAGGAAGTAAATAAGCCTCATTTGTCTGAGCCTGCGCCCCATCATTAGAAATTAATGTGAGAATATCAGAGGAATACAAGTTCCCTTCAAGATGAATATGCTGCCAGGTATTATATGATGCTGAACGTGCCATATTAAAGGTCCTCCCCACTTGGAATTAAAACATAAGAGCCTAGAAGATCTATACCATCACAAGGAACAACAGAAACTCGCCCAATACCACCTCTTAAAGATGCAGTTCTAATTGCATTGTTTTCGTTAAGTAAAACTTGAGCCCGCTGTGAAAGAATCTCTTTCAGTGAGTCACTGTTGTCAGAGTAAAGATTAATAGCAGAGCTAATCATCCTCTCTTTGTAAGCAGGAGCAAGGTTTGCAGATGGAACTATATTAAGATAATTCTTGTAATCATTAGGATCCATAACAACAAGTTTAGAACCCTGATTCTTAAGTAGTAGCGTTTCTTCTGCCATAGACGAACGGTTTAAAGTATTAATCTGCATACGAATTCTAACCATATAGAGGTTCACAATCTGAGATACTGCTTTTGTTTCTGTAACAGAACATCTTGTTCCTAGATTGTACTCGTTTTGATTTTCCATGTTGTACTCAAAGGTATAAGACGCAAGAGCTTCAACTAATGGATGACTTCTGTGAACATAAACATATCCAGATTCAGGCGGATAATGGAATGTGACTCTCAAGTTGTCCGCAATACCTGCTTCTTGAAGATACGTTCGTAGCTCCTTATTTAGAATATTTCCCAAGCAAAGGACATGGCCCTTGCTGGTTTTTTCCGGTCTAGAATTTAACCTGGTTAAGACCCGTAGCACAAAATCTTCAACATCATCTTCTGTGCCAAGAATGAGCTTTTCTTTTGTTAAAAGAGCATAAACATCATCAGTATGAATTGCACGCTGGGCAAAGATTGTTCTGCTTAGCTTTGCCTTCTCCAAAGCATCTTCCCAAGGCTTATTTAAGCTCTCTTGGATATCCTCTATCTCTCCAAAATCAAATTCCAGCTGATTCGTTGATTTGCGCTTTAGCATGGTTGCTTGAATTAATGCACTCTGAATTGCCTTACTATCATCAGGAACTGGTACAATAACACCAAGACTGTCTCGTATAGTTTTTGCCTTTCTTAAAATAACATTTAGAATTAAACCATCAACAGGGTTGTCCTTGCCATAAATCATTGCACATTTAACATATTGGGCACTCTGGCCAAAGCGGTCAACTCTACCTTCTCTTTGCTCATGTCGTGTTGGATTCCATGCCAAATCATAATGAATAACAGCATTAAACTGCTCCTGAAGGTTTATACCTTCAGAAAGACAGTCCGTAGCAACCAAGATTGGAAAATCTTCCAAGCTCATATTGTTGACTCTTTCTTGCCTTTCCTCCGGACTTTGCTGTCCTGTGATTACTTCTATGTGGTATTTCTTTGGAAGTGCTTCCTTAAGTTTTTTTGCAACATAATTTGCAGTTGCAATATACTTACAGAAGATAATTGGCTTATATGGCTCTTTTGAATATTCATCTGCTTTTAAGAAGTGTTCTTTCAAAATTTTCAGCAACAGTGTGAATTTTGGATCATCCAGTTCTTGAAGAATCTTTGCTTTTTCCAATAGATCCTTAAGGGCTTTGTCATGCTTAAACAAGTATGTGGTATCCACATCTGCAGCAACGTCAGAAGAGTTTGTATCCATAAGAATCTTCATTGACTCTTCTAAATCTGAATCTTCATTCTCTTCTTCAGTGACATTACGAATTCTAGTGTCTAGCGCTTTTATTGCAGATGCAGGAGAAGATGCAATGCTCCTATAAAGAGCCAAAATTGCATACCAGATTGCTGAGTTGCGGTCTTGGGAATACCTTTCACCAAGCTTTCCGCAGTATTCTCTAACATCTTCAAAAAATTCTCTCCACTCTCCATTAAGTGAATATTGGAACTCATTTTGCAGTCTTTTTGCAAAGTTTGGTTTATCTTTGAATTGATAGACATCTTTTCTTTGCCTTTGCACCATATGAAGAGCAAGACTTTCTCTTAAAGCCCTGTATTCGTTCATATCTTTGGAATTTACATCCCCTAGCACAGCAAATTTAGGATCTATTAGAGACAACAAGTTTCCAAATGCCGTATTATCCCCAGAATGCGGAGTTGCAGTGAGAAACAACATATGCCTATTGGGATTTGAAGCCAACTCTTTAAGAAGGTTAAAACGTAGCTGGTTTGTCTTGCCATTCTTTTCAGTACAGGTATGCGCTTCATCAACAATGATAAATTCTGGCGCAGTTTGGACAAAATTGTCTCTTCTGTTTGGGTTTTTAATGTAATCCAACGAAACAACAGTAATTGGGTAATGCTGGGTTAAACTCATTCCTGAAGGCAATTTTTTCTCTAAGGAGAAAACCGTAGAACTGGTTAATGCAACAGCAGGCAAATTAAAATGCTCAGAAAGTTCTCTCTCCCATTGATCAACAAGATGAGGCGGACACAATACTGAAATTCTATCAATCTCAAACCTATCTAGCATTTCTCTTGCAATTAAGCCAGCTTCTATGGTTTTTCCTACACCAACGTCATCAGCAATAAGAAGCCTTATAGTGTCCATCTTAAGAGCCATTAACAGTGGGGTAAGCTGGAAAGACCTTGGTTCAACAGCAATATGGCCTGGGCATCTTAAAGGGCCTGCTCCATCTCTGAGCCTAAGCATGACAGCATTTCTGAATATAGAACTATCCTCAAAACTACCCATCTTTGAAACATCGGGATATGGGAATCTTGCCTCGCATATAGCTTCAGGCTCAAGAGAAGGGACCAAATAAGTTAAGCTATCGCTGGACCCAGTTAGAGGTCTCAGGCATAAAAGTTCTTTAGTAGAGCCAGATTGAACAACCCAATCTCTTCCTCGGGCATGTACCAGATTACCAGGATTAAACATTAGTTAAGCCCTCCCTCTATTGCATTTTTGATATTTTGAAGATTTTCTTCCCATTCCTCTTTTGTACTGCCAATTATAATAACTTGCACGCCTCTTTGCTTTAAGTATTCAACTAGCGCTTGGTCAGGAGAAGTTGTGAAGAATGCCGTTTTACAAGAATTGCTGTAATAAGAAATTGTATACTCATTGCTAAGAACCGTCTTGTCTTGAACTAAATCAGTTAGCACAATTCCCTTTACTCTTAAGAAAAGCCCAAATTGAGAATTAGCAGCGTGTTCCTTTGGCTGCGTTATACTTCCGTTGGCCATAGATACAAGAATAGCTAAGACGTTTTTGTTTCTTCTGTCTATTTGAGCATGATAAGGCTGGTTGTAATAAGACAGCAAGCAATTATAGCATCCTGAAACACAATTAGGCTCGTCATCATGCAAGTCTTCTATGGTGAGTATTTCCTTGTCATGGTTGAAACTATAATGCATTATCTCCAATGCTTGCTTACAAATTGTCTTAAGATATACTTCCTCAGAACTTACTATTCTAGAAAGAACACCCGCCCCTCCTTCTGAAGATTCATAGAAAAGAATTGACTTGGAACTTGAGTTGTCAGTCAGAAGTTCAACAGAAAGCTCAGAACCCTCTATTTGGAAAACGTTAGAGATACTTCTAGAAAATGCTGATTGCAATGTTGGGATAACTCTGTCATCATCCATTCCAGCACAATGAAGTTGAAGGATGAGACAATTTTTACGGTCCTCTACATATGGGACAATCCTTTGTCTGAAGTCTTGAACTTTATTTTCTATTTCTTCGTTTTCGTTGTCGTCTACTTCGTCTGATTGGACTCGCTTCCAGATTCCAGTAGATGGGCTAATTAAGAAACCAAATTCAGACTTATTCTTCCTATTTTTCCAGCCCTTATTCACCTTGTAAATTGTGGCATTAGGAATGTATCTGAGGGTGGCAATAACATTATTGTCTTGGTTTAGAACTTCTCTAGTAGTTTCAAGAGTATCGGCCTTATCAAAAGAATAGAACGTTTGCAAGTCGTATCCACGACGCATTCTTTCTTCATCATTTGATGTAATAGCAGATACAGGCCTTGTCTCAACCGTCTCTATGCGATAAAGACTTGGGATTGTATTTGTCCTATCTAAAATAGCATCACAGTTTGGACATCTATCCTCTGTTACAATTCCATCTGAGTTTGAAATAAGGCCAAAGCCACATGCTTGGCATACAATAACAGACTTTGTAGCAAGAGCAAGTTGTCCATTCTGGTTCTCTACAGAAGAGGAAGCATTAAGCTTGACTTTGTAGACTTTAAAAGAATTTCCTCTGTGATAGATTATACTTTGAGGCCCAAATTCAGAAAGGGCTAAGAATCTTGAACGGCTAATTGAGACAATTTTTTCATCATTGTCTTCATGAGCCTGTTTTGTCTTTGGAATCCATGCAATTACAGGAAGTCTTGGGAAATTATATCCTGGCATAACGCCCTGACCTGCAAGATATCTAAAGATATAGAAATCAGATGATGCAGAATTGGCATTTTTAGGTGGATGAGTTAGCAGAGTAAGTTGATTAGCTGCATCATTATGAATTTTTGAGATTATATCTTTAGAGTTTTTGGGAAGTCCCCTACTTAGTTGCTTGTGAGCATCATCCATC
>CAVISO010000053.1:0-2886 GCA_963645435.1 Sphaerochaetaceae bacterium | reverse complement strand
CTTTGTGTCTTTTACAAGGTTAATCCAGCTAGTAAATGAATTACTAAATTTATCGTATGCATTTTCTACAAAGATTTGCTCGTATCCGTCACAGTACCAAGGAGCACGTTCTTTTGTCAGGTATTCAGAAATACTATTTGTTAAGTCTTTTATACCCTCATACGCTTCATCCTTAAGTTCTGGACGTGTAAGAACTTGTCTAATTTCATCTTTAATTTGGTAAGTTTCGTTTTCTGTTTCAATAATCTCTGAAATGGAGGAGTCAACTTTGCATTTTGCAGCAGCAAACCATACCGCCATAAGATGGCTATCCACAAGATCTTTATTGGAGAGGTCCAAAGATGGTGTTACAACAGCACCGCTTACCATATCATTAGAGTGTTTAAAGTACCACTGATCATGCGGACTTTGAGAAGAACAGTATGTAACTACAAGAGCAGCCTGACCAGATCTTCCCGCTCTACCAGAACGCTGAGCATAATTTGCAGGAGTTGGAGGAACGTTTCTCATATAAACTGTGTTTAGTGATGAAATATCAATTCCAAGTTCCATAGTTGGAGAACAATACAAGACAGGAAGTGGAGCAAAACCTTCTTCACCTTTAAACCGTTTTTCAAGGGTTTCTCTTTCCTCTGAAGATACCTGTGCTGTATGTTCAGCTGACACATAAGAGAATATTCCATTTGAACGCGCAACAAACTGTCTTCCAATTGTCTTGTACAAGACTTGGAAGTATTCGTTTTTCCACTTCTTGTTCTTTGGAATTCCATCGCCCTTCTCTATTAAAAGAGCAGTGCTGTAAACTTGATAGTATTTTTTTCCAGCTTCAGTCCTCTCATCTACAATACCATAGTAGCTAGCTAAAGAAATAAGTTCAGATGCTAATTTTGTCACAATAAAACCTAATTCTTTTTTGTTCTTTGAATTATATTGAGAATTTTGAGACCAGAATGAATCTTTCTTAAGAAGACGGCCCATTTTAGAGTTTGACGTACATGCCAAATAATGGTACGCGCCCTTTAAGTGTTGCTGTCCCGTTTTTTCAAAAGTAAGGCGGTTTCCTTCATACAAAGATTCTTCTGCATCAAAGCTCCATCTAGGATTAAGGAAGTTAGAAGCTTCTTTCTTAAATTTTTCGCTATTAAGAACATCTAGCATCTCATCTGACAAACAGTGTTGACCAACCATTTCATCCAACAGAGTTAGCATAATTCTTTTTCTTGCAGGAACTGACAAAGTGGAAAGAATCTCATACTTATTTATTTGATTTGAGTCCTCCATCATCGCACCAAAATCTCTATACCTTATTTTGAGCAGCCCTAGATGGAAAACAGAAGGGTTTGAGTATTTCCATGCCTGCTTTGTCTCATCAAGAATCCTGTATCTAAGAACATTGAGAGCAACCTGTTCATTTCTTTTTCTAACAGGGTCTGGAGCATCAGGTTTTACATACAGCTCACTTAAAGCTTCTTTGTTGCTCGTATCGCTAAAGCCAAGAACGTCAAAGATCCTTTGACACAAATCTTGCACAGAACAAGGCTCCTGCATAGTGTTCATAGCGGCAATACATGAACCTCTTACAATAGCCTTGTTTATAAAGTCATTAAAATTACCACTTTGAAGTGCAGCATCCTGTCTATTATCCACAAAGCCTAAAATCTTCTTTTTGCTGTTTTCATCTTCAAACATTTGATTTAGAAGATTTATTGTAATTATGGTTGTGGCACTAGACCGGCCCTCACCAGAAAGTCCTGCAAGTTTGTTTTTTTCTTTTGCCCTATCATCCATCTCTATTCCACAGGAAGGACAGAATCTAACTGTATCGGGAATAAAATAGTAAGGGGTGGCGCCATCTTCCTCTTTTCCGTTCTTGTTTACATAACGTAGCATTGGAACATATTTTTGCTTATCTTTAACAACTTCCTCTTGTTCTCTTTTAAACTGTCTCCAAGAAGCAGGAAGAGTAGTAATATCATCTGAGTCGTAGTCAAAATCATCTGCATAGGGAACTAAAAAGCCCCATTCTGGAGTCTCTTCATTAGTTTCTTCAGGTTTTTCTCCTAGAGTTCTAGGAGTATAAACTCCATCCGATAAATACACAGGAATAAACTCTTGACCACAGTCTCGACAGAAATAGGTTTTAAACAATCTAATGTTTGTGCCATCTTTATCCTTTGTATACAACTGCTCATTAACAGTAATTATTCTCTCCCCTTTAGGTTGAAGAGTAGTCATTAGACAACTTGGACCACTAATAAACTGATGTAGTTTAAATGCAAAAAAAGCTTCTGACTCTGTGGCAGATGCAACTTCAAGAAGTTCATTAAGCTTTGCTTTGGCCTGCACCTCAGAGCAACCAGCTTGCTCCGCTAAAAGAGAATAAATATCAGATAGCTTTTGAGGCTTTGCTCTCTTGTAAGGAGAAGAATCAGAGTCCTGAGTAAGGCTTAATCTAAGTTCTACCCAAACAGCAAGAGGATCTTTCTTTAATTCTTCTTTTGTATGAGGGCAAGGAGCATTACTTATCATCCTCTCATGTAATAAAGCAGAGAGGTTACTATCTACAATTGGGCTAGTTACTCTTTCCAGTGTCTCCGTAATTACATTCTCAGGTTTAAATTCCGTTCCAAAGATAACAGATGCCGTTTCTGCAACAGCCTTCCTTTGATCTGAATCCGAGCCAATAGACGTCATTGTTGCAGAAGTTCCAATACAAATCATGTTTGTTGCATTAAGCCTGTATCTTAGTCTACGAATAAGCAGAGCAACATCAGCACCTTGTCTTCCCCTATATGTATGTAACTCATCCAAAACAAGGAACTCTAAGTTTTTGGCGTGTTCTATGACATTTATATCAATATCCTCATATCTAGTAAGAATGAGTTC
>CAVISO010000052.1:0-9343 GCA_963645435.1 Sphaerochaetaceae bacterium | reverse complement strand
TATTTTATTTGGTGCAAAGTTTGTCTCAAATTGAAAAAGGAAATTTTGATTTGGTGCAAAATTTGTCTCAAATCAAAAGGAAAATTTTTGATTTGGTGCAAACGCCTATGAAAAATAGCGCTGCAAAAATAAATTATGCTTTATAGGTGCAAAAAATAGCGCTGGAAAAAATTTTTTCGTTTTATAGGTGCAAAAAATAGCGCTAGAAAGTTTGAATTTTGAAAATAGCGCTATTTTGCTGATTCAGATAGAGCTCTCAAGGCAATGTGAGGCGTAATGGATGGTGAACTTCTCGAAAAGAGGCATGCACAAAATTTCACGTTTAAGAGTTAAAAACTTTATTCCACGCTCTGAAATGCGGTTTGCCATATCCACTGTGCTGATTGGAACTTTTTATTTTTTAACGCATACGCCTGCTGCCGCACACGCCAGCACCCTTAAGTAAAAGCGGCCACCGTCGCGTTGCAACAACTGACAAGATCAGAAGGCTTGAGTTGAACCTGAAGCCCGCGCTGACCACCGCTGACGTAAATAGTATCGTTTAGAAGCGCCAGCTCCTCCAAAAACGTAGGATAAGTATGAATCATTCCAAGCGGAGAACAGCCTCCGCGAATATAGCCAGTATACTTTTGCAGCTGGTCTAACTTCAGTAAATCAATAGACTTAGAGCCAGTAAGCTCCCGTGCCTTTTTCAAGCTAATCTCCATTTGAGCCGGCAAACAGAACACAAAAAGCTCCTTATTATCGTTCATCATCACAATAGTCTTGAAAACCTGATCCAAATTAAGACCCGCACTTTTAGCAATATGAACAGCATCCAAATGGTCTTCATCGTACTCGTAAGTAATTACGTTATAAGAAATACCATTCTTCTCAAGGATTCTCATAGCATTGGTTTTTGGAGTTTTGTCTTTCATGCAAAAAAATTTACCAAAAAAACAACAAAACGAAAAGTTGAGACACATGGTAGAATTATTTCGCAAATTTCTATATATTATTACGGCAATATTTTTTAGCGCAAAAAACTATTTTGAGAGGAAATACAATGGAAATCAAGAAACTTGAGAACTCTTCAGTTGAACTTACACTCACACTTGAAGCAAAGAAAATTGAAGACGAGTACAGCAAGCAACTCAACGATTATGCAAAAAAGCTCACAATGAAAGGCTTCAGACCAGGCAAAGCCCCTGTCTCCCTCATTGAGAAGAAGTATGGTGACGCAATCCGTGAAGAAGTCACCTTCAAGCTCATGGAAGAGAATCTCAAAGATTCTTACAAGGACATGGACGAAAAAGACCGCCCACTTCCATACAGCACACCAGTGCTCCAGAATGAAGAGAGCCTTCTGCCCTTCAAGCCAAACACAGACGTCACCTACAGCGTAATTTATGACGTACTCCCAAATGTCACCCTCCCACAGTACACCGGACTTGAAATTGAATGCCCAGAAGTCAAGGTCACTGAGGAAGAAGTCAATGCCGAGATTGAAAAACTCAGACAGCAGAACGCAATGGTCATTGCCAAGAACGGTCCAATTGCAGAAGGCGACATCGTAACCATGGACTATGCTGAACTAGACGCAGACGGCAACCCAATTGACGCCACCAAGAGAGATGACTTCACCTTCACAGTTGGCAGCTCCTACAATTTCTACAAATTGGATACCGATATCATCGGGCTTGAAAAAGGTGCAGATACCGTCATAGAGAAGACCTATGGTGATGACAGTGGCATGGGCACGGACTACCTTGGCAAGACCGTCAAGATTAAAGTTGCAATCAAGGAAGTCAAGGTCAGAGAGCTCCCAGAAGTAGATGACGAGTTCGCACAGGACGTCAAAGAAGAATACAAGACAGTTGAAGACCTCAAGAACGCAACCAGAAAAGACCTTGAGAAGCACGCTGAAGAAGAAAATAGTGCAGTCAAGTTGGAAAGCGCTCTGGATGCAATTCTTGCAAAGACAGAAATTGCACTTCCAAACAGCATGGTTGAAGCAGAGCTTGAGCAGCAGTGGAAAGACTTTGTAAATAGATTCGGTGGCGTTTCTGAAGCAGAAATTGTCAAGTATCTCACCGCTAACGGCGGCGGAAAGGAACAGTTCCTTGACACCAGAAAGGCTTCTGTAGAGCACACCCTCAAGAGCCAGTTGATTCTTGAAGAAGTCAAGAAGGCTCAGAACCTCGCTGCAACTGATGAAGAAGTTGAAGCAGAAGTTAAGAAGTTTGACGCTAACCTCACCAAGGACAACCCAAACTACGAAGTCTACAAGATGTATGCTCAGGACAGCGTATTGTTTGACAAGGCAAAGAATTACCTTCTTGAAAACAACACCTTCAAAGCAGTAGAAAAGAAAGAAGAAAAAGCTGAAGAAAACTAAACTAAAGAGGATTCAAATCAATGAGAGACCCAGCAGCATACCTAGTTCCAACCGTAATAGAAAGTAGCGGACTCAGTGAGAGAGCCTACGATATTTACAGCCGGCTACTCAAAGAACGTATTATCTTCCTGGACGGAGAAATAGATGATGCTAAGGCAGATCTCGTTGTCGCCCAGCTGTTATTCCTAGAGTCTGAAGACCCCAAGAAAGATATTAACCTTTACATCAATTCCCCCGGTGGGAGTGTAACAGCTGGACTTGCAATCTATGACACAATGCAATACATAAAACCAGATGTCTCCACCATTTGCATGGGTCAGGCCGCCTCAATGGCAGCCCTCCTTTTGGCAGGTGGAGCCACTGGAAAGCGCCTTGCTCTGCCCTCTTCAAGAGTCATGATTCACCAACCTTGGGGCGGAGTACAGGGACAGTCTTCAGATATTGCAATACATGCAAAAGAAATACTGCGCTTAAAGCGCCTGTCCATTGAATACCTAGTCAAGCACACCGGTCAGAGTGAAGAAAAAATTGCCGCTGACATTGAACGCGATTTCTTCATGACCGCTCAAGATGCAGTAGACTACGGCGTAGTGGATTCAATATTAACAAGAGGATAATTTAGATGGCATTTGGAAAAAGCAACAAATATTGTTCATTCTGTGGAAGCGCCAGTAACAGGCTAATTCAAGGACCCAACGGAGTAAACATTTGCGAAAGTTGTATTGACCGTTGCAACGAAATCCTCTATGGCGACCCTCGTGGCAAAAACTTCAATGGAGAGGACAGCCCCTCTCATGATTTGCCAGACGTACTGCCAACCCCACAGGAACTCAAAGAATACCTTGACCAGTATGTCATAGGTCAGGACAAAGCCAAAAAAGTCCTCAGCGTAGCCGTCTACAACCACTACAAGCGAATCAAATTTGAAAAACAGCTGGAAGAAACGGACAACGTAGAACTAGATAAATCCAACATCCTCATCATGGGACCTACCGGAACAGGTAAAACCCTGCTGGCTAGAACCCTTGCAAAACGCCTCAGTGTCCCCTTTGCAATTGCAGACGCAACCACCATAACAGAGGCCGGATACGTAGGTGAGGACGTAGAAAATATACTCTTAAAGCTTATTCAGGCTGCCGATGATGATGTCGCCGCCGCCGAGCATGGCATAATCTTCCTAGACGAAGTAGACAAAATTGCCAAGAAAGGCGAGAACGTTTCCATCACTAGAGACGTCTCCGGTGAAGGCGTTCAGCAGGCTCTTCTCAAAATCATTGAAGGCACCATTGCCAACGTCCCACCACAGGGCGGAAGAAAACATCCAAACCAGGAAATGATTCGCATAGACACCAGAAACATCCTGTTCATCTGTGGCGGCGCCTTTGTTGGACTAGACAAAATCATTGAAAAGAGAACTGCAAAATCCTCCATGGGCTTTGGCACCTCAGCCACAGACTCCCGCGAAAAGAACCTGGAAGAGCTTTATGACAAAGTCCTTCCAGATGACCTTGTCAAATTTGGACTCATCCCAGAATTCATTGGACGTCTTCCGGTTCACGTAGCACTGAACAACCTCAAAGTTGAAGACCTGGAAAGAATCATCACAGAGCCCAAAAACTCCATCCTTCGCCAGTATGAAGCCACCATGAGGTTGGACGGCATAGACCTAGTCTTCACCCCAGAAGCAGTGCACCAGATTGCCCAAACCGCCTATGATCAAAAGACCGGCGCCCGCGGAATCCGCAGCATAGTAGAAGAAACCATGATGAACATCATGTATGACGCTCCTTCTCACAAAGATCTCAAGCGCATTGAAATCACTGGTCCTTGCATCCAAAAGTTAGAAGAGCCAAAACTCTATGACGCAAGCGGCAAGGAACTCTCCACCCTGCTTCTTGAAGCCAAATAATGCTCCTTCCGCGCCCTAACGCTACTACGCTAACATCCTACCCTGACGCTGCCCCTGTCACCACGCAAGCAGCGCGCCCTGATGCTGCTACGCCCGCTCTCACTGGCATCCTGGACACCCACTTTCACAGTGACAACCTTTCAGAAAAAGGTCTAGACCCTGTTTCAGAGTTGAATCAGGCCTTTTCAGAAGGCTTTGAAGGCGGCCTAGACATAGGCTGCACCTCAGACGACCTGCCTCGTCGTTACAACCTCTTAAAAGCCTTTCCCAAACTTTGCCTTGCCGGCGCCATGGGTCCCTGGGAACTTGACGAGCCAACCAAAGGCTCTAATTCTAAAGACTCTAATACTAAAGACGCCAATTCCAAAGACTCTAATTCTAAAGACTCCCTGTCCTATGAAGAAATCAACTCCCGTCTCCAAACCTTAAAGCAAAATCTACTCACCTATCACGCTAAAGTTCTTGGCGAGATTGGCCTGGACTACTACTGGAACTACGGCACAGTTGACAAACAAATCTACCTCTTTGAAGCCCAACTCAAACTTGCAGCAGAGCTAAAACTCCCAGTCGCAATTCACGAAAGAATGTCCCAAACTGACACAATTGCCACAATTTCTAGACTCACACCCCCAAAAGCAGGCATCATTCACTGCTTTGACGGCTATTTACCTCTCATGGAAAAAGCCCTAGACTTAGGCTACTATATCAGCTTTGCCGGCAACCTCACCTACAAGAAAAACCAAGATCTTAGAGAAGCCCTCACCCGCGTCCCCTTGGACAGACTCCTCTTTGAAACAGACGCTCCGTACCTTACGCCGGTGCCCCACAGAGGCAAGCCAAACACCCCGCGCTACGTGGTGCACACTTACCAGTGCGCCGCCCAGGTCCTAAACCTCCCCCTGGAAGTCCTTGCCACCCAGGTGCGCCAAAACTTTGCCGCTCTGCTCTCCCGCTAAGGCCTCCCAGCCCGTTAAGGCCGCCTTGCTCTCCCGCTAAAATCCGCCCAGCCCGCTAAGGCCGCTCTGCTCTCCCGCTAAAATCCGCCCAGCCCGTTAAGGTCTCCCAGCCCGTTAAGGCCGCCTTGCTCTCCCGCTAAAATCCGCCCAGCCCGTTAAGGCCGCTCTGCTCTCCCGCTAAAATCCGCCCTTTTTGCGCTCCCCAACCCAAATGTCTACCCTTTTTGCCCAAAACAGGTCATTTAGGTAGACACCCGTCTCCCCTTTTTGCCCAAAACCCCTCATTTAGGTAGACATTCCTCTCAATTCCTCCGAAATTCCTCCAAACCCAAAGCGCACCCAAAGCACACCCAAAGTTCTCCAAACCCAAAGCACACCCAAAGCTCTCCACACCCAAAGCACACCCAAAGTTCTCCACACCAAAAGCATACCCAAAGCACACCCAAAGCTCTCCAAATTCTCACCTACTCCTCTGAACGCCCACTTTTGGACACCTGTCCTTTTCCGGGCACAGGGAGCACTTGGGGCTCACACTGGTACAAATGGCCTGCCCATACGACACCAAAAGCTCATTCAGCGGAATCCAAAACCGCCTAGGCATCACCCTCATCAGCGCTTTTTCGCTCTCCTCCGGCGTCTTCGTCTGAATCCAGCCCAGTCTATTTGTAATCTGATGCACATGACAATCCACGCAAATAGCCACAATCCCAAACCCCAAATTCAACGTCAGATTAGTCGTCTTCAGCCCCACGCCCGGCAACGCCATGAGCTTTTGCGGGTCTCTAGGCACCACCCCGTCATACTGCTGCACCAAAATTGTACTTATTTCCTTAATCTGCTTAGCCTTACGCTTATAGAACCCAGCCGGGAAAATCAGCGCCCCAATCTCCTCTTCAGACAGCTTTTCCATCTCAAAAGCCGTAGGCGCCACAGCCATCAGCCGCTTAGACGCCTTCAAGGTCACCTCATCCTTCGTACGTAGCGATATCACCGTAGAAATCAGCACCATAAACGGGTCCTGCAGCTCAACTGCCATCATGGACACCGCCGGAATCGCCTTCCCCTCCCGCTCCAGCGCCCCCTTAAAGGCCTCAAAAATCCCATCAAAATACGCCTCATCCAGCTTCACGCCGCACTTCCCCCTCTTCTTCAAGCCCGATATCTCTCGGCATCTCTTCCGTTAGTTATTTTTATACTTATACTCCAGTTCCACCACTGCACTCAGCTCATTTTCAGAGCGCTTGCCAAGCCCCAAAGAGGCAGCACAGGTGCCACTCAAATCAGGTAAAACAGTGCCAAAAAGCTGGCTCTTAGGAACAATGGTTGCATATCTGTAATCCACAATCCAGGCCGTAGAACTGTCCAGGGAGAGAAGTTCATAAAAGTTCTCCAAGTGCGGACAAAGAGCCAACACCACCTGCTCAGAAGCCATATCTGACACAGTATTACTGAAGAACAAATGGCTCTCGCCATCATGAAAATAAACTGCCAGCGAATCCTCAGAAATCACACTATTGATAGCCTCAAAAGCACTTGTACCCGCAAAATCATAGACCACAGCCACTTTTTGAGCCATTGTTTGTGCCTTTTTCCCCCGAGCCCCAGCGCTAGAACCAGAGCCAACCTCAGAGCCAGAGCCACTGTCCTTTAACACCGCCTTTGCTGCCTCAAGCCAGCCTGCCTTGACGTTGGAAACTAGCGTTACATCAAAGTTGTAACACGCCTGAGAAGACATCCCATAGACCACCGCCTGCTCAAGCAAGGCAGAAACATCAACCTCAAAGCGTATAGCACTCGCACTAGCCAGAGGACCTAGCAAAATCACAGAGCCCTTATCTAAATTCAGATTCAGAAGCATCGGGGTAAAAGCAGAAGCCTCGTCCAGTTGGGAGGCAGAAGGTTTGACCAGCACAAGCCGGTAACCGCGCACGGCCAAGGTTGCACGCAAGGAAAAAAGTTCGCTGGAAGGAAGCAAATAAGACCACGCCGGGTCGCTAACCAAGACAAAACGCTCAAAGGCAAAAAAATAAATTGCAGCCAGTACCGCAAAAAACAAAACAATTCCAATTATCAGCCCAAGCAAAATCTTTGTCTTATGTTTCATACGCAAAACTTTACCCGCCTTCTCTTGACCCGTCAAGCGCCCCCGTCAAGCGCCCATGTCAAGCGCCTACGTCAAGCGCTTCCGTCTGGCACTTACGTCAGGCGCCCGTTTCTTGACGAACTAATATATTAGGAAGTATATTTGAGCCATAGGAGATAACCTAAATGACTTCTTATAAAGATTTGGGTCTGGTAAACACCCGCGAAATGTTTGCCAAAGCAGTAAAAGGCGGATATGCCATTCCTGCCTACAATTTCAACAACATGGAACAACTACAGGCCATCATCATGGCATGTGTTGAAACAAAGTCCCCAGTAATCCTTCAGGTATCAAAAGGCGCTAGAGACTATGCCAACATTAACCTGCTCAGAAACATGGCTAGAGGTGCAACCGAGTATGCACATGAGCTTGGTTGCGACATTCCAATTGTACTTCACCTTGACCATGGCGATAGCTTTGAAACCTGCAAAGACTGCATTGACAACGGCTTCTCTTCAGTCATGATTGACGGCTCAAGCCTCCCTTATGAAGAGAACGTCGCCCTCACCAAGAAAGTTGTTGAGTATGCACACCAGTTTGACGTAACCGTAGAAGGTGAGCTTGGCGTACTTGCTGGTATTGAAGATGAAGTAAGTGCAGCACAGTCCCACTACACACAGCCTTCTGAAGTAATTGATTTCGTATCCAAGACAGGCGTAGACTCCTTGGCAATTTCCATTGGAACCAGCCACGGCGCCAATAAGTTCACTCCAGATCAGTGCACTCGTAATGCTGACGGAATTCTCATTCCACCTCCACTTCGCTTCGATATTCTCGCAGAGATTGAAAAGAAGCTCCCAGGCTTCCCAATTGTTCTCCACGGCTCCTCTTCCGTACCACAGGAATACGTCAAGATGATCAACGAGCACGGCGGAAAACTCAAGGACAGCGTAGGAATCCCTGAGGATCAGCTCAGACAGGCTGCCAAGAGCGCAGTTTGCAAGATCAACATTGACAGTGATGGTCGTCTTGCAATGACCGGCACCATCAGAAAGGTCTTTGATGAGCACCCAGAGGTCTTTGATCCTCGCAAATATCTTGGACCAGCCCGCACCGCTCTCAAAGAGATGTACGCACACAAAAACCGCGATGTCTTAGGCTCAGCAGGCAAGGCTTGATTGCCAGCACCTAAGCTTTCCAAGACATTTTTCAGGGCGTTTGACAACAAACGCCCTTTTTTTATTGTCTGTTTATTACTTTCGTGATATATTTCTTTTCGCTGGACTTATATAGACGCCCACAAAGGGGGCTCTTTTAAAGCCAGAAAACTGAAAGAAAAACATTTTGACAGAGAGGGAAGCTTGGCTACAAAAGAACTAAGGATCAACAGGCAAATACGAGCAAAAGAAGTATTCCTGATTGATGAAGAAAATCAGAAAAAAGGCATCATGAACTTCTTTGATGCACTAGCATTAGCAGAAGAAGCAGGATTGGATCTAGTGGAAATATCACCAAACGCAGACCCACCAGTATGCAAAATCATTGACTACGGCAAGTTCAGATATGAACAGCAAAAGAAGCTCAAGGAAGCCAAGAAGAACCAAACCATCATCAAAATGAGAGAAATCAGGATGCAGCCTAAGATTGATAAACACGATCTTGAGGTAAAGTCCAAAGCAATTGGCGAATTCCTAGCGGAAGGCGACAAGTGCAAAGTAACTATCAGATTCAGAGGTAGAGAGTTAGCCCATACAGAACTTGGCAAAGAAGTCCTGGACCGTATACTTGAAATGCTCACTGAAAAAGAAGTACTATATAATGTAGATTCGCAGCCAGCAATGGAAGGCAGAAACATGTCCATGCTTCTTAGCCCAGCCAAAGCAGGAGCGAAGAAAAATTAGTTAATAACCTTCGTATGGAGGTTTAAACAGCTGTTGTTGGGGGTTCTTGTTCCCCAACGGCGCTTATAAGGGGTACAAAAATGCCTAAGATGAAAACAAGAAAGTCCGCAGCAAAGC
>CAVISO010000051.1:0-10037 GCA_963645435.1 Sphaerochaetaceae bacterium | reverse complement strand
ATTACTTGGCTATCTTCAGTGGCGCTTTGACTTCTTTGTCCCCACTATGGCAATACCTTCTGGCAAGTATTATTCAGTACCTTATGATTTTTGCCTGCGTAATAGCCAACTATGCATATGTGACAATTGTCACCGGAGTTAGGAAAAAGATGTGGAGAAAGATGGTTCGTCTTCCACTAAAGAGCTATGAAGATGAACCAGCTGGCGGAATGCTTTCTCGCATTACATCGGACGCAGAATACGCCTCAAAGCCTTTTGCCGCAGCCATCACCGTTTTACAGATTATCGTCTACATCCTCTCTATAAGTGCCGCAGCTCCAAAAGATATTCCACAGGCTCTGGGCTTCCTTGTGGTCTTCTTGATTCTTGCTGTCGTAACAATGGTAGTAAGCGTAAAGGTTAGCTCCAAAGCAACAACTTTCCTGCAGAGCAAAATCTCCTCTATGACCGCCTACTACACCGAGCACCTTGCAGCCATAAAGTTCATTAAAGCGTCTAACGCAGAAGAAAAAGCGATAAAGGAAAGTAATGATTTCATTGAAGAGCGTTACAAAGCAGCTCTCTATAACGCCTTTGCTACTGGACTTCAAACCTTATCCAACAACTTCACCTACATCATAATTTACGCCTGTGCCTTCCTTGGTGGAATCCTTGCAATCAAAGCGGGAACAATTACAACTGCAACACCAATCAATACTCTCTATGTATTTGGTATGTCTTTGGAGTTGACCCTGGTTGCTCTTATGTCTATTCCAACCTATTTTGCAGCCACAGAAGGTGGTTCCAAGAAACTTGTTTCAATCTTTGCACAGCAGGAAGAAGACACCACAACAGGTAAAGATGCTGAAAAACCACAAGGCGATATTGTCTTTGACAACGTTTCCTTTGCCTATTCTGACCGCAACGTACTTAACAATGTAAGCGTAAAGATTCCACAGGGAAAGGTTACTGCTATTGTTGGGCCTAACGGAAGTGGAAAATCTACCATGGCTCGTGTTCTTGAACGACTCTATGACTCAGACGCTGGTGAAATCAGTTTTGGTGAAAAGAGTGCGGAAGATGTCTCTCTAGCCTCTTGGCGTAGCCAGTTTGCTCTTGTTTCCCAAAAGCCAGCGCTGTTCTCTGGTACTATCAAAGAAAACATTGTTTATGGTGCCGGCAGAGAGGTTTCAGATGAGGAAGTTATGAAAGCGGTTCATTTGGCAAACCTTGATGAGGTTGTAGCAGCCCACGCTGAGGGTTTAAATTACAAGATTGGCGTTAATGGTCTTGGTCTTTCCGGTGGTGAGCAACAGCGCCTGGCTATTGCTCGTGCTATGGTTAGAAATTCTTCCCTCCTCATCCTGGATGAGGCTACTGCTAACCTGGATGCCAAGTCAGAACAGGAAGTCAAACAGGCCATTGGTGCTCTTATGAAGGGACGCACTGTTGTTGAGATTGCTCATAGCGCTTCCGGTGTCAAGGATGCTGATAATGTTATTGTTCTTGACCACGGTAAGGTTGCTGCTGTTGGAACTCCAGAAGAAGTGAAAAAGGACAATTCCTTCTTCAGCCGCTTGATGAAGCAGTAAAACAATTAGTTAATTTTAGTTACTTCCGGAGATGTTTATTTGCCTGTTATAAGGGTCTGCTATATTGGCATCTCCGGAGTTTTTATTTATTCTTGGCTTATGGAAAAAACAAAATTAATCTGTTGCGATATTGATAGTACTTTATCTTTTGACCACCTTGGAATTCCCGAAATAAACAAAAAAACTATAAGAAAAGCCGTTCTTGAAGAAGGTATTCACTTTGCCATTATCTCAGGAAGAAATGCTCTTTCTGTCAAAGACTTCATGGACCAAATTGGGATCAAAGGAGTGCTTCCATCCCTTGGTGGAGCCCTTCTTGAAGACTGGGATGGCAACCTTATTGAAGAGCACACAATTGATAAAGAACTTGCACTGGAGCTTTATACTTTGGCAAAAGAAATGGGCTGCATTTTGTTTGCCTATCACAGAAGTGATTGGTTCTTGGAACCTTGCAACGATTTTTGGGCAAACTATGAATCCAAAGCCTTAAAAATACCTGCAAAACTTGCCAGCCTGCCAGAGCTTTTCCAGACCACAAAGATTCACAAATTGTTAGGGGTAAGCAGAGATTCAGATAAAGTCACAGCCCTGATGAACAAAATTAATAAGAGATATAAGGGCATTATAGATGCCTATAAATCTTCCCCTTATTACCTTGAAATAATGCTCCATGGAGTGAACAAAGGAACTGCAATTAATGCCCTATGTAAGCACTATGATATAAAAAAAGACAATGTTATGGCCATAGGTGACTATTATAATGACGTTGATATGTTTAAAACTGCAGGCATTTCAGTTGCTGTTAACAACGCTCCAGAGGACATCAAAGCCCTTACTACTTTTGTAACTTCAGCCGACTGCGAACACGGAGCAGTTGCAGAGGCTATTGAACGTTTTTGTGTAAGATAGGAAGTTCTTATGCCTAAAGCTTTACCCCTTGTATATTCAGGAGTTTCCTCTTCCTTTGTAACTCCACTCTTCCCTGCTAAAGGTGAAAAGGTCACTCTCTCTGTTGTTTTCTCTTCTTCTCCAGACAGTGTCTATGTTAAGTATGACAGCGACACTGGACTTGTCTATATGAAGCAGATGGAAAAAGACGGTCTCTTTAACGGTGCAGCTAAATACAGTGCAACAGTAAGTACAAGTTGTGACGAGACCCTGTTTCGTTACTTCTTTGTTTTTTTCCTTGATGGGATCAGTTACTATTATTCCTTAGCCGGTATAACCCGCTATACGCCATCCGTTTATCAGCGTTTCTCTCTCATGACGGGACAAACCGCTCCTCAGTGGGTAGCCTCATCCACCTGCTACCAGATTTTTCCAGACAGATTCTGTGATGGAGATTCCTCTGTTGGAGCAAAGGCTGGACAGTATGAGTTTGATGGAGGAAAGGTAACAACTCCAGAGTGGACAGAAAAACCCAAAGAATGGGTTCAGTCCCGTTGCTGCGACTTCTACAATGGAGACCTTAAAGGCATTGAGCAGAAGGCAGATTATCTCAAGGCCCTTGGAATAGATGTAATCTACCTCAACCCAATATTTGCCTCAGAGTCAGTACACCGTTACGACACAGTAGATTTTTTCACTATAGACCCAAAACTGGGTGGAGATGAGGCTCTTGCTTCTCTTGTAGATACAATGCACAAAAACGGGATAAAAGTAGTTCTGGATATCTCCATCAACCACACCAGTCTCAACAGCGTATGGCTTAAGAAGGCACTAGAAGACCCAAAGTCTGATGAACATGATTTCTACTACTTCCAACCAGACGGTTCAGTTGCCTGCTGGCAGAACGTAAAGACCCTTCCTCAACTCCGATATTCTTCCATCAAACTGCGGAACCACCTGTACAGAGATGAGAACTCCATCCTGAAAAAGTACCTTCGCGCGCCCTTCAATATTGACGGCTGGAGACTAGACGTTGCTCCAGAAGTTGGAAGGCTGAAAAGGGAGCAGCTTTGTCAGGAAGTTTGGAGGGAAATAAATCTGGAACTCAGAAAAGTGAAGAAGGACCTCTACCTTGTAGGAGAAGACTGGGACGACAGCACCCTCTTTTTACAAGGCGACATGTGGAATGCCACAATGAATTACTACGGCTCAGGAAGACCATTAAGAAGCTGGATGGGAGAAAAGGACAGATTTATTAGTTCGGGGGATGGACATAGTCCTGAATTAGATAAGCCTCTTGAAGGAGATGAGATCTGTGAGTATCTCAAAGCCGCAGTGGACTCCGTCCCGGGACAGACTGCCTATCTTCAGATGAATCTCTTTGATTCCCATGACACACCACGGCTACACAACCACAAAGAAATCTTTGACAGAGATATCTACAAGGGAGTTCTGCTTGCTTTATACCTGCTTCCTGGAATGCCTAGCACCTACTATGGTGATGAAGTCCTCCTTGACGGAACTGTGAAGTCCAACGAGGGTGCACGCTACCCAATGGAGTGGAGAGAAGAAAAACAGGACAAGGATATGCTCTCCTACCTGAAAAAGCTTGGAGAAATCAGAAAGAATCAAATTCTACCTTGGTCAACGGCAATCTTTAAACCACTGGACAGACAGGCGTTTTCAATTCAAAGAGTAGAAAACGGAAAGGCTTTAATTGCTGTCATCAACAGAGGAGAAGCAAGACAACTTGAACTTGATTTGACTTTCCTTCCCTCTTCCAAGGCAATGGTGACCCTTGGCAAGGGAAGTGCTGTAATCAAGAACGGAAAACTCTCAATAGCTGTAAAACCTCACGCTTCTCTTCTTCTTTCACTTGAATAACATTTGTTGTGAGATAAACCGAAAATTACTTGAAATTCCATCCGAGTTCGGAATATCCTAATAGGAGTGAGGTTTAGATATGGACTACATTAGCACCAAAGAAGCAGCTCAGAAATGGGGCATCAGCGAAAGAAGAGTAAGATCCCTTTGTGCAGAAGGCAAAATTGAAGGTGCGGCCCGTTGTGGAGATTGGGTTTGGAGTATTCCTGTTGGAACTCAGAAGCCTGCTGACGGCAGAACTTTAAGGTACATAAAGAACAGAGATCTCAGAACCGGAGTCCAGGATTACAGAAGAGCAGACGATATTCGCTCCAGCTTTATTCAAACTCCTCTTACTACAGGACAAAAGGCTGAAATCATTCTTGAAGCCCTGACCTTTGAGGGAATTGAAATCACCCTGGAGCAGGTTAGAGGAATTTTGAGACTTCAGAACCAAGCTACGGTTTCCTTGCCAGTTCAAGTACTTGTCCTTAATGCTCAATCCGCTTTAAGTTCAATCCCTTTTGACTTAAACGAAAAAAAACTTCTAGACCTCCATGCAAGATTGCTGGCTTCAATTGACGAAAAGGAAGCCGGCTCCTATAAGCTTGGCGGAATTCAATCCCAGGAAACAGAGGCAATGTTTGAACAGTATGCAGGTCCCTGGTCTGTACTACACCCCGTTGCCAGAGCAGCCTTCCTGTTCTCTGAAATTCTTAGAATTGACCCTTTTGAAAAAGGAACCGCAATGATAGCCTTCCTTCTGCTTGCAAACGAGATGTACAAGGCAAAACTTCCACCAGCCCTCTTTGACGTAGCCAAGATCCCTGAGCTGAAAGCCGCTCTTGCATCAACAAAGATTAGAGGCAACTCACAAATGCTTGTATCAATGCTTCTTGATGCAACAACAAGGGAGTAAGATTCAAAATGACACTATTTAAAAACGGACTCGTGATTGATGGCTGTGGCAATAAGCCGGTTAAAGCTGATGTACTTGTTGATGACACTACAATTGTTGATATTCAGGCCAGTCTTGAATCAACAGCGGAACAGATTATAGACCTGGAAGGCAAAATCCTCTGCCCAGGCTTCATGGACATCCATGCTCACAGCGAGCTAGAGGCTCTAAGAGATCCTCACATGACCCACAAACTTCAGCAGGGCATCACTTTTGACCTTTCTGGCAACTGTGGCATAGGAGTTTTTCCCCGTCACCTCTCGGACGCTCCTGTTTTTGCCGATATTCTTGGACATTACAACGGGGCTTGGAACTGGACTGACTTTGAAACCTTTCAAGCCCAATTGAAACCAGGCATCAACATGGCTTTTTTACAGAGCCACAGCATGCTACGAATGGCAGCCATTAAAGGCAACCCAAACAGAGAAGCCACAAGTGCAGAAATAGACACAATGTGCTTTTTGCTGGATGAAGCCTTAAGCCAAGGTTGCATGGGTTTTTCTACGGGGCTTTACTACGCTCCTTGTCTTTTTGCAAATGAGGAAGAGATAATTAGTCTGTTAAAGGTAGTGAAAAAACATAATGCCTTGTTTACTGTCCATCACAGATGCGAAGGAGATGAAATTCTCCCATCAATAGATGAAATATTAGGCTATGTCAGGAAGACCGGTGTAAGACTTGAGATTTCACATCTAAAGGCAATTGGCAAAGCAAATCAGGACAAGGTAGATACAATACTAGAAAAGATACACAACTTCAGAGAAGAGGGCTTTGATGTCTGCTATGACCAGTATCCTTATGAATACGGCAGCACCAGTCTGTTCAGCCTGCTTCCACCGTTCTTGTTAAGACTTGAAAAGCAGGAGCTTTCAAGAACCTTAAAGAGCATGGAAACAGATACCAGTCTTAGGTCAAAAGCCATAGAAGAAATTAGGAATCCACAGGGTTGGGACAGCATTATACAACTGTGTGGCTGGGACAATATCACCATCACTTCTTTGGAAAGTTCTCCTCAATACAATGGCCTAACTCTTACAGATACTGCAAAAAAATTAGGCAAAGACCCGTTTGACGCCCTCTTTTCTCTACTTGCAAAGGAAAATGAACTAGCCCTTATGACTGATGTAACCCAAAGCACAGAGAACCTTAGAAAGATTTTTAAAGACCCTCTGATGCACTTTGGAACAGACGCTCTTTACACTGGAAACGCAGCTCATCCAAGAAGTGCAAATGCAGCCATTCACCTACTGGAAACCATGTGCAGGACTTCCTCTACGGCAAGCCTTGAAGAGGCTATTTGCAAGATGACTTCTAAGGTTGCCAGGCGGCTGGGAATAAAAGACAGAGGCATAGTTGCAAAAGGCATGAAAGCAGACCTTGTTGTCTTTGATCCCCAAAAGCTACACGACAATTCCACCCCATCAAAGCCTTTTGCCCAGTGCGAGGGTTTAGACTATGTAATGGTAAACGGAGAATTTGCCGTATACAAAAACGCCCCTACCCAAAGTAGGAGCGGAGTTGTAATCAAAGCAAATTAAAGAGGTTTTTGCTAAGCCTTTATTTTCCAACCTTCTGCCAAAGCTTCTCAAGAGAATAGAAATCTCTGAGTTCCTGACTCATTAGATGAATGACAATATCTCCACAGTCAACAAGTTCCCAGCCGTCATCTCCTACAGCCTTGTGCCTGTTGTTAACCTGAAGATCCAGTTCCTCCAAGACTCCCCAAAGTTCTCTTGCAAGACCTCTAAGATGACCTAGGCTGGTTACAGTACAAATCACAAAACACTCTGTCCAGGAGCATTCCTGCTCAACATCAATAATGGTTACTTCAAGAGCCTTGTGATCCTTCAAAAAATCGCTAATAGCAACTGCTTTAGCTTTAGTTTCTTCTTTCATCAATATCCTCCCAGAACCTGTCCCAACCATTGGGTAAAATACCTCTGGGAGAAGTTCAAATCTTCAGTAGAAAACAACGTGCGTGCATCATAATAAAGGGTTGAAGGAACTGTATTTTCAAGCACCTTCAGAGCCTTAGAAACATCTTGCCCGCAAAGTGTGTTCATATTATCTGACAACGGTTTTTTGCTCAAGACTAAAACATTATTAGATAGTGTCTCAAGTCTCTTGGAATTACTTGCCTCGCCTTCTGTCTCCAGACCCATAACATCCAGCAAATCCCTTAAGGTCTGAAGGGATTGCGAAGTTCCTACAAGAAAGCCAGACTCACTTAAACCAACAAAGTTTCTCATTGCAACTGGAATAGAACTAAGCCCTGCACTTTTACCCCACAGCAGAATACTTTCCAATGGAAGTTCTATCTCATAAAGCCTATTCTGGTCCTGCTTATAAACAAAGATAAAAGCAGTGTCTTCAAAATAGGCGTAATAACATTCAAGATTGCCGCTAGTACAACTGCACAAAAGAAAAATTACCATCAATGAGATGCAAAGAAAGAATAAGAACTTCTTAGTTTGTGTCATCACTTTCTCCAATCTTCTGCCCAAGGAAAACGTCCTTCCGCGCACCCCTGCGCCTCAAGCTGTGCCTTCATTGCCTTTGAGCCTTCTGAAGGTTCAAAGTTGCCACTCTGTTTCCAATGATCCATCATATCACAGAGAATTCTATAAGCACAGGCTCCAAGAGAAGGAGCGCAAAGGTAGTAAGCTCGCCTTTCATTTGTCATAAACCTGCGAGAAGGCTCAATGAAATCAGCACTGAACAAAGCAAGGGCTAAATCATCCATATCAGCGGAGCCCGTAGTATGTGCAATAATTGCCTTCTTCCAGGATGCAGGATAAGAACCACAGAGTTCTTTTGCAAGGTGAGAAGAAACCAAACCATGAGCCAAAACAGGAGAAACAAGGTCTTCTTTTGAAAGTTTGAGCCCATTTTTTTCACAATATTCAAGAATTGAGCTATCAGATAGTTCTCTAGCAAGGTCATGAGAAATACCACAGAAGGCAGGGGCAACAAAGCCGTTCCACTCAGAAGGACAACCTTTGCAGCCATACTTTTCAAGTAACATTTCTGTTGTTTGCGCAACGCCAAGGCTGTGAATATACCTGCGCTCGGAGACGGTACGTTTGAGGTATTCTTTCAGTTCTTCAATGGTACAAATTTTTATCTCTGACATACTGTCTCACTCTCTTTGATAGATAATCCTCTCTGTCTTCAAGGTTTTCTCTAACTGCGCTAGAAGACTGAGGGGCAAGGCTCTTTGGCTCTACCTTAGTATAGCAAATATCCGCTGGAAGCATAGACCACAAAGCACCGTCAGGATTTCGCCTGCAGATTATAAATTCTACTTCCTTCTTTAAATCCTCATACCTGTACCAGTGGGTAAGTTTAGGAATCTGGTCATCTCCAATAATTAGTCCCAGCCTATCTGTAATACCGTAAAGCGTCTTAATTTCCATGACGGTGTCGTAGGTATAAGACACCCCGCCTCTGTCTAGTTCAATAGTAGAAAGAACAAGAGAAGCCTTTCTGTCTTCAGGATAAATTTCCGTGAAATCCTCAAGGGCAAGATGCAGCATTTCAAGCCGGTCTTCAGAAGAAGCCTTTGGAGTATTTGATTGCTTAAAGTTGCTTAATTTGGCAGGAACAATCAAAAAAATTGAGTAATCAGTGCATTTTAGGGCATTGTGGAGAACTGCTAAATGCCCTAAGTGTACCGGGTCAAAGCTACCTCCAAACAAAGCTACTTTAGTCATCAATTACTCCTCTTATTTACTCCTCTTCAGGAAGAAACCTGCTATCAGTTTCCGGATAATAAGCATCAGTATCTGGCTTAAAAGTAAACCCTTGTTCCGTAGAAGGTTCAACCAACATATCTACAAAAGCCTTCATAATTGGTTTTACTGAATCTTCATCAAAAATACTCATGCCAAAAACCTGTTTATCAGAATATTTCTCTTTAAACTTTTCAAAATTCTCTGAGGCTCCTTCTTCATCCAGTTTAGTTCCAATAAGAACCTCCCTCTTTTCAAGGAGGTCTTCAGAATAGGTACCCAGTTCATTTCTTAAAAGTTCATATCTATCAAGGAACAGAGGATCCGACATATCTACCAGGTAGGCCAGTCCTCCAGTACGTGCAATGTGTTTTAGAAACTTAAAGCCCATTCCAGCACCCTGGCTGGCGCCTTCAATAATTCCAGGAATGTCTGCAATGACCACATCCTGGTCTCCTAGCCGCATCATTCCAAGCTGAGGAATCTTTGTCGTGAACGGATAGGAAGCCACCTTGCTACGGGCATTGGTGAGCATATTCATCAGAGAGCTCTTACCCGCATTAGGAAAGCCTACAAACCCGATATCTGCTATAACAAGCAGTTCTACTCCAACCCGCATCTCAACTCCAGGTTCCCCTGGCTGCGCAAATTTTGGAGCCTGTCTAGTGGAAGTTCTGAAATGGTAATTTCCAAGACCTCCGCGTCCGCCCTTTAAGAAGACGAACCTGTCAAGTCCGGTCAAGTCTTTAATTACTTCACCAGTTGTTGCATCTTTGATAACAGTTCCTGGTGGAACTGGAATCTCCATGTCGTTTCCATTTCTTCCGTAACAACGTGCACCACTACCTCCGTGACCGTTTTCAGCCCGGAAGGATCTGATAATCTTGAGGTGCGCCAGGGTTCTTAGATTGTTTTTGACAACGAAAACCACGTCTCCGCCTTTTCCGCCATCTCCGCCATCAGGACCACCCTTGGCTACAAATTTTTCACGCCTAAAGGAAACACAACCATTGCCTCCGTTTCCGG
>CAVISO010000050.1:0-10049 GCA_963645435.1 Sphaerochaetaceae bacterium | reverse complement strand
ACAGACATCCCTCTTTTGGGCTCAGGAATCTATTCCTGGTGGCGATACTACAACCACTGGGCGCACACCGGCGAGGAAATTCTTGAGCCGGAAAATCGCGCCTGGTTTATAATTGCCCTAAATCATCTCATGACCCTCACCGGCGATAACCCTCACCTTTTCAAGGGCACCCTGAAAGAGATTCGCATTGTGTCCACAGAGGGCTACTACGGTGACACCAAGCCGCTTGCGGACGAGGAATTTCAACAAGACTTAATCTTTCGCAACACGGGCAGTGGGCATTTTTCCGCCTACACTCAAGACCACACCAAAACGCGCTCTACTTCCTTCAAACTCTCCAAACCCGATGTCTCTATGCTTTTTTCTGTTATTCAAGATTACTTCAGCAAAGACTACGCCCAGTACCTTGCCCAAGACAAGGGGGATTGGGAGATGGAACTGATAAATACTGATGATGAAAGCATTAAGATTAAAGGTTCGTTGTGTGCAAATTATGAATATGAGGGTTTGAATATATCGGAATATATTCGGAGTCTGGTGGGGCTTGAAGATGTGTTTGGGTTGAATTGGTGCAAGCCCAACCGGCTGGAGAGAATAAAAGTAGAATATCAGAAAGTTACTAAAACAGAGGATAAAGGGGCTATAAACTACTTGGAGCAGCTACTTATTGATAGAAGGCTTGGGATCCTTGAGCTGGTTCAGCAGAAGGGGGCTACTGGAGGCAAAGTCACCCATAAGTATGAGGAGCCAGCTGGTGTTGAGAACTTATTTCAAAAGCTTGAAGCTAAACCGCATTTTAGCTATATAAGTGGAAATAGTTCAGATGCAGCTTCAATTCCAAATGAAACTAGAGAGTATCGGATTACTCTTGATTATAAAAAGACTGCATCAGAAGTTATAAAAAACAGTTTTGATAAAAGAGGCCTTCCAGTTGGCTATCCTGACTTTGCCAAGTATGTTTGTGAGTTTCTTCAGGTTTATGGTTTTGCGGATATTTTGAATTCTAAAATGTATGAATGGGTGAGACATAGTAAATCTGAGTATGTTTATGTCAGTGTTGCTTTTGACTGGAGCGATAAAACCTACTATTACCTTACTGAGGATGACAGCATTGGAGTTGGAGATAAAGTTATTGTTCCTGCTGGTGTAGATAATCATGAAGTAGAGGTAGAAGTGGTGAACATTGAATATTTTTCTGCTAATTTTGTGCCAATACCTGTTGAAAAGACCAAAAAGATACTTAGAAAGTGTGAAGAATGAGTGATCCAGTCTATTTGGCTGAAACTCTTGATAAGATTGAAACCTATGCGCAACATGCAGTTGTGTTAGGCGATAATCTCTTTGCAACCTTTGAAAGTGCAGAACATCCCCTTAACATTTTATATGTGGAAAAGCATATTGCTTTATTAACGTAGGATTTTTGAATTTTTATTTGTATATATTTATGTGGATAGAAAAACGGCATTTTTCTTAGTTATTACTCCTCTTTTCATGTCTAGTTTATCTGTCCTGTTGGTTTGTGTTGACATTGGATGGAAAGGAGCACTTGTTTTTGTGATTGTTTGTTGTCCGGCAGTTACGCTCCTTCTGTCCAATGTCCTTTTTTCTGTGGGTTTTAAGTATCAGATTAAGTTGGCGTTGATTTTTGCCCTTGGCGTAACTTTTGCATTTGCTTTGTCCAGGCGGTACGAAACTGCTTTAGGGCTTCCTGCTGAGCGGGTTACTGCTATTGAAGGACGCATGCTTTATGATTCGTCGTTTTCTGGCTCAGGAAGAGCATTGGTGAGAATCTCCGTTCAAAACTGCAGAGATGGCTGTGGCAACTGGACTAGTGCTAAAGGAATTGTTACGGCAGTTGGAAATAAAAAAGCTGTGGTCACTTGCGGTCTAAAGGTGCGGCTTGAAGGAGATTTTAACGAAGAACTTTTTATCTATGATACCTTGCAGGTTACTGAGCGTAGCAAAGTAAATGATTTTAGAGAATTCTTGATTGAGAGGATTGAAAAGAGGCTGTTTGGAATTTCTAATGGTGGCTCTGAATCCCCAGATGAGCCGGCTTTATTAAGTTCCTTACTTTTGTTAGGGCGGTCAGAAGATTACAACTTTCCGCTCAAGCAGGCTGCCCTAAACTGTGGTTGTGCACACGTATTGGCGCTTTCTGGAATGCATTTGAGTGTTTTAGCCTCACTTTGTGCTGCTCTCTTTGGAAAGCGCAAAGGTGCAAAGGTGTTGTCCGGCATTGTTATTGCAGCCTTTGTATTTATAGCAGGTCCAAGGCCTTCATTAATACGTTCTGCAATAATGTTTTTCTTAGGGAAGCGATTTACTGCAAAGCAGAAAGTGGTAATGGCTTTTTTTATACAAAGCCTGCTACTTCCCTTTTCAATGCTGGATATTGGATGCTGTTATGGGTATGTATCTGTGTTTGCAATAATTTATCTTTGGTCTGTAGTGAAGGCGCCCCTTGAGATGGTTGTTGGAAAGAAACTAGTTAATTCTATTTTGCTAAGTGTGTCGGTGTTGCTGCTATGTGCTCCAGTTCAGCTGATAAAGGAGGGACAGTGGTGTCCAGTGGCTATCCTTGTTTCACCACTTGCTGGACTGTTAATAACTATTTCAATGATAATTGGACTATTTATGCTATCTTTTGGCAGATTAGATTTCCTACTTTGGCTTAATAGGCTCGTTTATGAGGCTTTAGCAAAAGTGTTTGAAGTTTTTGGCGCATTTCCTAAGGCGGGGTGGCTAGGGTATGTAATTATGGTTGCAATTGTACTAGCTCTTGAAATTGGTTGTTTGGTTTACAGAACAAAAGGCAACGCTAAAGTTAAACGGTACAGGTTTAATGGCAGATTTGATTTGTACTGGGATTTGGGTTGACTTGTCTTTGGACGCTGAATTAAACTTCTCACAATGATTTGGGATTTTGATTACAGTTCTGTTTCCTCTATAGCAAAACTTCTTGAAGAGAATGGGCTCTCCATGACCAAGAAGTTTGGTCAGAATTTTTTAATTTCTCTTCCTGTCTTAGATAAGATTGTAGGTCTTTGTGACCTTAAAGAAGGAAGCCGGGTTTGGGAAGTTGGTCCAGGCATTGGCGCCCTCACTACTAAGATGTTACAAAAAGGGGCACAGGTTACTGCTTTTGAAATTGATCATGGCTTTTGCAGAATACTTAGGGAACAGGCCTATCCCAATAATGAAAACTTCAGACTAATTGAAGGAGATGCCCTAAAGAACTGGAAAACTATCTTTGAACAGGAAGGTGTGCCGGACATGATTTGTGCGAACCTTCCCTACAATGTTGGTTCTATTTTCATTGCTTCTCTGATTGAACAAAGATGCACCCCCAAAAGAATGGTTTATACTCTTCAAAGTGAAGTGGTTCAGCGCATGTGTGCAGACAGAGGAAGCTCAGAGTATTCGGGCTTCTCAATTCTTACAAACATTGATTATGTGAACAAAGAAGCCTTTAAGATTAAGGCAGGCTGTTTCTTTCCACCTCCAAATGTGGATAGTTCTGTGGTTTTAATGAATAAGAGGGAAAAGCCTCTTGTACTTGAGCAAGATGTTAAGGCGTTGATTGTTTTAGTAAGAACCCTTTTTTCCCAGAGAAGAAAGACTGTAAAGAATAACTTAAAGGCTTTAGGACTGTCTTCTGAACAGCTAGATGAGGTGTTACTTAAAGCGCAAATTCCATTGACGGAAAGAGCAGAAAAATTAGAGTCCTGTCAGTTAATTGCTTTGCTTGATGCTCTAAAATGCTATAAATGTGCGATAAAATAAGATGATAGTACCACAATAGGCTATTATTTCAAAAGGTTGAGTTTTTATGCCTAGTGTTATATTCTCTAAGACTATGAAGGTGTTCATTTATACTTTAGGCTGTAGACTTAATCAATGTGAAAGTGAAGCCATTGCCGAGGCTTTTGAAAAGCAAGGGCATGAGGTGCTTAAAGAGGCTAAGAACGCCAACTTGATTATTGTTAACACCTGTACTGTTACCAGTAAGGCTGAGCAAAAAGCAAGACGAATGATTCGTCTGTTCTGTGCTCAGTGCCCAACTTTGGTAACTGGCTGCTATGCGCAAATGAACGGAGACGAGATTGCTGCACTTTCCCAAAATGCTGTGGTGGTTCCTCTTTCCAGAAAGCCAGAACTTTTACACTTGCCTGAATTTTTTGCTGATAGAATTGGTCTCGATGTGCTGGAGGTTCTACAGCTTTTTGTACAGGAGAAACCTTTGGTTGGCTGTACTAACTTTGATTTTGCGCCAACAGGGTTTACCTATCACTGCAGGTCCTATTTAAAGGTCCAGGACGGCTGTGACAACAACTGTGGTTTTTGCAGAGTACATATTGCTAGAGGACGCGCCTCAAGCCTAGATGCTGAGACTGCAGTGCAACGTGCTTTGGAAATTGAAAAGCGGGGCTATCACGAGATTGTTCTCACCGGTGTTAATCTTTCCATGTATGACCACAAGGGAGACGGACTAGGTGGTCTTTTGGAGAAACTTTTAGCAAATTTAGGACCCGATATCCGTTTGCGCTTCTCCTCCATGGAGCCCGATCATATTGATGATAGACTTTTGGCGCAGCTTGCAGACCCCAGGGTGCAGCCACATTTTCATATTCCAATTCAAAGTGCATCGGATAAAGTAATTAAGCGCATAAATAGGCATTATGATAGTAGCCATCTGGATTATGTTGTAAATAAGTTGCGCGAAATTAAAGAAGACCCGTTCTTGGCTTGCGATATCATTACTGGGCTTCCTGCAGAGGGGGATGAGGAGTTTGCTTTTACCAAGCAATTTCTTGAGGACCATGAATTTGCAATGCTTCATGTGTTCCCGTTTAGCCCTAGACCTAATACTCCGTTGGAGAAGGCTAGAGACAGGGCTCCGGAGTGCGTGAGAGATGAAAGGGCTAAGATTCTTAGAGATCTGGCACTGGAGTTAAATGGAAAGTATTTGGCTAGACAGGTTGGAAGAAAGGCTGAAGTCATACTGGAAGAGAAAAAGAAAGGTTCTTGGTATGGTCTGACTGGAAACTATTTGAAAGTGAAGGTTTTGGGCGTGCAAGATAATGCTTTGTGCGGAGATTTGGTTCCCGTTATAATCACTGGAACAGATACCGCTACGGTTGTCAAATAGGGGAGGAAATCTATGAGAAAAGATGGAATTAGAGTAAAAGATGCAGATCCAATGTACACCATTGTTCCTTATGTCATGGATAAGCGTTATGACGCCATGAATATGATTACGTTGGATATTCCGGTTTTGCCTTTGAAAAACTTCCTAAAAGCCAAAAGACAGGAAGGAAAGTATGTTAGCCATCTTGGTCTGATTATTGCTTCCTATCTTAGGACTGCTGCACAATTTCCATTGTTGAATAGGTTTATCGTTAATAAGAAAATCTATGACAGGAAAGACTTTGATGTTGCAATGGTAGTTCTTAAAGATGGCGATGGCGACATGGAAGGCACTATGAGCAAGATTAGATTTGACTTTAACGATAACATTTTTCAGGTGCAGGAAAAGATTGATGCTTATATTGCAAAAAACAAGGAAGAAAAGAACAAGAATGATACAGATAAACTTATAAAGAATCTGTTGAAGGTTCCTGGTCTTGCTAACTTTGGAGTGGGGCTTTTTAAGTGGTTGGATCGCAGAGGTCTGCTACCTGAAAGCATCATTAAGGCAAGCCCCTTCCATACTAGTTTGACCATTTCAAACCTTGCCAGTATCAAAACAAACCATATTTACCACCACTGCTATGAATTTGGAACTACAAGTGTTTTCATCACCATGGGAAACCTCAGAGAGGTGCCAATGAGAGTAAAGGGGGACATTGTTTTTAAGACCTGTCTTCCTCTTGGTGTTGTTATGGATGAAAGAATTTGTAGCGGGCATTATTTTGCATCGGCTTTCCAGTGTATTAAACATTATCTAACTGACCCAACCCTCCTAGAGAAGACGCTAGAAGAGGAACTTGCGGAGAAGAAGGCTGCAGAGGAAGCAAAGCAGACCGTGCCTGCGAGTGAGGACGCTGTCAGTAAGGAGCCTGCAAAAGAGGAAGCAAAAAGTGGAGAAACAGCGGCGGTTCAGGACAACTGACGGAACAGAGATTTATCTTCACGAATACGACTGCGTGGATTCTACAAATACTCTTTTACTTGGTATGGCTCGCCAGGGAGCCCCAGTTGGAACTGTAGTTTGGGCTCATAGACAAGAGGGAGGAAGAGGCAGGCTTGGCCGTAGTTTTACCTCACCAGAAGGAGGCATTTATATAAGCCTCCTGGTGCCTTGTCCTGCTAATATTCAAGAGGTTGGTTTCTCTCTTACCGCAAAGATTGGTGTGGCCGTAAAAAGAACAATTGATGGCGTATGTGGCAAGCAATGTGGAATAAAATGGGTCAATGATATTGTTTTAGGGCATCGTAAGGTGTGCGGTATACTCGCTCAAATGTGTAGTGAAGTGCCTGATAAAACGGTGGTTGGCATTGGTATTAACTATACAACGCCGTTAGAGACGTTTGCCCCAGAATTAAGAGATATTGCAAGTTCAATTTTTAATGAAAAAGAACGCGAAAGCGCACCAGAGATGCAGACATTTGTTTTAGCGTTAATTGAGAATGTTTATGCGCTGGTGGGCTCTGCAACAGAAGAACCCCGAGAAAAAAAAGCTGGAAACTGGCTTGAGGAATACAAAAACTCTAGCACAATTTTAGGAAACAAAGTAAAAATACTTCAGGCTGGCTCTGTGGTGGCAGAAGGAACTGCCATTTCCATTGACGACCAATGCCATCTTCATGTTATAACAAAGGACGGAAAAGAGATGGTGTTGTCCACTGGTGAAGTCAGTGTGAGAAATCAGTAAACAAGGTAAGGTTGCATATGATTAACAAAGAAGAATGGAAGGCTTTGGTACAGACAAGACTACAGAAGATGTATGAAAAAAGTGGTCATGAGGGTTCAATTCAGGCGGTTGTAATGCAGGTTCCGCCAAAACCTGAAATGGGAGACTTAGCCTTTCCGCTGTTTGCCTATGCAAAGGCTTTTTCTAAGGCGCCAAACCTTATTGCTCAGGAACTTGCTTCAGATATCAATGCGCTTGAAAACAAGCCAAGTGGAGAGGCTTTTGCTCTTGGTCCTTACATGAATGTCAGAGTTAACATGGATAAGGTTGTAACACAACTTTACGAAGACCTTACTAATAAAAAAGAGGCCTTTGGAAAATCCAATCTTCTTAATGATAAGAAGGTAATGATTGAGTTTAGCTGTCCAAATACCAATAAGCCCCTTCATTTGGGACATGTGAGAAATGACTGCATTGGTCAGAGTATGAGCCAAATCCTTAAAGCCTGTGGCGCGGAGGTAATGAAGGTTAATCTTATTAACAACCGTGGAGTTCACATTTGCAAATCAATGCTTGCCTACAAACTCTTTGGAAACGGCGAGACCCCGGAAAGCAGCGGCATTAAGGGAGACCACCTAGTAGGAAATTATTATGTTAGATTTGCTCAATGGGAGGCAGAAGAGCTTAAAAAGGACACTGAAGCCAACCTTGCAAAAGGCATGACGGAAGAAGATGCAAAGGCGCAGGCAAAGAAAACCAACAAGCCAGATCTTGAAGCCCAGGCTATGCTGAGAGCGTGGGAACAGGGAGATCCAGAAGTATTAAAGCTGTGGAAACTGATGAACGGCTGGACCTTGGACGGCGTTGCCCAAACCTATAAGAGAACAGGAATTAGCTTTGATAAATACTATTATGAGAGCGATACCTACAAGCTGGGCAAGGACAAGGTGCTTGAAGGGCTTGCACGGGGAATCTTCCAAAAGGCAGAAGATGGTTCAATCTTCATTGATAACTCAGACATTGGACTGGATAAGAAGATTTTGCTTCGTAAAGACGGCACCTCAATTTACATCACCCAGGACATTGGAACTGCAATTAATCGGCACGAGGACTGGCCTTTTGACAGCTTGATTTACGTTGTGGCAAGTGAGCAGAACTACCACTTTAAAGTACTTTTCCACGTTTTGGATAAGCTGGGCTACTCTTGGGCAAAGGATTTGCACCACCTCTCTTACGGTATGGTTTTCCTTCCAGAAGGCAAAATGAAGAGCCGCGAAGGCACGGTAGTTGATGCCGATGAACTCATCCAAACCCTCACTGATATGGCTAAGACTGAAATCCTTGAGAAGGGACGCGAGGCGGATCTTGAAGACGTGGACGATACTGCCTACAAGATTGCTCTTGGGGCTCTGAACTATTACATCCTGCAGTTCAATCCAAGCAAGGATTTTGTCTTTAATCCTAAGGAATCCCTCTCCTTCAATGGAAACACGGGACCTTATCTGCAGTACATGGGCGCCAGAATTTCTTCCATGCTCAGGAAATACGAAGAAGTCAAAGATCAGTACCAGACAATTGCACTCCACCCGGAGGTCCTCTCTCTAGAAGACGAACGCGAGATGCTCAAGAGCCTCGCTGCTTTCCAGGAAGTGGTCTCAAAAGCCTGCAATCAGTACGATCCAAGCCTTATTTGTGCCTATCTCTATGATCTTTCCAAGAGATTCTCGCATTGGTATCACGACAACCAAATCCTCAAGGCCGATACCCCTGAGCTAATCAAAGCTAGAGTTTGTCTCTGTCAGATGGTACTTCAGGTAATGAAGAACGCCTTTGACCTAGTGGGTATTCCTTTCCTTGAGAAAATGTGATTAACGGAACAAGGAGATTAAGCCGTCTACAAGACGGTTTAGTTCCCAGTCCGGGTCAAAGTCTAAGTTTAGATTCTCACTTGCTACTAGATTGGTCAGACCTTGTTGGATTGCGTCTGAGAAGAAGCCGCTGGCTATGTCTGTATCCGGGATGTTGAGCCAGCTACGTTGTACGCAGTATTCAAGTGCAACCTTGACGCGGGCTGTGACCATTGCATCTATTTCATGCGCAGCCTCATTAAAGAGTTTATCATGTAATTTCTGTTGCTGAACAATGGCATAATACTGGGAAAGAGGGCTTTCTCCAAAGGTTTCTAAAAAGCTGTCTACTAAGGAGAAAAGAAGGTCTTGGGCATCTTTTGACTTAAAGTTTACAGCAAAATTTTTTTGAGCTAGGATTGCTTTACAATAGCCTATAACCGCGGTAACTATTGAATTTTTGCTATCATAGTGGCTGTATAGGCTGGCTTTTTTTATTCCTACCTCATTTGCAATGTCCATGAGGCTTACGTTTGAGAGACCCTTGATAAAGCCAAGTTCCAAGGTTTTTAATAGGATGATTTCCTTTTTATTCATGGCTTTACTTTAGACTACCGAATGGTAGTTAGTCAATTAATTAATGTATCAGACTTTTTAAATTTTTAGAGCAAAAAATGAATTTTAAGTATACACTGAAAAAAAAGACTTTTGAAAATTGGAGACCCTTATGGATGAAGTAAAGAAATTTAAGAAAGGTCAGATTATCTCAAAAGAAGGAGATTATGAGCTTTGGATGTATGACTTGATTTATGGAAGTGTTGCAATTTATGCAAATTATGGAACCCCAGATCAGGTTGAGTTAAGTGTGAATAATGCACCTTCTTTCTTTGGAGAAGTAGGATTTCTTGAATCTTTGCCTCGTTACGGAACCTCTGTTGCTCTGGAAGATTGTACGGTGAGAGTAATTAATCATGACAACCTTTCTGAGTATTTTGACAAGAGACCTGCAAAGGTGGTTTCTATCATGGAAAGTCTGGCGGAAAGACTTCGCATAATTTATAAGATTTTTGCTATTGCCTGTAATACTTTTGAAGAATTTGTTGAAAAAGAGCAGGCTGGGGAGCCTATTTCAGAAGAACTTAAGCAGAGAATGGTTAAGTTTGCTTCAGGTGCTAAGAAAATTAGAGCTAGAACTGAATTTAAGAAATAAACAGAATACTACCAACCGGTAGTTAGTAAATGTGATTTTTTCTGCAAATTCAACCCAAAGTTGTGGAATAAAAAAATCGGTTTGGGTATAAGAGTATAGAAATAAATTTTAAGGATGTGTTTTCAATGTACGCAC
>CAVISO010000049.1:0-10201 GCA_963645435.1 Sphaerochaetaceae bacterium | reverse complement strand
TAGCGAGCTTCTTCATATTCAGCCGCATCTTTTCAAATTTTTTCAGCAGATGACCTACCTCACCTACCGATGTTCCACTGCCCTTTGCAATTCTTTTCTTGCGAGCCGGACCAATTATATAGATATTTTGTCTTTCTTGGAAGGTCATTGACTGGATAATTGCTTTTTCTTTTCGCAATTCTGCCGTATCCACGTCATCTTCTGACACATTTCCCTTAGCTCCAGGGATCATTTCCAGCAATTTTCCAACACCACCCATCTTGGTCATATTCTCCAACTGCTCCAAGTAATCCTGCAGGTCAAAGGTGTTTTTAGCCATCTTTTCCTGAAGCTTCTGGGCCTTCTCCAGGTCATACGTCTCCTGCGCCTTCTCCACCAATGAAACAATATCGCCCATGCCAAGGATACGACTAGCCATGCGATCCGGGTAGAACGGCTCAAGATTTTCCATCTTTTCACCAACCCCGATAAACTTAATTGGCTTACCTACTACTTCGCGCAAAGAAAGAGCCGCACCACCACGAGTATCGGAATCAAACTTGGTAAGTACCACACCGCTGATACCAACCTTGCTTTCAAACTCCTGAGCAATAGTGACCGCATTCTGACCAGTCATAGCATCCGCTACAAACAACGTCTCATCTGGGTGCAAAGCATTATTGATGTCTTGAATTTCCTTCATCATGGCCTCATCCAGATGCATACGACCACTTGTATCAACAATCAAAACATCATACTGCTCGCGTTTAGCCTGCTTATAGGCATTGGTTGCCACCAGGACAGCGTCTTTAGTATCGGTCTGGGCATAGACAGGCACATCTACTTGCTGGCCAAGCACTTGCAATTGGGTAATAGCTGCAGGTCTGACCAAGTCACAGGCAGCCATCATGACGCGGCGGCCCTGCTTTTTGAGACTCAAAGCCAACTTTGCGCTGGTAGTAGTCTTACCTGAGCCCTGAAGACCCATCATCAAAATCACGGAAACGGTGTCAGGTCCCTTAAGTTTGAGAGCCTGATTTTCAGGATCTCCCAATAGTTGCACCATCTTGTCATAAACAACCTTGACAAACTGCTGCCCTGGATCAACTGCCTTAAGAACCTTGTCCCCTAAGGCTTCTTCCAATGTGCGGTTAACAAAGCGTCTAACAACCCTAAGATTAACGTCCGCATCCAGGAGCGCCATCTTAATTTCTTCAACGGCGTCCTGAACGTTCTTCTCGCTAATCTTAGACTTACCAGATATAGTTCTTATAATAGATGAAAATTTATCACTAATTGAGTCAAACATAACTTACGAATTATCCATGAATTAGCACATCATGTCAATTTGATAATAGGCCCAACCAAAGCTCAGAGCCTTCAAAGCCTTGAAGTAAGTGGAAAAATCATTTTTTGAAAATTCCACTTACTTTTGTAAGTCATTTTGCCAAAATTTAAATTTTCCACTTATATTACCATGCGAATTTCAAGAGGAAATGAGATTAAACCATTATCCCTTCAATTCATCATAGGTTTTGTCAATATCTTTGATGTCTTCAAGGCGGTAGCCAATCATCTTAGATACGCCAAGCTCCTGCTGGGTAACGCCTAAGAGGCTGTTGGAACCAAGGACGGTGTTCTTGTTATGAGTGATGATAATAAACTGGCTCTTGTCGTCAAACTTCTCCAGCACGCGCAAGAAAGCACCAATGTTTCTAGCATCAAGAGCGGCATCAATCTCATCAAGAATACAGAACGGAGATGGCTTAACCATATAGGTAGCAAAGAGTAACGCAACAGCAGTCATGGAACGTTCTCCACCAGAGAGAAGCTGCATATTCAATAGTTTCTTTCCAGGTGGCTGGGCAAAAATGTCAATACCTGACTCAAGCACATTCTCGTCATCCGTAAGCCTGAGCTCTGCCCTACCGCCACCAAAGAGCGTAGAATACATCTCCTGAAAATTATCAGCAATTTGTTTGTAGGTCTCCAGGAACATCTCTTCACTTTGGCGTTTAATTTCAGCAATGACC
Organism: Sphaerochaetaceae bacterium; assembly: GCA_963645435.1. Lineage (GTDB taxonomy): Bacteria > Spirochaetota > Spirochaetia > Sphaerochaetales > Sphaerochaetaceae > UBA9732. Next base: position 8,189 of record CAVISO010000049.1, on the reverse strand, counting down.
TCTTCCAGGTCCGCCTTAGCCTTGTTCAGATCTTCCATGTTCTTACTGTAGAAGTCAAAATTCTTTTTAGCCTCGTTGTATTCGTCCTCAGCCATGTAGTTGATATAACCCAAGTCCTGAATACGCTTTTTCACCGTGTCCAGTTCACTCTTAAGCTCATCAACTGGAACGGTAATCTCATGGTCATTGAACTCTTTAAGGCTCTTGCCGGTATCATCAAAGAACTGAGTGTAGCGGTCTTGAATTTGAATACCAAGGCTTCTGACATTCTCAGTTTTAGTAGCAATTTCACTTATAAGCTGCTGTCTACGGTTAAATTTTTCTTGAAATTGAGAGTTTTCAGCGGCAATCTTGTCAGACTTCTCTGAGATGGAAACATTTAAAGAGCTAATGTCAGCTTTTATCTGTTTGATGTCCTCTTGAGTCTCAAGTTTGCGGTTTTTAATATCATCTATCATTTCTAGGACTTCGTTTACCTTATCCTGCTCTGCCTCAAACGAGTGAGAAGCATCAGAAAAGTCAAATTCCATCTGTTGAAGGCTCTGCTTTAACTCAAAGATAGAATCCTTTAACGCTTTAGCCTGGGAGCGGAACTTAATATCATCATCCCGCAGATCTCTGAGATCCGATTCCTTCAAAATCAGCATCCTTCCAAGTCTCTCAATCTCACCATTGAGATCCGCAATACGGTTACGACTTTCTGTTTCCTTTGCATAAGACTGCTCTAGACTCTCATCTAAGCCAGCCTTCTTAGCAAGCGTACCTTGAGGAGAAACAAACTCATCCAAGAACGTTGGAATTGTGCCACTGTACTCTTGAAAGAGGCCCTTAATCTCATCTAACTCAGCCAAAAGGCTCTCATCTGCATCCTCCAAAGCCTCTTCAAAGACCTTAGAATCAAAATCTACACTGGAAATTTGCCTTAGGAACTCAATTCTCTCGCCCAGAATCTTCTTTGCCCTGGACAGTTCCTCAAATAGTTTTTTCTCCGCCTTTGCTCGCACCACAGAGCTATAACCACTGCCCTTGATATTTTCTTCCAAACGGTTAGCAATGTCATTGGCCAGTTCACTAATCTGCTGAGTAATTTGCACGCGCTCTTCAGACAGCCCTTCAATCAACTTATTCAAGTCATCTATATCTAACTGATGTCTGATTTTATCGGCCTGAAGGGTCTCAATCTCCTCCGTAGCCTTTTCAATACTATTTGCTGTTAGCTCGATATTTTCCACCAGCGAATCTAACATTGCACGCTTCTCATCCAGTCTAAGATTATCCTTTTCAATTCTATCCTTGTACTGTTGAGCCTTAGCCTCAGCATCCTTGGAACGTTGTGAGACTTCTTTATATCTGTCGTCAAAAATGTGAATTTGCGCATCAAACGAATTCAGTTGTTCTTCCTTTCTGTGAAGAGACTCAGAAGATTCATCTCTTTGATGTCTTAAAGCGTCCAGTTCATCCTGCTGTTGAGAAAGCCCCTCTCTAACGGTGTCCATCACAGCGTCAATCTGAGCAGCCTCCTCTTCCAAGTTCTTCTGCTCCTCTTCTCTAAACTGCTTAAGTTTAGTCAAAGACTGAACATAAGAGAGCTGAAGATCCACCTCCAAAGTCTCTTTCCTAGCACTTAACTCTCTGTGCTTTAAGACCTTATCTAGCTGCCCTTTTCTGGAGTTATAAACCTTCTCTGCTTCCTTGAGTAGTAGCTCAACCTGAGCCATGTTGTCATCAGTCTTCTGAAGTTTCTTGGCGGCGTCATCGCTTTGTTGCTTAAAACGGCTAATTCCAGAGGCTTCTTCAAAGATATAGCGTCTGTCTTCAGGTTTAAGCGAAAGGATTTGGTCAATCTTGCCCTGCTCTAGAATGCTGTAGGAGGCTTTTCCAACTCCGGTGTCTAAAAAGAGCTCTTTGACGTCCCTCAGTAAGGCACGGGTACGGTTGATATAGTATTCGTTGTCCCCGTTGCGGAACATACGGCGCTTAATTTCAACTTCAGCTGCGTCAATGTTTAGAAAATGTTCTTCGTTGTTAAGGGTGAGGATGACTTCACACATGGGCATTGGTTTTCTGTAGTCCGTGCCGTTGAAGATTACATCTTCCCTCTTTCCTGCTCTGATTGCGCTTGGAGCCTGTGTTCCAAGAACCCACTTGATGGAGTCAACAACATTACTCTTTCCGCTTCCGTTAGGACCTAAAAGAGACGTAATACCATCAGAAAATTCAAATTTAGTTCTATCTGCAAACGACTTGAAACCGTAAAGTTCCACCGATTTTAAAAACACAGCTACCTCTCAAAAAACATCTAAAGAAATATACCATAAGTGCAGGTTTTTGTCATTGGATACTTGACCTTTGCCCCCCAATTGAGTATAAGTAACCGTACGTGCGCTTGTGGTATAATGGTATTACCTCAGCCTTCCAAGCTGAAGAAGCGGGTTCGACTCCCGTCGGGCGCTTAAAACCACGCTTTTTAATTTGAGGCGTGGTTTTTTATTCTACGGAGGATTCTATGGGTCAGCGTGGTGAAGTTTTTTCAACAAAGTTTGTTACCAACGACAGAACTTATTTTTTTAACGTAAAAGAAAACTACAAGGGCGACATGTATCTTAACATTGTTGAAAGCAAGGTCACTGCTGACGAAGGTCGCTTCATCCGCCAGAGCATTTTTGTTTATCCCGAGGACCTAGGGCAGTTCATCAGAGAATTCCAGAAGTCTGTTGACTTTATGAAGCAGAACGCCAACAAAGAAGAAAACAAGTAATTTCTTTAATACTTAAAAGTTAATCTATGAATTGGACAGGGACCATACTCTCTCAGTAGTTTTTTGTGCTGGGGACATGGATAGCCTTTATGCTTATCAAAACCATATACTGGCCATTTTTTTGCTGCACAAACCATGAATCTATCTCTAGCATTCTTTGCCAAAATAGACGCAGCCATAATCTCAGGAATCTTTGAATCCCCTTTTACAATAGCCTCACACTCAATATCTACTTTGGGAGTTTTATTTCCATCCACAAGAAGAATATCAGGAACTATTCCCTTGGCTTCTAATTGGAGTTTTACCTTATTAAAGGCTCTTGTCATTGCCAACAAGGAAGCCTGAAGAATATTAATCTGATCAATTTCTTTGGGCGTTGCCCAACATACAGCCCAAGAGAGGGCTTTCTCTTTAATGATAGGTTCTGCAGCAAGACGTTTTTTTTCACTCAGTTGTTTTGAATCTTTTAGAATTTCAAAGGGGAAATCCTTTGGCAGAACTACCGCAGAAGCACAGACGGGACCAGCCAAAGGGCCGCGTCCCGCCTCATCTGCTCCAACTATTATGTTGTAGCTTAATAAATTATCGTACTGGCTTATATCAAACAAGCACAGTTGTTCATTCATAAATTAAGTCCCACTTAACCCAAGAAAACTCTTGTTCCAGTTTCACCATGAAGAGCCTGAAGAGCCTTATCCAAAGAGGTAATAATTGCAACTCTTCCCTTCTTGCTCTCAGCAAACTGTACGCAGGCCTGAACCTTAGGAAGCATAGAACCCGGAGCAAAATGCCCCTGATCTGCAAGTTCTTTTGCCTTTGAAGTTGAAAGCTCAGAAAGCCACTGTTCATTTTCTTTTCTGTAGTTAATAGCAACCTTCTCAACAGCTGTCAAAATAACAAGTTCATCAGCATCAATGAGCTCAGCCAACTTCTCAGAAGCAAAATCCTTATCAATAACTGCTGGTGTTCCGTAGAGTTTTCCATCCTTGCGAACAACTGGAATTCCACCGCCACCAACGGTTATAACAACGCAACCCTGAGCAATCAAACCTTCAACAGCCTTCTTTTCAATAACATCAATTGGTTTTGGAGAAGGAACAACCTGTCTATAGCCACGACCTGCATCCTCTACCATGGTGTAGCCTTTCTCTTTAGCAATCTTTTCAGCAGTTTCTTTGTCATAGAAAGCTCCAACTGGTTTGGTAGGATGAGAAAAAGCCTGATCATTTTCATCTACGAGAACCTGGGTTACAACAGTAGCAACCTCTTTTTCAATCTTACGGGAAGCAAGTTCATTACCAATAGCATTCTGAAGATGATAACCAATGTAGCCTTGGCTCATTGCACCACACTCTGGGAAAGGCATATCAGATTTAATTGCCTTAGCTTCTGCTGCCGTTGCCATACCAAGGTTAATCATACCTACCTGTGGACCATTACCATGAGCAATAACCACTTCATTTCCTGCGGCAATCAAATCAACAATAGGCTTAGCGGTCTCTCTGACCAACTCAAGCTGTTCATATGGTGTATTTCCTAATGCGTTTCCACCAAGTGCAATCACAATCTTAGACATATTAACTCCTTAGTGCTCAGCCTCTCTGCGCCAGCACCTCACTTTCCTTAGTATATCCCAAATGCAACAAATTGCAACAATTTTTGAATCTGTGTCCAATCTATTTATAGTATTAACGGTATTAAATGCATTACTTCTATCACGTGATAAATCCACAAATACCATGGAAACCTTAACAGGAAAAAAACTTTAGCTTCAGACCTTATCCCCTCGGGTTTCGTGGAGAATTCTGCGAACCTCTGGGTCGTCAAAGACCTGGTCAATTTCTTCTGAGGTAAGACCTACGTATTCGTGGCAAAGGTAGTGAATCCAGGTTTCATCGGCTGGAGACTTTAGAATGTGACGTCTGCAGTAGTAATCGGGTTGGATGGGAAGAGGTTCAGTGTCCTTGTAGAGAGGCACTTTGTAGTCAAAAACGGCTATTTTGAGGTCCTCGCGGGGGATGCCTTTGTCCATGATGACGCTGGCAAGTTTGTTGACCGTGTTGCCAGTGTCAAAAATATCGTCCACAAGCAGGACTTTGTCGCCGGAGCGAAGATATTCCGGGGAATAGGTCCAGCCGTCCACCTGCACACGGGCTTGGTCGCGAAGGACGGTGTAGGAGCGGGCCACAACTGCGGCGTATAAGACTGGTCTGCGGTGCTCTTTCAGACAAATCATCTTGAAGTATTCAGAAAAAACGTTGGCCATGTAGACGCCACCTCGGAGGGAGACGTAAATGACATCTGGAATAAAGCCGTCTTCTTTATGCATCTTGTAGGCAAGTTTCAGAGCACTGTCTCTAATAACGTCATGTGGAATAAAGTCTTTCATTCTCGTCCCCCTAGTTGTAGATCAATATGGCAACCGCTCTCAAAGCTGAGTCAGAATTTCTGGTCCGTTCTCCGTGATGGCAACTGTATGCTCAAAATGAGCAGAAGGTTTATGGTCTGCGGTAATCACAGTCCAACCATCCGGCATGTCAATTATATTCTTTGTGCCTAGATTAATCATTGGCTCAATGGCAATTACCATACCCTCTTTGATACGAGGATTTGGCATGTATCGGCAGATATAGTTAGGAATCTCGGGATCCTCGTGAACATGAAGACCAACGCCATGACCACAGTACTCTCTAACAACACCAAAACCGTTTTTGTCAGCATGTTCAAAAACAGCAGCGCCAATGTCTTGAATTCTGGCATGAGGATTGTCCAAAGCACTAATTCCTCTGTAAAGACATTCGCGGGTAACCTTGACTAGTTTTTCTACTTCAGGAGAGACCTTTCCAACAATATAGGTTCTTGCACTGTCAGAAAAATACCCTTTTAGGTTAATACCAAGGTCAATACTGACAATATCCCCTTCCTGAATGATTTTCTTCTTTTTAGGAATTCCATGAATGATTTCTTCATTCACACTTACGCAGGCACTGCCTGGAAAACCTTCAAAATTCAAGAAAGCAGGCTTTCCACCATGCTTAATAATGAAATCATGAGCCATTTTATCAATGTCCATGGTGGACATTCCTGGCAGCACCTTTCCTTCAAAAGAATCCAAAAGCTGACACAAAAGATGACAGGACTCTCTTATTCCTGCAATTTGTTCATTTGTCTTCAGGAGAATCATGCAAATACCTCACAACCGTGTCCAAAAGGCCATTGATGAATCTATAGTTGACTTCAGTGCTGTATTCCTGGGAAAGCTTCACGGCCTCGTCAATAACAATGCTGGAATGGATATCCTTGCAGTACAAAAGAGTATAGATACTAAGTCTTAGGATGTTTCTATCAACAATACTTATATTCTCAATACTTCTCTTTGAAGAAAATCTGTTGATGATCTCGTCAATTTCTTCCAAATGCTGAAGAACGCCGTTAATCATCAAAGAGGCGTAGAGAGTAACCTCAGACTCAAGTTTCTCCTCTTCTTCCTTTGTATATCCCACAAAGCCTTCTGTGTAAGGAAGAGGAAAATCATGAATCCTTGAATTAAAATCCAACGAATAAAGCGTCTGAACTGCAATTGCCCTAGCAAGATGCCTAGATTTCATTCAATACCACCTACTTCAAGTACTTAATTGAGGCTTCTGCCTTAAGATCTGCAATAAGGGAGAGATAGGCATTCTGGAAGGTGGTATTCACATTCTGGCTGTAGAGATAGTTATAAATATAGTCTCTGACAGTGGTTGTGTCTGTTGGATAAATCTTGTCATCAAGACCAAGAATCTTTGTATCATTATGAACAGAAACCTTAACAATATGGTAACCAGCAAGGCTTTCAATAGCATCACTGGTCTCACCTGCATTAAGTTCAAAAACCTTATCAAAGAAGTTTTCACCCATGTAAGCCATTGTGTCTGTGTCATCTATCTGAAGCCAACCAATCTCACCTGCAGTATCCTTGGAACTTGTATCTTCTGAATACTCAGTGACTGCCTTCTCAAAGGTTATTTCACCGTTTTTAATCTTCTTTGCAATCTCTTTAGCCTTAGCAAGAGCAGCCTCTTTATCTTCACCAAACTGAATGTAAATATGAGAAAGTTTCACATTCTCTGTACTAATGAAAGAGGACTTGTTCTTCTTGTAGAAGGATTCAATCTCACTTGTGGTAGGCTCAGCAATATTCTCAAACATATCTGCTTTTGCAGTATAAACATAAGCCTGAAGTAGGTACTGATTAGCCAAGTACTCTCTGTACTCAGAAGTGGTAAGTCCCTGCTGAGACTGAAGTAAAGATTCAAACTCTTCATCTGTAAGGCTATAGCCCAACTGACTTTCAATACTGGACTTCTGAGAAGCCAGGAGCTGATCCTTCTGTTCCTCTGTTAAAGTGTAACCGTTCTTTTCAAGTCCCTGTGCAAAAAGCACATCAGAAATAAGAGCATCCAAAACGGTAGCCTCATCAAAGGTGGTTCCATACGCTTCACTATATTTTGCAACCGCGTCATCCAACTCCTGCTGGGTGATAACTGCATTTTTGATTAAATTAATTCTGACAATTGGAGTAGAAACAGAATCACTGAATACTGGTGCAGCACAAACAATAGCTGCAAGTAGAACTAAAACAGTTACAAATCCTTTTTTCATTATTTAAACACTCCTTAATTTCGTTTAATTTCGCTCAACATGAAGCCTTTTGCCCACTGCATAAGCGACATCAGCGTTTTTTAAAACATCAGAAAGCTTAAGATACATCCCTTCACTTTCCATTACATACATGAGATTGTGAAGTACCCTATTCTTTCTTAAACAATTTGCACTAATAAAACAACTGCATCTCTTGCCGGAAATTGAACCGGCACTCTTCAAAAAATCTGAGATACAATTAGGAACTTTCTTTGAAAATAAGCCCTCTGCCTGAGAGATTACCACTATATAATCGTAAGCAGAAATCCGCTTTCCCATCTCAAGTGTAATATCAAAGGTCTCAACAATATGCTCTCCAGATGCAGAAAGCCCCTTGGACATACCCTCTGCCAAGACCTTCAATTTTGCATTACCGGCGGCGGTGCCACCATATAGGATACATACTCTCATACGACTTAAACCTAGACCCCAATTTATGAAAATTGGCCGCCTTTAATATCAGCGGCCTAATTTCCAATAAAGTTTAATTAATTTTCTGTAGATGTGGCAGCTGCTGCAGCCTTTTGAGAACTAAGAATTGAATCATCAGAAGACTTGTTAACCACTGCAACCAAGATTGCTAGAATAACAAAAGCAGCCAACAAATAAGCAGTAAGCTTATTGACGACCTTGTTGGATCTTCCACCAAAAGCAGTGTCACTGTTGCCACCAAAAATTCCACCTAGTCCAGTATTATCTTCACTCTGAATTGAAACAAGGAAGATCAAAAGAAGACTAACAATAACAA
>CAVISO010000048.1:0-10462 GCA_963645435.1 Sphaerochaetaceae bacterium | reverse complement strand
AAGCAGAGATTTCTGAAATAGAAGAGCAGTGTCATGCTGGAATTGAGGCTCAGGCGGCTTTAGCTTTAGATAAAAGCAATGACAAATTAAAGCCTGAAGAGGTGGAGGGCATGGTCTATGCAAACTAAACTTGTTGGAACTAAACTTACCTTTAGAGAAGCCATAAGACAGGCCCTTGCAGACGAGATGGCTCAAGATTCAAAGGTCTTTCTCCTTGGAGAAGACGTTGGCGTTTATGGAGGCTGTTTCAAAGTTTCCGGAGACTTGTATCAGAGATTCCCAAATCAGGTAATAGACACTCCTGTTTCAGAAGAAGGTTTTACCGGAATGGCAGTTGGTGCGGCAATGATGGGACTCAGACCTGTTGTGGAAATCATGTATGCGGACTTTTTCACCCTTATCTTTGATCCTATTGTTAACCACGCAGCCAAGACCCACTTCATGAGTGGTGGACAATTCTGCTGCCCAATTACCGTGCGGCTTCCTGAAGGAAGTGGAACCGGTCATGGGGCTCAGCACACTCAAAGTCCAGAAGCTCTTTTTCAAAACGGTGCTGGCTTAAAGCTGGTGGCTCCTTCCTGCCCTTCAGATGCCTACTATCTTCTTAGAGCTGCAATCAGAGACAATAATCCCGTTTTGGTCTTTGAGCATAAGAAACTTTATGACATGGAAGGAACTATTGATTCCCAGCCACTTGAAATTGGAAAGGCTAAGATTCTGCGTAGCGGGAAAGATGTAACCATCATTTCCTATTCTAGAGCGGTTCAGACGGCCTTGGAGACCGCCTCTATGCTAGCTGATTCTAATATTGAGGCTACTGTAGTTGACCTTTGTACCTTAAAACCACTGGATAGGGCTACTATCTTCAGGGAAGTTCAAAAGACTGGCAGAGTTGCATTGATTCAAGATCCTAATGCCTTTGGAGGAGTAAACTCTCAGGTGTGTTCTGAAATTTGCTCGGACTTTGCTACCTTTAAAACCTTAAAAGCCCCTGTGGCTCAGATTGGTGGCAAGTGCACACCAGTGCCCTTCTCAAAGGATTTGGAAAAGGCAGCTATTCCAAATGCAGTGGACTGCGTTGAGGCTATAAAGAAATTATTTTAGTCGCGGACAAAATTCTCAAAAGCTTTAAGAAATTCCTTTAACTTCTCTTTATCTGTTACACTGGCAACCCCTTGATATAAAGGAGCCCTTCCACCGCCCTTTGCGCCAATGGTAGGAAGCAAGTTTTTCTTAAGTTCATTAAAGTCTTTTTTCTCGTATTTTCCCTTAAGTGCAATAACCCAAAGGCTCTTGTCTTTTTCCAACTTAATGACACACATGGCAAGGTCTTCATAGTTGTTGCTGGCATGTTGAAAACCCTGCAAATCAAGGTCATCTTCAACAATAAAAGTTGCAACTCCAGCTTTAAGGTTTTTCTCAATTTGATAGCCTGAAACAATTGCTTCAAGCTCTTTTTTTGCGTGTGTTAACTGATTTAGGCTATTAGTAAGGGTTTCTACCTTAGGCATAAGGTCCTCAGGTGCACAGGTTAGTTTAGCGCAAAGTTTTTCTTGAAGTTTCAGACTTTTTCTAGCATAAGAAAGGGCTTCAGTTCCAGTCTTAAAGAATAGTCTTACATGACCTCTGATGTTCTCCTGGTCAATGCAATAAAGAAGCCTTAACTCTGAAGTACTTGCAACATGAACGCCTCCACAGGCAATTCTATCTACGCCCTGAATCTCAACTATTCTAACATCCCCTTCAACCTTAATTGAACGTCTAAGGCCTAAGGCTTCAGCCTCTTTGTGGCTCATTTCATGGTATAAAACTGGATGATTTTCCATTATGGTTTCATTGGAAACCTCTACTAGATGCTCTATCACTTCAGGCTCAATGTGACTCTGATTTGTTTCAATGGTAAGGTACTCTTCTCCAAGGTGCACTGCCACTGTGCCAATGTCAAAATGGGTAAACAATAGCCCAGAAAGCATATGCTGAGCAGTGTGCATCACCATGAATTTATGTCTATGTTGCCAGTCCAATTTAAGAGTCAAAAGCTCACCTTCTCTTACTTGGCAGTCTGCCTTTAGTATTAAGATAGAGTCTCCGTCTTCTGCTTTTTGAGTGTCCAAAACTTCATAAGGACCTAAAAAACCCTTGTCTCCGGGTTGTCCTCCACACTCCGGGTAGAAAATTGTCTGGTCTGTTAGGACTTCAGTTTTATTGGCTTTTTTGCAAACGCTAACTACAGTGCAGGAGATTTCTTGCTGGTAAGGATTCTGGTAATAGAGTTTATTCATGTCTTGAAGATAACCTTATTATCAAATGTTGTCCATTGTGCAAAAAATGGGTATCTTTTGGTATCGGGCTTGAAGAAGCCTGGTGGAGGAAAAATATGGCAAGAATTAAATCGGCGTGGGAGCTTGCGCTGGAGAAGACCAAGGATATAGAGATAGATGAAGGCAAATACAAAGCGGGCGTGCTGGAGAAGGAAGGAATGGCACTTGCGGGTAAGTATCTCAATGATGCACAGATGCAGGAGGGGGAACTTGCTGCCAAGTATAAGGCTTACAACGCCGAGGATTTGATTTCAGTCAAAAAAGGCATTGTTGGTACCATTTTTTCTAATTTGGGACTGCCTGGCGACAACCTGTATGAGCTGCGTTTTGAGCGGCTTGTGGCTTTGGTAGCGCTAATTGCGGACGAGGGAAGCCCTGCTGTTGATGCTATAAGACAGATTGGAGACTTCTTTGCGCAGTACGTGAAGCATAGAGAAGATTTTATTCAGAGAATGCAGGAACAGGTGCAGCAGGCTATGCAGGAGAATCCTGAAGGCTTTAACTCCAAGCAGTATACTCAGCTGATTCAGCAAAATTTGAAGAAGCTGGAAGCCCAGTATCAGGGTGCACTGGATAACGTAAAAGAAACTTTAAGAGATGCTTTGTCTTAAACTTGTATTGAACCGATTCTTTTGATTCATTATACTCCATTCTCGGGGTCTTGAGCCCCGTATTGCTTTTACTATAAGGAGGAATTGTCATGGAAGCTGGTAGTAGTAGCTTATTTGCAGATTCTGACACTGTTCCGCTCGGTACAAACCTCCTTAGATTTGCATTTTAATTTTAGCGTTGAACACAATCATTCTGCATTGGCGACTCGTCCAACTCTGACTTTTCCCAAAGCCAGGGAGGTTGCATATGGCTCAACAAACTGCAACATTGGAAAGTACTCTCAAAACATTGGTGGAGAACAAGAGATATTCTTCTGTGAAGGATATCCTTATTACTATGAATCCATCAGATATTGCTGCAATCTTTGATGACCTTTCAGAAGAACAACTGCCTGTCATGTTCAGACTACTTCCAAAGGCGCTTGCAGCCGATTCTTTTGTTGAGATGGACCCAGAAAATCAGGAGCTTCTCATCAAGGGTTTCTCAGATACAGAACTCAAGCAGGTTCTGGATGAAATGTACGTGGATGACACGGTAGACATTGTTGAAGAGATGCCTGCAAACGTAGTTAGCAGAATTCTTAAACAGGTCACCCCGGAAAAGCGTCGTGACATCAACGAGATTTTGCGCTACCCAGAAAACTCGGCAGGCTCAATTATGACCACCGAGTACGTATCTCTACGTGCCAACATGACCATAAACGATGCTTTTAAGCGCATTCGTGAAACCGGCGTAGACAAAGAAACCATCTACACCTGCTATGTCATGTCCTCTTTTAATCGCCTGCTGGGCACTGTCTCAGCCAAAAGCCTCATGCTAGCCAAAGACGATAACGCCACGGTTGAAAGTGTCATGGAAACCAACCTCATCACGGTAAACACCAAAATGGACCAGGAAGAAGTTGCCAAAATGCTCTCCAAATACAACATGCTAGCACTTCCTGTAGTAGACAGCGACAGCCGAATGGTAGGTATTGTAACCTTTGATGATGCCATGGATGTCATGGTCCAAGAGGCCACAGAAGATATCACCATCATGTCTGGTCAGACCCCTTACGAGAAAACCTACCTACGCACCTCGCCTTGGGAGCTGTTCAAACATAGAATCCCCTGGCTGATGATTCTCATGGTCTCTGCCACCTTCACGGGTCTGATTATCACAAACTTTGAAACTGCCCTGGCTGTCCACGTGGTTCTCACCGCCTTCATTCCAATGCTGATGGACACCGGTGGAAACTCAGGCTCGCAGTCCTCTGTCACCGTCATTAGAGCCCTCTCTCTTGGAGAAGTGGAATTCAACGACATTGGCAAAGTAATTCTAAAGGAGCTTTTCACTTCCTTGATGTGTGGCATTGCCCTCTCTGCCGCCTGCTTTGCAAAGATAATGCTGGTGGATGGGCTCTTGTTTAGAAACGAGTCTGTAACGGTTGTGGTTGCCCTGGTAGTCAGCCTGACAATGTGCGTCACAGTAGTAATAGCAAAACTCATTGGCTGTACTTTGCCTTTACTTGCCAAGAAGATTGGCTTTGACCCGGCGGTCATGGCAAGTCCGTTCATCACCACCATTGTTGATGCCCTATCTCTGCTACTTTACTTCACAATTGCCACCGCAATCCTATTTTAGACCATTGTTTGGATTGAAATTACTCAAAATACTTGCGCCAAGGAAGGCAGTCTTTAAAGTTAAAAAAGTGCTCAAAGCACTTAGAAGCAAGACCAATAAGGGAACCGTTGATTAGGGCACAAATTACTGTGCCCCATTTGATGCCTTCAAATTGGCCAAAACCATAAAAAGCAAAGGAAAGGATAACACTTATTGCACAGCTGGAGCAGTCATAGATGGTCTTGAATTTGTTAATGTCCATGCCTATCTTCCTGGAAATTTCTTTGACAAAAAGTTCGTAAACCTCTGGAGATATGTAGGTATGAAAGAACAAAGAAATTCCAAAGGAGCCAATGACCATTCCAAATAGATAGAGAAGGATTCTGATCCAGGTAGCACTGGCGTCTATGTGGCTTACCAACATTATGCAAAAATCCAAGGTAAAACCATACAAAACAGCGGTAACAAAGGAAAAGAAATAGGAAAGCTTAAACTTGCGTAATACCAGCATCATTAGCACTAATAGCACTGCTTGCAGGGTGTACTCAGCCATGCCAAAGGTGAAAAAGGAATAGCTGGGAGAAATCTTTAAGTGAAGCAGATAAGCTGGAGCCACCACCATTGAAACCCCAAAATTGGCTTTTTCCATACAAGCCACATTGAAAGCAACAAGGAACATACCAATAAAATAGGCAAGTTCAGTGGGAAAAGTAATTTTCTTACGCTTAGACGGTTCAGATATTTGATTTTTCATAATGCCTCCACGCCATCATGTGTGCTGCCGCACTAGCTAGTTGAACGCAAAAGTACGTGGTGCATCCATGTTAAAGAAAAACCTTCCAAAACTGGAAGGTTCTATAGGTGCCGACCGGATTTGAACCGGTGAACAACGGTTTTGCAGACCGCCCCCTTAGACCGCTTGGGTACAGCACCAATTGCCTTACTACAATAACAGAAAAGAAGGCTCTTTGCAATAGCCTAAAGCAGTCTAAAAATTACTTCTTTTCCTTCTCAACTCTGGCCAGGTAATAAAGTCTTGAGCCAAAATCCCCTAAGACTCTAACTTTTCCGTTATAGCCGGTTCCACTAAACTGAGGGGAAAGCTTAATGCCGCCGTAGGCAAGCACATCACCGGAAACCAGATGATGCTCGTCCTCGTTCTTAAGCATATAGTTTTCATCAAGGATTTTCTTAATCTTACCATCACTGGAAAGAGCCACAGGAGCAATCATGTTGATTAGGCTACCAAAGGTCTGAAGACTAATCTTCTGAGGTCTTGCAAAAATTTCATAGTCATAATCTGGACGAGCAAAAGGAATTCGTAGAATATCCTGTCCTGCGTTTGGGTGGTTAAGAGCCTGAAAATCAAGCACCAGCATCTCACTGAAATCTGAATTAGCAATCACCCATTTGGTGTTGCCACCGTCTCCTTCTGGTTCTTCAAGCCTAAAGAATCTGCCATATTGCAAAAGAGTTCTGTGCTTTTTGTAGAACTCAATCTGAGCCTTAACAATTGCCTTCTGCTGAGAGCTTAAAGCGGTTAGATCCATCTCATAGCCAAAGACCCCAAAGGCTGCAACATTAAACCTGGATTCTATGTCACTTTGTCTTAGAGTCTGATGGTTTGGAGAAGCGGAAACATGTGCTCCCATAGTTGAAATTGGATAACCGTAAGAAGTACCGTTCTGAATGAAAGTACGGAAGTAGACATCCGTGTCATCACTAGTCCAAATTTGAGGCATATAGCAGAGAATGCCCAAGTCAAAACGATTGCCTCCAGAAGAACAACCTTCAAATAAAATGTTAGGAAAGGCGGAAACTAGGCGATCAAACACCTCATAAAGTCCACAAACGTATCTGTGAGAAAACTCCCCCATATTGGACAAAGAAGCGCTGTAAAAATCAGAGAAAGTACGGTTCATATCCCACTTAACGTAATCTACTGCACCAAGGCTAAACACCTCAGACATAGCAGAAACGAGGTAGTCTCTAACTTCCTTTCTTGTAAGGTCTAGAATGTACTGATTCCTTCCAACGGAAGGTTCCCGCCCAGGAATTGCAATTCTCCAGTCTGGATGCTTTTCAAAAAGCAGGCTCCGCTTGCTAATCATCTCTGGCTCAACCCAAATACCAAACATAAGTCCAAGCTTATGAATTTTGGCACTTAGTTTTGAAAGCCCTCCAGGAAGTTTTCTTGCATTTACGTTCCAATCCCCAAGACTGGAAGTATCGTCATCTCTAGTTCCAAACCATCCGTCATCCAAGACAAAAAGCTCCACTCCCAGTTCTTTTGCACACTTTGCCAGGTCAAGAAGCTTTGCTTCAGTAAAATTGAAATAGGTAGCTTCCCAGTTATTGCAGAGAACCGGACGCTCTCTGAACTTCCACTTACCTCTTACAATGTGATTGTTAATAAAGGAATGAAAGTTTGCGCTGGCGCCATTACTGCCTAAGCAGGAGTAGGTCATAACTGCTTCTGGAGTTGTAAAACTCTGACCTGAGAAAAGCTTCCAACTGAAGGTATTAGGATTAATTCCTGTCTGAAATCTAGTATAGCCATAGGGCGAGGCTTCAATTATTTCTCTATGGTTTCCACTGTAGATTAAGTTGAAACCATAACAGTCTCCCCTGTTTAAACTACAATCTGGTCTTTCAAGGAAAATACAAGGATTATGGGAAGCGCTACTGACACCAGTTGTTGAACTGATTTCCAGTTTACCTGGGGTTAATGCACGTCTAGAAATTATACGCTCTCTTGCCCAGGCACCATCAAAACTTACCACATTCCAGTTAGTATCAGAAAAGTCCAACTGAAGACTAGCGATGTTCTGAATCAACACTGATGAGCCAGTTTTATTGGTCAAAGTGCAGGAACGGGCTATTGTATCACAATTTGCAAACACGGTGTAATTGAGCTGAAGCACAAGAGGAAGCACCTTGTCTTCCAGCTGGATTTCAAGAGTAGTAGCCTCATCTTCGTTGGCATAAGACTCTGCAAAATGCTCAAATCTGGCAGGCTTTCCCTTCACAATTCTATGGGCTTTATAGATAAAATCCAGCGTCTGAAGCCCCTTGCCGTATTCCACCACAACGGCAGGACTTCTGTAGTCCCCCTTACCTGGAGTACTGGTTTCAAGGCAGGCGGTTTCAAGAAACATTAAGGGATTATTTTCAGAATAGGCAACGCCGGTCCCAATGCCAACTTCTCTTGGCGGAATAAGCGGCTCTATATAAGCCTCCTGCTTGAGTTTTCTTCCATAATAAAGATTTTCAAGATGTCCGGTTTCTGTAATTCTAATGAGGTAAGTGGTATTCTTACTATCCAGTCTAATCAAATGATTCTTGTCTGCCATACTCGCTCCAAAGCTTTTACTCCAACGCAAGTCCCCTTTTTTGCGCCTCCCGCAAAAAGAAGAACCCTGCCATCACCATAATACCATTATCCAGCTCTCCTGTGCCTAATTTTTTCAAAATCTCAGCCACAGGAACAGAGATGATATCAATTGCTTCATTTGCATCAAGTTTTCGCTCTTCTTCAGCACATACTAACTCTAAATCTTCTGCCAAGAAGAAGTTCGCAGTATTATTCATGAAGGCAGAATTAGGACACACAGTGCCAATTTGCTTAAAAGAATGAGCTATTAACCCAGTCTCTTCCTCCAGTTCTCGTAGCCCAGCGGTCCTAGGGCTTTCACCTTTTTCAACAAGACCTGCAGGAAACTCCAGGGTAACCGTCTCTGAGCCATGACGGAACTGCCGCTCCATGATAAACCGTGGTACGCCATCTTTACCCACAAAATAGGGCACCACATTCACCCATTGAGGCGAATCAATTTCCACAAAATTCCCTTCTCGTCCATCCTGACTTCTTCTATGCACCTGATTCACACCAAAAATAGGCGTATCATACACCCTGTTTCTTGAGGTGGTCTCCCATAGAAGTCTAGACGCCTCCGGGGCATTTTCTAGGGTATGAAAGCTGAACTCATCCACCCTTTTCATCTTATTCCTCTGCTTTTCCCTTTGACGGACAGTTAGCCGTACAAGAGGCACACGAAGACGGTGCACAGCTAGAAAGCTTTGGCTCATACGGCGTGTGAACTACAGTAGTATTATCCTGAAGATAGGTGGCAATCTGCCTGAAGGCCTTCGCACTCTCCGAATTTGGATTTTCTGCCAGCCAATCCGCGCCATCATCCTCATCCTGCTGCAGACCAATCTCCAACGGAATTGCACCAAGGAAAGGAACACCCGTTTCCTCACAAAGTTTTTTCCCGCCATCTTTTCCAAACACCTGAATGTGCTTGCCACAATCTGGACAAATCAGATAGCTCATATTCTCCACCAGCCCGATAATCTTAACACTGAGCTGTCTTGAGAAGGTAATGCTTCTTCTCACATCCAATACCGATACCTGTTGAGGGGTGGTAACAATGACAGAACCTGTCATATCAGGAATGGTCTGACAAACAGTAAGCTGCTCATCTCCAGTTCCTGGAGGAGAGTCAATAAGGAGGTAGTCCAGCGTGCCCCACTCCACGTCAGAGAGGAACTGTTTAATGACGCTGATTTTCATTGGTCCCCTGAAAATGATAGCCTGATCCTGTGAGGATAGTGCAAAACTTAAGCTAACTACCTTCAAATTGGGCATTGGACAGACTGGAAGGATGGAACTTCCATCCTCAGTAGATTCCAGTATTGCATCTTCACAACCAAACATTTTGGCAATATTCGGACCATGAATATCGGTATCTAAAACACCTACCTTGTAGCCCATAGCTAACAGGGCTCGAGCCAAGTTAACTGTCACGGTGCTCTTTCCAACACCACCTTTACCGCTCATGATGATAATCTTGCGGTCAATTTTACTCATTCTGTCGTGGATTCTGAGATCCTGAAGTTCCATTTCATTAGGCATAGTTGCCTCCTAAATCAAAGATAGCCCCTAAAGAGTATTTGGGCAAGTATAAAAAGATTTGGTTAAGATTTGACTAAAACTCAAATAAAGGCTGTTAAAAGTGGGTTTCACTCAATTTATATATATTGTCAACTACTTGATAAATTCTCCTTATAAAAGCTAATATATCAGCAGCATTTTACGGGCAGATTATTTTGCTCATGCAATAACTAAAAGGGAGTTAATATGTACTTGTTAGCACAACTACCTGCAGATCAGCTATCAACTCAGATCAAGAATGGGCTTATTCTCTTGGTCTTAGGTATGGCTATTGTGTTTGTGTTTCTTACAATCCTTGTGTTCACTACAAAGTTAGTTTCCAAGATTGTCAGAAAGTTTGAAAAGAGTCCTGCTCCAGCAGCAACTGTTGTTATACAGCCAACTGTCGCACAGCCTGTTGCAAAAGCATCCAATGACGCTGAAGTAGCAGCTGCCATTGCAGCCGCCGTGTCAAAGTCAAAAAACTGATAAGGACGGGAAAAGCAAATGAAAAAAATTAATTTCATGTGTACTGCATTCAGAGATGGTTTTCAGTCCGTCTATGGTGCAAGAGTTTTCACAAAGGACTTCATGCCAGCTGTTGAAGCGGCAAGAAAAGCAGGCATCACTCACTTTGAAGCAGGTGGCGGAGCTAGATTCCAGTCTCTTTACTTCTACTCAAACGAAGATGCTTTTGAAATGATGGACGAATTCCGCAGAGTAGCAGGACCAGATGCAAATTTGCAGACCCTCTCAAGAGGTGTCAACGTTGTTGGTCTTGATTCTCAGCCAAGAGACATCATTAAACTTCATGCAGACATGTTCAAAAAGCATGGTATGTCCACCATTAGAAACTTTGATGCTCTTAATGATGTCAACAACCTCATTGATAGCGGAAAAGCCATTCATGATGCTGGTCTTAAGCACGAAATTACCATCACAATGATGAGCCTTCCTCCAAAGACAACTGGCGCTCATGACCCAGACTTCT
>CAVISO010000047.1:0-10730 GCA_963645435.1 Sphaerochaetaceae bacterium | reverse complement strand
AAAAAGCTTAGAGAGTATCGGGGTAGAGGGAGAGGCCGGCTTGGAGGGTTTCGCGGAGATCGTCAATTAACCAGGCGGGGTCTAGCACGGTGACGTGGGGCGTACGGGCCAGAATCCAGGTTTTGCAGTTGTAGTAGGAGTGCGTGGTGGCGGTGAAGGTGATGGAGCCGTCGTCGTTGTCGCTGATGGTGACGGAGTTGGGCCAGCTCTTTTGCTTTACGTAGGGGGCTTGCCAGCTGTCAATGTGGAGTGTGATGCGGAAGGGCTCGGTGTCGTAGACTATGCCAAAGGGGTCGTTGATGAGGGCTTTGACGTCTACTTGCGCACCTGGAGCGGGGAGGTCCAGAGTTGTGGAAAGGACGGTGTTGATGCGCTCTACGGCTAGCATTCTGATTTGCTCTTTTTTGTTGAAGGCGTAGAGGTAGTAGTCGCCCTGGTCCACGAAAAGGACTATGGGATAGATGGTGAAGTTGTAGGTGCTTTCTGTCCAAATGTTGTAGTAGTCAAGAGTTATCCAGCGTTTTGCAGAGATTGCGTCAAGGAGGCTTGAGATGATTTTTGCCGCTTTCTTGTTGTCTATCTTTTTCACCACTGAGGCGGAGCTAACTATGGCCAGCGGTTTGCGCGCGCCGTTTTCCATGAGGGCGCCTCGCTCGGAGGCCATAAGTTTTAGCTTTGTAAAGAGATGGCGCGCTTGCACCTCTAGACCTGGCGTGTTGTTCGCATTGTCCATCAGGTAGTTGAAGACAGCCTTGTCCTCTTCAGTGAAATCCATTGACGGCAGACTTTGCATGAACGTGGAATCTGCGTGATAGCGCACTATCTTGGAGTTATCTGGATCCGAGTCCGTCCAAATTGGAAACCGCATAGCCTCCAGCTGATTGAGAATCATGTAGACGGCACGTGTGGTCTTTCCCAGCGCCTCTGCAAGCTCGTACACGCTTGCCCCCTGAGCCCGATGTATAAGCCGAGTGGCTACAATGTATTCATCCAGATAATCTTTCATAAATTTATTATAACTCATTTTTCTTCTCTGAACTATTTCTTCAGTGTTCTGCGTTAGATTTTGCACATATGAGGAGGAGCTTATGGGCAGTAATATTTGCGATTGTATTTCTCTTGCTTTTAATGCGCTTAAGGCTTTTGGTCCGGATATGGAAAAAATTCCGCAGGAGGCAAAGGTCGCGGTTGCCAAGATTGCAACCTTTTACAAGATTACAGAGAGGGAAGCTGTGCTCTTAATTTTAGCAGTGGAAACACATTATTCGGAAGAGAGCGATTCCAGCATCATTGGATTTAAGGAAATAAGAGAGACTGTTGACTGTGACGCAATGAAACTTGTGCCGTACAAAAATCAGATAATGTCTTTGGTGGAAAAGCATTACTTTTTTCGTAATTACACCCTTGACGATAATCTCAATTTCAAGATTAACGACCAAGTCTTGGAGGCGTTATACAAAGAAACTTTTGATGGCATTTCAGATATTGGTGAGGATTTTGATGACAAATATGCGTTTTTACGCAGATTCAGTAATTTATATGACTCGCGTTGCGATTATGGTAAAACGTACAAAGTTCACATACTTGCCAACATGGAAGAGAGCTTTATGAAACTAGATTTTGTAAAGCAAATAACAAAGCTTATTCCTGTTAAAGAAGAACGTTTTATTTTTTACGATTGTTGTGCCGATTTCTTACACGGAAATGAAAGTGGTATTCTTCAGACTCTGTGTAATGTTTATTATGAGGGAACTGCAAGAAGAAAAGCCAAAGATTTGGCAGATGAAAGAGGCCTTTTGGTTGAGAGAGATTATTTGAAAGTAAGCAAAAGAGAGCGCGTTTCCGATTCCTTGCTTGAGTTGACGGACAAAGCAAAAGAGCTTCTTTTGGGCGAAGATCTTTGTCTTTACGAAAAGAAATTTTCTTCCAAGGATATGCTAGACCCTCAGTCTATTAATGAAATTAAGTTGTTCTACAGTAAGGAAAACCAAAAGCAGATAGCTACACTTACCTCCTATCTCTATCCCGATAACTTTCAGAAAATCCAAGAAAATTTGAAAGCGAAGGGCCTGAAAACAGGCTTTGCTGTTCTGCTCTATGGTGCTCCGGGAACGGGCAAGACGGAGTCTGTTTATCAGATAGCGAAAAAAACGAATCGGGGTATAGTGAAGGTGGACGTGGCTAGGTCAAAGAGCTGTTGGTTTGGGGAGAGCGAAAAGCTGGTCAAGGAGATTTTTGATAAGTATAAGTCGGTGTGCAAGCGGGCGCATATTGCGGGGGAGAATGTGCCTATTTTGCTGTTTAACGAGGCAGACGCTATCTTTTCCAAGCGTAAAGATGTGGGCGTGGGCAACGTGGCGCAGACGGAAAATGCAATTCAGAACATAATTTTGGACGAGATGGAGAGTTTGGAGGGCATTCTCATTGCCACGACTAACTTGACGGCTAATTTTGATAGCGCGTTCGAGAGGCGATTTCTCTACAAGATTAAGTTTGATATGCCGTCTAATGAGGCGCGGGCGGCTATCTGGGAGAGTAGGCTGCCGGCTTTGAGTGAAGGGGCGCTGGCTAGGCTTTCTGGTTTTGAGTTGTCGGGCGGGCAGATAGATAACATTGTACGTAAAGCTACTATGAATGAGATTCTCACTGGGGAAGCTGCGACTTTTGAGGCGTTGGACGAGCTTTGTGCGCAAGAGCGCTTGGAGCGGTCGGATGTGGAGAGGAGGATTGGATTTTGAGCATGAATAATGAAGCAATAATGAAAAAGCTTAAACAAGACTTTGTTAAAAATGGCAATTTGAAGGATTTGTCGGATATTTGTATTGGAGAATTGGCAGACTGGTTTATTGTTGGTGTAAAGCTAAATGACATGGAGATAACAAGTTTTTGTCTTTATACTATTAGAGCGTGAAAATCCTTCAAGAAATATTTGCATGGGGTCAACTTCTTCCTGGAACAGAGGATGGGCATAGAGAGTTTTTGAGTTTGATACAATCGAGAGGAGTTTCTAAAAGAGTAATCAAACTTGCATCCCATCCATCGTACAGTCAAAAAATGGCTTCAAAGTAGGCAACTGTCTCAAACTGGCCTTGTTTTTTTATTTTGGAACAAACTTTGTCTCAAAAGACTAGAAGCAGGGTTGTTTTGGAACAGTTTGAGCGAAGCGAGGGCATCGGGCTTGAATTTGGTTGTTGCCTGCACTGGCCGGTGGTATGATTTGGTAATTAAAAAAAGCAAACGGGAGAAATAGATGACAGAAACGAAAAAGGAATATGACAAATTTACAGTTGTTATTGAAGATAATTACATTAAGGTGAAAAGTGATATCAAAGATTGGAGGGAAGAGGAAAGAACTGGCTTGGATAAGGTTACAAGAGAGTTAGAGAAGAAGTGCTCTGTTGTTCCAAATATAGAAGGGTGTCTTATCGCATATTCCTGCGATAATAATGCAGAAGAAACAATTAAAAACCTTCCACCAATGTCAAGCGAAAAAGTTTCCACCAAAGAGGAGCAAGGCTCTAAGGAGGAGAGAAATTCAGTTGACAACCGTAAAAATGTGGAATTGAGTGATGTTGAGGAAAAAAGCATTAACGATCTGTTTGAAATAAAGCTTAATCTTCCTTCTTATCAGAGACCCTACAGGTGGGTTAGAAAGAATATTGATTTTTTCTGGAATGATATTAGAAATCTTCTTAAAACCAAAGTATCTTATGATTTTGGAATAATTGTATTACATAGAAAGAATAAGAACAGTTGTGAGTATGATATTGTTGATGGCCAGCAGAGATTAGTTACATTATCTCTTATTCTAAAGGCTCTTTCGTCTTCCGTTGCAGATTCTTTTATCAATAATACAACACTTCAGGGAAAGGATTCGGAGAAGAATATTGGTTATAACTTTCAGTGGTTTAGAAGGCAGGTAGCCTTGATGGATGACAATGCTAAAAAGGAAATGGAAGAATATATTCTTAACAGCTATGCCGATATCGTCGTCATGGACGACCTTGACGATGCGTTGAAGTTCTTTGACCGGACGAACACAACTGGAGTGCCTCTTACAAATACAGATATTTTGAAGTCTTATCATCTATTAGCATTGTCTGAATGTATGGAACTATCTAAGGAGGCAAAAGATCGATGGGAAAAAGAAGGCTTTTCTAAAGAATGCCTTGAAGATATTCATCAATTCAAAACTAAGGTTGTTAATAAATGGGAAAGTTTGAGTCCATGGTGGCTGAACAAGAACTTGTCAATGAT
Source organism: Sphaerochaetaceae bacterium (assembly GCA_963645435.1). Lineage (GTDB taxonomy): Bacteria > Spirochaetota > Spirochaetia > Sphaerochaetales > Sphaerochaetaceae > UBA9732. The sequence continues at coordinate 6,473 of CAVISO010000047.1, read as the reverse complement.
TTGCGCCTTAAGAATGATGAAAGAAGGAAGATATCCGTATGGCACAGATGATATAGAAGATATTGAACAATTCAAAAATGGAGAAAATAAGGAAGGTTTGTACTCTGGCCTTGATAGCCCTATTGCTAATGGAGAATTTTTCTTTTGGTATGTTTTTAGGGCATACAAGAAGTTTGATAAAATCTATGAGGAAGGTTCAAAGCATGCCTTAAAATTAAAGAAGTTGTTTCTTGGAAGGCCAAGGGCAGAGGAAGTGTTTGATCTTCTTGTTCTTTATATTCAGGAAAAGTTTTTCAAAGAAAAGGATGAAGATATTAAGGACAAGGATATTTACAATAAACTTGTGGACCTAGTGTTTTCATGGCTTGTTTACTACTGCCTTTATAATGATTCTGTTAGGTTTGATACCATTAGAAACAGTGCAATGGAAGCGGATAGCTTGTTTAATGCAATTGTTTCAAGCAAAAAAATTGAAGATTGTTTTGACTGCTATTGTGAGAATCCTTTAGAGCATCTTGAACGTGAAGGTTGGGGAAATAGAGCAGATGGAAATGGAATCAAATATCTAATTAGAAGGGAGTTGAGAAGGATATATGGTTGAAAAAATTTATGTAAATAAAGTGATAGGAAAAAAGTATATAATTCCTGATTTTCAAAGAGATTATGCATGGACTGAAAAGAACTTGAAGAAGATGCTTGATGATATAAAAGAAGCATGTATTGAAGGTAAAGAAGGATATCTTCTTGGATCTATAGTTATTTCTGTTTCTGGGCAAGGGTTAAAGGTAATAGATGGGCAACAAAGACTTACAAGTCTAAAGCTTGTCCTTAAAGCTCTTGGAACAGATGCTGAATTTTTAGCTTTTGAAAACAGGCGACATGTGGAAGCTTTGTTTGCTGGCAATAATATTGAAGAGTATGAAGAAGAAAATGATAAAGAAGAAAATGAGACATGCATAAAAATTTATACGATGTATCAGTATGTAAAGTCATATTTCAATACTTTATTTGATGTGCTAAAAGAAGTTACAAAAGAAGATTTCTCTAACTATCTAATGAATAATGTTTGGTTTGTTGAGAAGACACTGGCTGCTAAAATGCAAATTCAGCATTCGTTTGAAGTTTTGAATACTGCAGGCGAACAGCTTAAACCAGAAGATATTGCTAAAGCAAAATTAATTGCTGAGATTGAAACCAGTGGATGTGAACTCCTTAATTTTGCATGGTTGCTTTGTTATGATATTGAGAATGATTTACCACCAGAAATTATATCAAAGAGTAAGGATATAATAAAAGCTGAGAACCTTAGCACTTTATTTGAGAAACTGAAAGACGTTATTCAGACTTGTGGAGAAAGCGTTAAAACAAGGCTTTTAGATGTAGTTAACGCTGTTGAAGGTGGCAAAGTTTACTCTCGCACAATTGGAGGAAGAATAACAGACTATCAGAGTGGTGTATATGCTACTTGCTTAACACCATATGAATTGATTGACGTGGCATTGAAATCTTCAATAGACAAATCAATAGCAGATATCAAAAATTCAGACACTAATGTTCTCAAGAGCGATGGAGACGCATTGAAAGTAATAAAGTCCCTTTTGCTGTATAGAATTGCCTTTGATAGCTATGTTGTCAGACGAACAAAAGGAGAATGGAACTGGTTTTTAAGCTCTGGTATTAAAGACGACCGATTTATAAAACTTGAGAGCATGCTAGCCGTGTCTGGCGTGGATGCCTCCAAGAACATGGTTGATATCGTTGAAAAAAACATGGAGACAGAATTAAGGCAAGATAAGCCAATAGATGATGAGTTTATTAAAGAGGTTATCAAAGAATTGGAACAGTATTCAATCAATAGAGTAGGAGAATCTAAAGATGAAAATCTAAATAAAGGTACAGGCACAGATCACTTTGTTTTCCACTGGCTGGATTATCTACTGTATATTAATCCTCCCGAAGAAATTAAAGAGAAAGCAACAGATTTTGTTTTTAAAGAAACAACATCGGTTGAGCACTTCATGCCACAACAATTACTTGGAGGAAAAGAACATCCCAAAGAATGGAAAGAAGAGCTTAATAATTTTGGAAATCTTGCACTAATTACTCCATCATCGAATTCAAGATTAAATAATTCCATGCCCAGCGGAAAAGTTGAACTTGCGGACAGTCGAGAAACAGAATCTCTTAAGTATAGTCTTATGCTAAGCATTGCTAAAAATTCTGGATGGGAGGTTGAAGCAAGTAGAAAGCATGGCGAATCAATGAAAGAGCTGCTAAAAAAGGCTCTAGAAAATAAACAAGCGAAATTTTGACAAGGAGGAATTTTATGGCAAATTCACAGGAATGGCAGTGTAGGAATTGTGGGGAGCATCCTTCCGCTTTTGTGGGGGAGACTCCAAGTCCAAAGAAATGTCCAAACGGAGGGAATCATGTTTGGATGAGGGTTCCGGAAGGGCCAACGCAGGCTAGGGCGTGGCAATGTTTGAGATGTGGTGCTCATCCATCGTCCTTTGTCGGTGCTAGGCCTAGTTCTGGGAGCTGTAAGGCTACTGGAAATAAGCATGTGTGGGTTTTGATTTAGAACGATTTCATAAAAATGAAGAAAATTTTTAAAATTCCAAGGAACCAGAGAACTGCTTTCTCGTATCGTTACAGTGGAGCAAGAGGTAGATGAGATAATTCTTGCTTTTGTACTTCTGTGGAAGTATACTGACCGTGTACTTCTGTGGAAGTATAGGTGGTTTTATATGAGTAAGCTTATTCTTTATCACGGCTCACCAAGAATCTTGCAAAAGCCAATTTTTGGTGCAGGAAAGAGTTATAACGACTATGGGTTAGGATTTTATTGTACTGAACATTTAGAACTAGCAAAAGAATGGGCTTGTAGTGAGGGCGTTGACGGATATGCTAACCAGTATGAGTTAGAAACAAATGGCCTGAGCATTTTGAATCTTTTAACTGAAAACTACACTATTTTAAATTGGCTGGCTATTTTGCTGGAGAATAGGCAGGTCAGGTTGTCCACACCTATTGAAAGACGTGGCAGGGATTATTTGCTTGAGAATTTTAAGCCGGAATATGACAAATATGATGTAATCATTGGCTATAGGGCTGACGATTCATACTTCTCGTTTGTCCGCTCGTTTGTTGCAAACGGGATTTCTTTGAAGCAGCTTTCGTACGCCATGACGCTGGGAAAGCTTGGTGTGCAAGTTGTTTTGAAAAGCAAAAAAGCGTTTGAGGCGCTAAACTTTCTTGGTTATACCGTTGCCGAAAATTCGGTTTATTACGCCAAGCGAAAAGTGCGCGACGAGCAGGCGCGTAAGGCCTTCCAACTGGAGCTTGAACACGAGGATGCAGACGGCATTTTTATTCGCGACATTATTAAAGAGGGGATGAAACCAAATGACGTACGCCTACGCTGAAACTTATCTTAACGACGCTATGAAAAACTTGGGGGAGGCCTTTGATTACGCCGTCAACGCTTGCAATTTGAGTGAAGACGAATTCTTACAACTCTTTATTTCAACCGGACTTGCTCTTGATTTTGGTAAAGGCAGCCCAAAGCTTATTTCTGGCTTTTCTGGCACCGAGCTTGTGATGACCACGCTATCAAAAGCTGGTCTAGCCCGATACTTCCCAGCCGCTCAAACTGACTATGAATGCTCTCCAGCGTACTGGTGTGGGTGGATCTTGGCCTACTATCAGTGGAAAACTTGTAAATCTTTTAGCTGTATACATGAGTGTATTTCAATGGAAGAAGTACTAAAGCTTTATCCTACTTTACATGAAGCTTCTGAAGATAAATTTGTTGATACTGTAAATAAATATGTTTATTTACACCGTGCAGGTTCTAAGTTGCAACAGCAGAGGAAAAATTGCGGTTATTCACAAAGGGAACTTGCAGAGAAAGCTGGTGTTAACTTACGGACTTTGCAGCAGTACGAACTAAAATCTAAGGATATTAATAAGGCTTCCGTGCAGAGTGTCCTAGCATTGGCAAGTGTTCTGGGCTGCCAAGTTGAAAAGCTTTTGGAGTAGAAGAAGTTTTCACTATTCTTTCACTATTCTTTCACTGTTTGGGGACTTTGGGGTTTTCAAGGAGTTTCTGGGCAAGGGCGGTGAGCATGGTGGTGCCGGTGAAAAAGGCAGTGAAATCTTGGACTCTGGGCTCGTTTGTTAGCGAGACGGTCAGTGGCCTTTGAGCATCTTCAATTGAGACTCCGGCCAGACTTTTGGTCAAGATTGCCATGTTTGGAATGTTGGAAGGTTCTGGTTTGTCAAATATAGAGGCATTGAGCCTTGCCATTTCACGATGGTGATATAGGCTCCGGATTGGGTTCACTATGGTGCGGGATGGCTCAAAAATGGCCCAGTCAAACTCGTAGTCCAGCGAGTAGGTGGTGACGAGGATAAAGGTGCTGTTGGTAGCGTTAAGGTCTGAATCAAGCTGAGTTCTTACAGCGGAGTCCTCTAGGCGTTTCTGCGGTTTGTCTGAGCCATAGAAAAGCCTGTCCAGATACTCGTCTTTGGCGTTTCTGATTTCCATGGTTTCCTGTGGGTGATAGGGCAGAACTTTGAAGTTGAGGATGCTAGGTGCGCTGGGACTCTGCTTGCCATCCAAATACTTACAGCTCACATACTTACTGAATGCAACGCACTCTTCAGGAGTGTTGAGACGTACATAGCCAAAGGACACTTTTGTACCGGTTTTGGGGTCTACAGTGTAGTGATTTTGATGTAGAGCTTGAGCGCCACCCAGAATGGCATCCCAATAAGCGGCAGAGCTAGAATCATGGTTGGCGGCAAATGCAGGGGTAGCGGCAGCGGCAGAGTTGGAGTCAAAGCCAGAGTTGGCGTCAATGTCAATCTTCACCGTGCCGGAAAGATCGGAATTGGTATAGCTGGCCCGTTCTTTTGCCCTGTGGCCAAAACCTCGCTTGAAGGCTTTGGTGAAATGTTCCACGTCAGAGGCCTTGGTCTTGCAAAGCATGTCGGTAGAAGAGTCAAAGTCAAAGATGATATCGGCAGACTTGTTGTGCAAGAAAGCGTGCTCCTTCCAGCCTTTCATGTAGGCAAAAGCAATGCCCTGCACCTCCTCAAAAGCCATGATAGCAGAAGAGAGCAGGAACTTTCTCCCACACACGCCACAAAGGTAGGCCAGCCGGCTCAGTGCCCTGAGATCTGCCTCCCCAAACTCGTCAAAGTCGTGGATAATCAAATCCGAGCCCAGAACTCTGAGAAGCGGAACTATGTAGCTGTTTCCGCACGTGGCATCGCACGCTTTAAAAAGCAATTCAATTGGCGCAATCAGCACTGGCGACAGAAGTAACTTCAGTTCTTGCAAGCTTTTAATAACACTGCCAGCCTGCTTGCCAGTCTGCACTTCATACGAAGACTGAACCTCGCCCGTCCAATCTACCACCGCCACCTGGCTTTCCTGCTCAAGGCTAGTCCTCCACTTATAGCGCTCTGCCTTCCACGGCCCCAACGCCTCCTTTACCCCGATACTGCAGCGAAGCTGCCCTGCATTTTTATAAACTGTTTCCCAGTGAGATCTTAAATTTCCGCTGCAAAACATAAAGCAGCTTCTGTCCTTAAGAACATGCTCTTCATAAGAAGGAGGCAGAGCCTCTTTTGGATAACTTGCAAGCTTTTCAAAAGCTGGGAGAGTATCTACCACTTTAAGGGCATAATCTTCAACTTTAAGCAGTTGCTCTGCTAAGGATAAATTGGAGGTTTTGTTTTCATTGATAAACAACTGCTGCCCCAGCATTAGAGAAAGCCGAGAAAACATGAGAACTTCATAGAATACCTTCTGTTGGCATAAAGTTTTTACAGTATCAATGTGGCAACTTAATTCCTTAGCCCATTTAGAGTTCTCTTCTCTCCACTGCTGATTATCAAAGACAAGACCATGAGGAAAAGAAAGTACGTCTTTCTTGTCATCATTGTTGGTGTAGCCCATTTGAAGGGTGAGCTTCTCAAATAGGGTTTCAAGGTCTAAAAGAGAAGTCTCTGCAAAATTATTCTTACAGAATTTGGCGGTAGCCTTGGCGCCTGGAAGGTTGTGATGGGACAGAATCAGCCAAGCAACAAAAAGGGCAACGGGGAAGTTTTTCAGAAGTTTGGGGTCTGAGAAGAATCGGGATGGGTCTTGGTTGGAGGCGAGCAAGATGACGCGTTTTTGGTTAAAAGAACAGCTTTCAAGTGCGTTGAGCCAGTCTTGGTCGCACGTGGCGTCAACACTTTTGAGGTAGGCAAAGAAAAGTAGGCAGGAGATCCATTCGTGGGAGATGGGGTCGCTGACTAGGCGCTGACGTCTGAGTTTTCTTTCAAACCAGGCGCTGGAATTTCCAAGGTCGTGCCAAAGTGCGGCTATTGCAACCAAAGAGGTTTTCAGCTTTTGAAGGTCTGTTCTAATTTCCATTTTTAAACTCCTGTGTTATTCAATGGTAATGATGTTGTCGCAA
>CAVISO010000046.1:0-10734 GCA_963645435.1 Sphaerochaetaceae bacterium | reverse complement strand
ATCAAAAATTTTTTCAATTTTGGCACAAAACCATGTTTTAACAACTGAAAAGAGCAGGATTTTCACTAATTACTTCTTTTCAAAAGTGGTAAAATTTACCAAATTAGAGTTTTGAATAGAGTGAACGGTTCTATGTTCTGAAATAATTTGTGATTTTGTAAAGAGTTATATAAACTTGGCACGCGTTTTGCATTATAGCAATTGTCCACAGGGGGTGTGGATAGAAGAAAAAGTTATAGGAGATGCAAAATGAAAACCTTTAAAAGAATTCACGACATTTTTAGTTCAAACGTAAATCATGCTTTAGACAAGATGGAAAATCCTTCCAAAATGATTCGGTACACCATTACAGAAATGGAAGAAACTTTGGAGAAAGCAAAGACAAGTGCTGCAGAGACAAAGTGCACAATTAAAAGCAGAGAGAAGGCTCTTCAAGAATACAATGCCGCGGCTACTCGATGGGAAATCAGGGCTCAGATGGCAGTGAAAAACGAAAAAGATGAGCTTGCAAGAGAAGCTATTTCTGAGAGACAAAAAACAGCAGCAAGAATTAAGGAAGTTGAAGAAGAGTTGGTTACTTTAAAAGAAATTTCTGCCAGTCAGGACGCTCAAATTATGAAGCTTAGTGAAAAACTTCAGGAAGTTAAGGCAAAAGAAAGATCTTTGGTTGCAAGAGCGCAGCACGCAAAAGAAAAGCTTGAAATGGAAAAGCAGATTAACGCTTTTGATTGCTCTAGTGCAGTCAAGCGGTTTTCTGAAATGGAAGAGAAGGTTGAAAGACTTGAAGCAGAAGCCAGTGTTGCTACAAAGTCCTATGTCACGGAAAATTCTTTTGTAAACCTAGAACAGGCTGCAAGCATTGAGTCTGAATTCAATGAACTTAAAGCCAGATTTGGCAGTCAAGCTAACTAATTTATTTTTTATGTTTCCTATATAGGCCTCGGAATTGGTCGTAGGATAGTTCCATAAGAGCGGCAGCCTCCTTTTGGTTGCCGTTTGTTTGTATTAAGGCTCTGTCTAAAAGATTTTTTTCAATGGCTTCTTTTGTCGCATTTAGCCTATTTATTGGTATGTTATCATAGAAAGAGGCTATTGTTTGCGGTTTTTCTTCTTGTGCAGGAACCTTAACAACTTGTTCTGAAGAAACTACTAAATTTTCTTCTCTTGTTTCAAAAGGATTTCTAAAAGGATCAATTTGAATAGAAGAGATTGCTTCTCCCTTGCTTCTGTAAACCGCTCTTTCAATTACATTTTTTAGCTCTCTTACATTGCCTGGCCAAGAATAGGAAAGCAGCTGGTTTTGTACTTCATCTGAAAAGACGAGTGGCTCTGAAATTCCACATTCTAGCATCATACGCGAGGCAAAGTAGTTTGCAAGAAGCAGAATATCTTCACCCCGTTCTCTTAAGGGTGGAACAAAGATTACCTCAAAACTCAACCTGTCTAGCAAATCTTCCTTGAATTTTCCTTGGGCACACAGCTCTTTCAAATTTGCATTGGTTGCCCCGATAATTCTTACATCTGCTTCATGGGTTACAGAAGATCCCACTCTCTCATAGGTTCCATATTCAACAACTCTAAGAATTTTCTCCTGGACTTGCATTGGAATGTTTCCAATTTCATCCAAAAACAAGGTTCCGCCTTGGGCTTCTTCAAAACGCCCTTTTCTGGTTTTGTTCGCACCGGTGAAGGCTCCTTGTTCATAGCCAAAAAGTTCACTTTCTATAAGAGATGGTGCAAGGGCTGCACAGTTAACTGTCACAAGATTTTTTTGCCACCGTTTGGACAAATAGTGAAGTCTGCTTGCAGCCAGTTCTTTTCCACTGCCTCTTTCTCCTATGACAAGAACACTTCTATCTACAGTGGCAGCTTCTGCAATTCTATGCAGGAAATCGAGAAAAACTTCAGATTCTCCAATATAATTTTCAGCGGGTCGTTCCATATGGTAAAATTTACCATAAAAGGTTAAAATAACCAAGGGAAAACTAAAAAACCACCCTTAAAAAGCCTAAAATGGGCTTGGCACGGAAGTTGCTACATAAAAGTCGTAGAAAATTTAAGGAGATTTATCATGGGAGTATTTTCTAGATTTCTTGATATTGTAAATTCAAATATTAATTCACTTTTGGATCAGGCAGAAGATCCAGAGAAGATGATTAAGCTTATGATCAATGAGATGGAAGACACAATCATTGAGATTAAAACTAGTTGTGCATCAGCCATTGGATCAAAGAATACTGCAGATAGAAAGATTAAAGAGCTTGAAGCCTTAATTGAACGTTGGCAGTCCAGAGCAGAGCTCGCAATTGCAAACGGCAAAGATGCGCTTGCAAAGGAAGCTCTGCTTGAGAAAAAGAAGCTTTCTGAGGCATTAGTACAGCTAAAGGAAGAGGCTCAGAAGTATGGCACAGCAATTGAAAAATACAAGGCTGACCTTGCACAGCTAGAAGAAAAGATGGCTAGTGCAAAGGAAAAGTATAAGAAGATGCGAGAAGAGAGTCAGAAAGCTAAAGCTCAAGAACAAACTTCCAAGTCTTCTAATAATTATTCAAGCAAAACCAATCAAGATGATCCAATGGAGCGTTTTAGCAGAATGGAAGAGCGTATTGACAGGATGAAGGCTCGCAAGGAACAAGAGCAAGAACAGGCAAAAGCAACTGAGGATTTGGAACAAAAGTTCAAGGATTTAGAAGAACTTGATGCAATTCAGAAGGAACTTGATGAATTGAAAAAGAAGCTACAAAATAACTAATGTGGGAAGAGGAAATATTATGGCAACAAAAAGATTATACAGATCAAAACATGGCGATATTTTAGGAGTTTGCAAGGGAATAGCTCAGTGGAAGGATTTCCCAGTAGACTATGTCAGACTTGCTTTTATTCTTATTGCTCTTTTTACGGCAATTTTTCCTTGTTTAATTGCTTATTTTGTACTTGCTTTCTTCTTGCCGGTGAATCCAAACGAAGATGAGGAATTTGATGCTTCTTCAAAGAAATACACTCTTGGGCCAGATGACTATGCCTGTAGTTCTGAAACAAACGAGCAAGAGGAGCGAAGAAAAAAAGAACAGGAGTGGGACTCAAAGTATAATTCAACAAAATAATATGACGGAATAAATGTCGGAATAAATCTTGAAAAAAGAAAGGCTGGTGATGTACTCTGTGTACAGCCAGCCTTTTTATTTTCAGGAGATGTGTAGTGGAGCAAGGTTATAAACCACCCTTTGATGTTACAGAGCCCATTACGAACCTTACTCTTGATATTTGCCAGTTGGTAAGGCAATTTCAGAGTTCAAATCAACTCTCAAGAAATCCACAATTGAGAAAGAAAAATAGGATTAAAAGCATTTATTCTTCTCTTTCAATAGAAAATAATTCCCTTACAGAAGATCAGGTTACAGCCGTTATAAATGGAATAAAAGTTGTTGCTCCAGAAAAAGATATTATGGAAGTTCAAAATGCGTGCAAAGCGTACGAAGAATTAAACAAATTAAAACCTTATGATGTAAAGGATTTGCTGAGGGCGCATGCAATTATGATGAGGGGGTTGACTGCAGATGCAGGTTATTTCAGGACTCGTAGGGTTGGCGTTTATAAGGGAAATGAACTAATTCATATGGGAACCAGACCAGAGTATGTTCCAACGCTGATACAACAACTGATTGATTGGACAAAGCAATCCAAACTTCATCCACTCATTAAAGCCTGCGTTTTTCACTATGAGTTTGAGTACATTCATCCCTTCTCTGATGGAAATGGTAGAGTGGGGAGGTTGTGGCATACTTTAATTCTTTCAAAATGGAAACCTTTGTTCTCTTGGCTTCCTATAGAGAGTTTAATTCATGAAAGACAGGCAGAATACTACAAAGCACTTTCTGCTTCAGATAATGAAGGTAAATCCACTAAATTTCTTGAATTCCTGCTGACCGTCATTAAGGATGTGCTGGCGAAAAATGTCGGAATAAATGTCGGAATAAAAGTGGGGATAAAAGAGCAAAGGAAGAGAGAAGTTCTGGATTACTTGAAGAAGAATCCAAGTGCAAGTGCCGTCCAGACGGCTTTGGAGGTGGGGTTGTCTTCAAGACAGGTGGAGAGAATAATAGCAGAGCTTAAAAAAGAGGGTGTTTTGAGCAGAGAAGGTTCAAAGAAGAAGGGCTTTTGGCTTGTTAATTAGCAGGCTTGGAAAGTTCGTAGAGTTTTCTGAGCCGGTCTTCAATTATGCGGTTGATGGTGTTCTGTGGAAAGTTGCCCTTTTGGTTCCGTTCCCCACTTGGTCTAAGGGTGAGAATTTCCATTCCCTCGTCTATGGTGGAGATGGGGTAAAGGTGGAATTTGCCTTCCCTGATGGCTGCAACAATGTTGTCTGGCAGGATAAGAGACTTCACATTTTGTTTTGGAATTACTACGCCTTGATGCCCGGTGAGTCCCATTTTTTCACAAATTGAGAAGAAGCCGCTTATCTTTTCATTGATTCCACCAACAGGCTGTATGTCTCCCATTTGGTTTACAGAGCCTGTTACGGCAATGTCTTGACGAACAGGGAGTTCTCCAATTGCAGAAAGAAGGGCAAAAAGTTCAGACGAGGAAGCACTGTCTCCGTCCACCTCTGCATAGGACTGCTCAAAACAGATTCCTGCATATATTGAAAGCGGGAAAGAGCGGGCGTAGCGTTTTCTTAGATATCCCTCCAGAATAAGAAGACCTTTGTCGTGAATTTCTCCAGAAAGCCCTGCTTCATGCTCAATATTTACAATCCCCTCCGAGCCAGGAGCAACGGAGACCGATATCACTGTGGGGGTTCCAAAGGAGGCTAAACCTCTATCCATGACAGCAAGTCCGTTTACTACTCCAACCTTGGTGCCAACCAGGGAAATTATCATTTCACCTTCTTCAATTTCTTTGTTGATTCTTTCTTCTGTAAGTCCGTTGGCAAAATCTCTTGCCTTCATGGCTTGTTTGACACAGTTTTCATCAATGCTGGTGAAGTTGTTCTGATAGGCGTAATAGTTGGCTTCAAAGAGGAGATCTCCTATAAAAGAAAGCCTTGTGGTAAGTTCTCCGCGCATTTCTGCGTACCAGGAGCTGTACTTCAAAAGTTCACAAATAGCGGCATCAGAGATGGATAACAGTGAATTTTTTTCAATGATACTTAAGATATAGGCTATTGTTCCTTTGATGTTTTCATCGCTTGATGGCATGGAAAAATCAAATTCTGCAGAGACTTTAAAGAGTCTTAGGAATTCTTCGTCTGAGTCACAAAGCTTGTCATAAAGAGAATCGCTTCCAACCAAAATAATCTTTACTGGGAGATTGGAAACAATTGGTCTTATGAGTAGCTTATCTTGGAGACTGTCTGTTTGCTGTCCTTGAATTGTAAAACTGGAACTTTCAGCAAAGAGTTTTATGTCTTCCCAAAGAGCGTTTTGGGCAAGAACTTTATCTGCTCTTACAACAAAGAAGCCACCAACTGCATCTAGTAAGGAACCACCGGAGAGACTTAAATGACAGTATTCTTCTTTTTTTGTAGGTTGTCCAAACAGGTTGGCATGAGTGGGATGATATTCTTCTACTAGGGGGCGTACAACGGTTTTTGAGCCATCATGGATTAGGTTCCCAAGGTACCTTCTGTAGCCTTCTGTATGTTTTCCTAGAGCAGTGCGTAGTTGCCTTAAATAAACTGCAAGAAGTGGGTCTGAAATTTTAGAGAAGGTTTTTTCAATTTCTTTTTCTTCTGTTAGGGCTCTGTCCCACTGACCTGCATCAACGAAGGAGGCTACAGTTGCTAGAGCGCTCTGTAGCGTCTCTCCGTAAGGAGAAAGCAAAGAGAGCAAGAAAGGTGCTTCATTTCTGTCAAAGTTATGAACATAAATTAAATCGGATAATTCTTTAGTTTCTGGTAAGGTAGAGGCAATTTGTCTGACGGCGCTGTGCCTTCCCGTACCATCTTCTCCACTTATGTAAATGTTGTAGCCTTTTGTGTTTACGCTCATTCCCATGTTTAGTGCACTAAGGGCACGAGGCTGCCCAACTATGCCATTTTTTCCGCAGTTGCCACGTAAAAGGGCTATCTTTTCTTTGTTGTAAGAGAAACTTGCTTCCTCTACTGAGAGTTCTTTGATTCCTATTTCTTCAAGGTTCATGTGTAAATTGTAGGTAGTGGTAAAACTCGTGTCAATAAACTATAATCAAACATATGAAAGTTAAGGAATTGGTGGAATATTTTTCAGAGATTTTAAAGATATCGGACTTTAATAATGCAGATATCTCCCTGAATGGGCTTCAGGTGGGGGATTATGATGCAGAGGTGAAGAAGATTGCGTTTGCCGTGGATGCGAGTCTTGCTACTATTGGGGAGGCGGTGAAGCAGGGTGCTGATATGCTTTTTGTGCACCATGGGATGTTTTGGGGCCGGCCAATTGCAATTACTGGAAGACATTACAAACGGGTGAAAACCTTGTTGGATAATAATGTGGCGCTGTTTGCGTGCCATTTGCCGCTGGATGCAAATATGGAGTTGGGTAATAATGCTCAAATGGCTAAAAGACTTGAGCTGGAAAAGATTGAGCAATTTTCCTACTTCCGTGGGGTACATGTAGGGGTAAAAGGGCAGCTGCCTGTGCCAATGACAGCATCGGAAATTGTGAAAAAACTTGGGGTGAGAGAAGACCAGCGCACTTTAGTGATTGGAGACTCGGTTCGTAAAATTCAGAAGGTTGGCATTGTCTCTGGAGACGGTGCGTCTGACATGTATGATGCCTTGAGCGAGGGTTTGGAGGCGTTGATAACAGGCGAGGCAAGGTATACCCTGTATAATGATTGCAAGGAAGAGCCGGACTTTACGCTTATGTGCCTTGGGCATTATGAGACAGAGGTTTTTGGGGTAAAGGCGGTTATGCAAAAGGTTTCTGAGATGGGACTGGAGACCTGTTTTATAGATGTTCCTATCTCTATTTGATTTGAGGTGCCTGTGAAGAAAAAGAAGTTCTTACCCTTTTTGCTTTCTCTTGGGATTGTGATTTTTGACCAATTTACTAAGTATCTTGTGGTGAAATATATCCCTGAAGGAACAATTGCAAAGAAGTATTTTGGTGACTTTCTTTGGATTTGTCATGTTAGAAATACGGGCGCTGCCTTTAGTCTTGGGGCAGATGGCTCCAACTTTATGCGCGTGGTAGTACTGATAATTTTCCCTGTGCTTCTAATGCTTTTGGTTGCTTTTCTTGTTGCGGGAAAGAAGAATTATTTGAATGGAGCGCAGAGATGGTTTGCTGCAGGAATTTTGGGCGGTGGAATTGGCACAATAATTGATAGAATCTTCAGATTTGATTCGGGGGTTGTTGATTTTATCAGTGTAAAATTCTACGGCTTATTTGGATTGGAAAGGTGGCCTACCTTCAATGTCAGTGATAGCTGTGTAGTTATCTTCGTGATTTTACTGGCAATCTCTATGGTTTTTGGAAGGGAAGAAGGAGAAGCAAAAGAATGACGAACGATGGCAGAAAAAAGCGAAATACTGCAATTTTTGTTACAATTGCTACAATAGCGAACATTGTTTTGATGCTAGCCTTTTTCTTAATCGGTCTTGTAATAATGAATGCAGTGGTTAGCGAAGATGACGCAACGGGCATTACTATAGGGTTCCTTTTGGTCTTCTTTGTTTCTACTGGACTTGCTTGGTTTATTTATTCTAGATTCGTTAAGTGGTACATGAAAAAGGTGGATGCAGAAGAAAATTTTGCTCCAATTTTTTCTGGTAGGAGGAGACCTAAGAAATAAGGTTTTGAAGAAATGCAGGAACTTGAGAAATGCGTTTGGTTTCCGTTCAGTGACGAGCCTATTGTCAAGGGCGGAAGATTAACTCCAACTCTCTGTGACCCACAGGTGCTATTGCCAGAACAATCCTGTGACGGCAAATGGCATTTGTTTTATCACTCTCTTTTGGGCCTGCATCACTGTACGTCCAACAGCGGCATTGCTTGGGAAAAGAGTAAACTCATTGAACCAAGAGCCCATTCTCCGTTTATTTTCATTGAAAACGAAAACTACTATTTGCTTTATGAAAAACATGATGGAAAAATACCATTTATTAATAGCCGTGCTGGAGAAGGAAAACATGATTCTTATTCCTGCTTTGAAATGAAAACTTCTACAGATTTGGTTACCTGGAGCAAGCCTAGACCTATTTTGGACAGTAGAACCATTCCTTTTGCAGGCGATTATCTAAAGTATCCGCGTATTTCAAGGCCTCAACTCATTAAGGCTGAAGGTGAATACAGGCTGTTCTTTGGCGCTTCACATCTTGTTCTTCCAGATACAAGGCAAAAATGTTCCAGATATTTTGCCTGTGCAACTGCGCCTTCTATTACAGGACCTTACTCTATGCAAAAGCCGGAACGGCCACTATTTGAGCCTATTGCTGATGACAAGTGGACAAATCTTGGTTGTGGAAGTATTAGAGTGGTGCCTTGTGGAGATGTTTTATATGCCTTCCAATGTCCTGTTTTCTGGGATCAGGAGAAAAAACGGACCTCTTCCGTAATGTTGGTTCTAAAATCCTATGATGGCTACAATTGGGAGCGTTGTGGTAACGGTCCAATCTTGGTTCCTGCAGATAAAGGCTGGGCTAGTGTTTATATCAAGGGTTGCGATGTTCACTATAAAGCCGATGAAAAATGCTGGTATTGCTATTTCTCTGCCTCAGGTGAGAATAAGTTCTTCATTAGGCACGAGGCTATTGGACTTTTACTTGGAAATATTCCGGTTGAGCAGAAGAAATAGTTTTTACTGTACTATTAACTGAGGTCTGCGAGATTGTTTACGGCGTTCTTCGTTGGTCATAATCACAACATCTTTTACGGCTCTTCCGCCTACAAACGAGGAAATTGCCAGCATCACATCTAGCCAATCTGGAGCGCTTGGATATTTTAAAAAGCCGTTATACATGCCCTTCATGACTAGGAATTTTGACGGGGTCTCTGCTTCATTCAGAACCTCGCTATACAATTTTGCATCATCATAGAGAGGGTCAAATTCCGATGCAAAAATCAGCGTCTGGGGCAACCTTGAATTGTCGCGTGCCAAAAGTGGGGAGAATAAGGGGTCTAAGATATCCTTGGGTTCTCTAGAGTAGTTTTGAATGAAGAAAGACATCTCTTTGTTGGAGAAAAACGGTCCTTCCTTATATTTTTCATAACTTTCAGTTCTCATTCTGCCGTCTGTAACCGGAGACACGAGAATTTGCCCTGCAATTTTTGGTCCTTTGCGGTCTCTTGAAAGCCTACTAACGGCTGCTGCAAGATTTCCGCCGGTGTTGGTTCCCATCAGATATATCTTATCCGGGTCAATTCGCCAGTAGCGAGCGCCCTGATACGCCCAAAGGAAGGCCTGATAGCAATCTTCAACTGGAATTGGAAACTTGAATTTTGGAGCCAGCCTAAAGTCAACCGCCAAGACCGATGCTCCTGTGACGTTGCACAGGTTGCTACAGAAGGCAGCACACTTAGAAATATTTCCCAGCATCCAGCCGCCCTCATGGAAGAAGATAATCAGAGAACTCTGCCCTGAAACGGCACGATCCTTGTATTTTTCAAACAAATACCCGGTAATTGCGCCATCATTGACGGGAATTATGAAGGTTCTTCGCAGGATGTCTTTTTTTACTGGTTTATAAAGGGTCTTAAAAGCGCCCTTTGCTTTGATGTCAGAACGATTGTACTCGTCAATTTCCTGTTGGGTTGCTGTGGTAACATCTCCAATATCAACAAGTTTCTTGAGTCTAATAATTCTTTTGGTTTTAAACGTCAAAGGGTAATCGCTCATAGGTAAACTATGATATAATATAGACAACTTTGGTTCAATAAAAAAATTTTTGAGAGGTTTCTATGGTTTTGGTTACTGGTGGTGCTGGTTTTATTGGTTCTCACACCTGCGTTGAGTTGATAAAGGCTGGTTATGAGGTGGTAGTGGTAGATAATTTATGTAATAGCCACGAAGAAGCCCTAGATAGAGTCAAAATCATTACAGGAAAACGTCCTCTTTTCTACAATATAGATGTATGTGACAAGCAGGCGCTGGATAAAGTCTTCAGTGAGTGTAATATTGAGGAAGTGATTCATTTTGCAGGTCTTAAGGCCGTTGGTGAGAGCGTAAGAAAGCCTTTGGAATATTTTAAGAATAATCTTGATGCCACAATGATGCTTATGGAAGTGATGAACGAGCATAACGTCAAGCGCTTGGTATTCTCTTCTAGTGCCACAGTCTATTCCGGGGATAACGAGATGCCTCTTGTTGAAAGCTCAAAGACTGGAAACTGTACTAACCCGTACGGCTGGACAAAGTATATGTCAGAACAAATGTTTAAGGCTTTCTGTGTAGCAGATTCAGAGCTTTCTATTGTTCTTTTAAGATATTTTAACCCTGTTGGAGCCCATGAAAGTGGACTTTTAGGTGAGGATCCACAGGGAATTCCAAATAATTTAATGCCTTATGTAACTCAAGTAGCAATTGGGAAGAGGGATCATTTGACCGTTTTTGGAAATGATTATGATACTCCAGATGGAACTGGCATCAGAGATTATATTCATGTAGTAGATCTTGCAAGGGCACATCTTTATGCTCTTGGCTTTGCTGCAAAGAATTCTGGCTGTGAAATTTTTAACATTGGTTCAGGAAAAGGCTCCAGTGTTCTTGATATTGTTCATGCGTTTGAGAAGGCAAGCGGACAAAAAGTTCCTT
>CAVISO010000045.1:0-10772 GCA_963645435.1 Sphaerochaetaceae bacterium | reverse complement strand
CCAGGCAACTTCGTTGCACCTGGCAGGGCTCGCCTTCCGGTGCTCCAAAGGAAGGTCGCACCTACAGGCCGGCTCCGCTTCAGACGCTCCAAGTTTTCGCGTCTTCTTACCGCGGAGCTTCTCGCCCAATGTGCCAGGCAACTTCGTTGCACCTGGCAGGGCTCGAACCTGTAACCTGCGGATTCGAAGTCCGACGCTCTATCCAATTGAGCTACAGGTGCTCCTAAATAAAAAAAGGGTGGAAGACGGGGCTCGAACCCGCAACAACCAGATCCACAATCTGGGGCTCTACCATTGAACTACTTCCACCATTGTTTATTGACTGCAGTAAATATGCCCTATGAAACAAAAAAAGTCAACAAGAACTAGCTAAGTTTTGCAATAACGCAAACCGTGTTCCACTCAAGAGGCGCAGCACAAAGGACAGACGTTAATTCCTTTGTCAACTTTTCAAGCCTATCCTGTGTCATTGAAGGATTGGTTTTTAAGATAGCTGGACCATAACTCTTTTCCATCCACCTAGCAACATCCTGAGAGGTGGCAATTCTTGATTCCGTGAAACTGTAGTCCTCAAGTTCTACAGAATTAAAGTTTTCATTAAGCAAGGACACCAGGTCCTTTCTGGACCAGTAGTTGTCATAAATTAGCTTCTCTGCTTTCAAAAGAAGATCCTGAGTTGGACCCATATGGATAAAATTTGATATCCTTGAGGCCTCTGAAGGTATTGTTTCACACAAAACTATATCTCCATTCTTTGCAAGATGGGCTTTCATATCAGTTAAGAGTTTAAGACCATCGGGCTTGGATTTGATGAGGTTGCGGCCTAGGATGTGTTCAAAGCGAGTGCCCTCTTCAAGGTTAGTGTTCAGACTATCTAAAGCAAATGAGATGTCTTTGTTGCAGAAAACTACAGGTGCACTAACGCTATCTAGGGAAGATAGATAGTGGCTGATATAGGCCTTTTCTTCTGGTGTGCGAACCACGGCAACAGCTAAACCTTCTGGAGTTTTTCTGAAGGCTTCCCAAAGCAAAAGTCCGTGTCCGGCGTTGAGAATTAAAACTCTGTCGGAGCGGAGCACGTTGATTTTTGAGAAGAGAAGAGAACGCAAATCTTCTAGGGCTTTACTTCGTCCGCTTACGGTTCGTCTCAGCCAGAGATCCCTGCCTTTGTCGTCAGGAGAGAAGGTCAGGTTTTCTGGAAAGGCATTTACATCAACGCTTTCCAGTTGAATTTCTCGGCGACGGTTGACGGTGTCGGCTATTTGCTTTTCATAGCCTATTTGTCCAACATGATAGAAAATTTTACCCTGAAGTTCGTTTGGAAGGTATTGTTGAGCAACCCAGTGATCCTGATAGGCATGAGGATACATGTAGCCCTCGCCATGTCCAAAGCCCGTTGAATCCCTGCTGGCATCCCTAAGATGATTTGGAACTTCTGCAGCGGCAGCTTCCTCTTCAACGCTCTTTAAGGCGTCAAAGAAGCCTAGGGTGCTGTTGCTCTTGGGTGCAGTTGCTAAATAAAGTGCGGCGTGGGCTAAATGAAACCTTCCCTCTGGCAAACCAATCATGTTGAAGGCTGCAGCATCACTTTGAACAACCACAATGGCATTAGGATCAGCTAGACCAATATCTTCACAGGCACTTATCATCATACGACGGAAGATAAAGCGAGGATCTTCTCCAGCATAGACCATTTTTGCAAGCCAGTAGAGGGCTGCATCCGGGTCACTTCCGCGCAGAGATTTTATAAAGGCGCTTATAACATCAAAGTGGTAATCACCTTCCTTGTCGTAAAGAACGGCTTTGCGCTGGATGCTTTCTTCTGCTGCCTCTTTAGTTATATAAACTTTTCTGCCTTCTTTAGGGGTAGTTTCAACTGCCAGTTCTAGGGCGTTTAACAGACTGCGAGCATCTCCTGAAGCTACTTCAACAAGGTGCTCCAAGGCTCCCTCTTCAAATTGAACCTCAAGATTGCCATAGCCTCTTTCCTTGTCCTTTATTGCCTGCCAAGCAATTTTGGTCAGATCCTCGTTTGTTAACGCCTTTAGTTGAAAAATTCTTGAACGGCTTACTAAGGCTGCATTAACTTCAAAGAAGGGATTTTCCGTGGTGGCTCCAATCAGGATAAAGGTGCCGTTTTCTACCCAAGGAAGTAGGGCGTCCTGTTGACTTTTGTTCCACCTATGAACCTCGTCAACAAAGAGAATTGTGCGCTTGCCATACAGGTCCAAACGTTCTTTTGCCTGTTGAATCTCATCCCTAAGTTCTTTTACTCCAGAGAGCACTGCGTTTATTGTTGAAAAATGACTTTTTGTGGTATTTGCAATTACCCTGGCAAGAGTAGTTTTCCCAGTTCCTGGAGGTCCATAAAAGATTACGGAAGAAAGTTGGTCTGCTTGGATTGAACGCCTTAAAAGTCTACCCGGACCAACAATATGGTCCTGACCTATATACTCGTCAAGGGTTCTTGGACGCATTCTATATGCCAAAGGGTGATTTTTGGCTTCAATTCGTGAACTATCAAACAGCTCCATCTTCTCTTCCTTTTAGTCTAAGCCAAAGACCTTTGAAACGGTTTCATCTGCATTGGGGTCTGGCGTTGTTCTAAGTAGCGTTTCAAATTCTTTTAAACTGGAGAAATATAAATTGCAGGTATAGTCAGCTAAATCTTCAAGTAAATCTACATCTTCAAGAGGAGTATTATTCTCATCAAACAAAACCATACGGGTTTCTACCCAAGCCTTATACTGAGTCTCAATTTCGTCCCACTTGGATAGCTTTGCCTTTTCCAGGTTTTGCTTAATATAGGCCTTAATTTCTGCTTTATAGGCCTCTTCAAAATCTTCTGATGCGCTACAGTCTGACTTGTTAACGGTTTCAATAGGATTTTCAAAAGACATTTCATTTACAAGGGAATTTAGATAAGTCTTAAGTTCTTCAAACCACTGTAAGGTGTACGAACTCATATAGGAAGTCCACTCTGAAAGTAGTTTAGGCATTCCTGGAATTTGAGAAGCCTTGTCTGCAATAAAATTTAAACTTAAGGGAAGAAAAGATGTGGTATCTGTAATTTTGAAATAAAGATTGGAAATTGCATTTTCATTTGAACTACTTAAAGCATAATGTAAGGCGTAGTCATATTCTTCAGTCTCATCTTCAAAGGTGGCGGTGCTACTACAGGAGACCAAGATAGAGATTACTAAAAGGGAAATTAGAATTTTAAAAATACACCTTTTTTTCATAGCAGAATGATACCATTTCCAGTCTTATTTGCAAACCTAGAAAGGGTGGGGAATACTAAATCTAGACAAGCCCTTTTCTTAAACTCATAAACTTTTTTATTTTCGCCCTCAAGACTTGGAAAAGAAATTCCAACACATTCAAGTTGAAGGTCTTCAGAACTTCCCAGTGAATCCCCCTTTGCATATAAACTATCGCCAATTATTGGATGTCCTGTCCATGCAAGATGACTTCTAATTTGGTGTCTAAAGCCTTTGGTTAGGGTACAACAAAACAAATTCTCGTCTCTATTTGCTAAAGTTTTGTAGAGAATTTTAGGACTTGCCTTTGCTTCCTCCAAAGTTGGTCTTACTTCTTTTGCTCCAGGACCAAAAGGTCTAAAATAGCTTGAAATGGTAATAATTCCACTTTTTTTCTCTATATCACAGCCTTTTAGGGCATTGTTTTCAAAGGTTTGAGCAAGGTAGTACTTTTCAAACAGGTGCTTATCTTGAAGCTTTTGTAGCTCTTCATAGAAGTTTTGATTTTTTGCAAAGAGCACTATTCCTGCTGTGGCAGTATCAAGCCTATGCAGGGCTCCTCCCTCCCAAGGATTCTTGCCTTTAACTTCCAAAACCTGAGGACAAACTAAGGCTGCCTGCTCCAATAAAGTTCCATCTATACGCTGTGTCTTCAAAGGTACAGTTGGCATATTGTGAGGCTTATCCAGCAAGAGAAAGTCTTCGCATTCGTAAAGAAGAAAGTTTGTCATACTCTATAAAAATACTTCATAAAGATTATAGAGAAAATGTGTTTTTGGAAAGATTTACTTGACGAGAAGGATTTTTTACATGAAATTAGGGGCATGAATAGGGAAAATGTAATTTCAACCCCGCAGACCAGGGTTAATGGTCTTCTTAAAAATGTCTACCTGTGGATGACAGCAGGGCTTGCTCTTACAGGTATTGTCGCCTATGGCGTTGCTAGTAATGAAAGGCTTATTGCATCTATTTATAGTTCAGGTGCCATGCTTGCAATTGTCATTGCTCAACTTGTACTGGTTGTGGTGCTCTCTGTAAGAATTAGTAGAATGTCAACTGGTACTGCAATTGGATGTTTTATAGGCTATTCAGCTCTCACAGGACTTACCCTTAGTTCTGTTTTCATGGTTTACACTGGTGCTACAATTTCAAGAGCGTTCTTTACTACCGCTTTGATGTTTGGCGGAATGAGCCTTTATGCTATGACCACCAAGAAAGATTTGTCTCGCTGGAGCAACATCTTTATCATGGCTCTTTGGGGGCTGATTATTTCCTCACTTGTTAACCTGATCTTTAAGTCTGAGGCAATTTACTACATCAGTAGCATTGTTGGGGTTGTGATGTTTGCCGGTATTACTGCCTGGGACACTCAGAAGATTCTTAGAATGAATAATGAGTATGGCTATGGTATTGATGAAGCCACCTTTGTGAAGCTCTCAATTCTTGGCGCCCTTACCCTTTATTTGGACTTCATTAATATCTTCCTTTATCTGGTCAGACTGTTTGGTTCTTCAAAATCCAACAGAAACTAAGTGGCATAAATAGGGGCTGTAATCAAAGTCAGGTTTTTCTGACAGCGTGTTACAGGCCCTATTTTTCTTCGTACACTTCAGTGAGAACCCCCTCTGAAGACTCTCCTGGAGCAGTTGTGACAATTTCAATACGTCTTTCAATCTTTGAGAGTTCTTTATCCACTTCATTGGCCAGTTTCATTCCATCTTCATATAGCGAAACTGCCTTCTGAAGGTCTGTAGCTGGATCTTGCAGCGCTTTTGAAATCTCCTCGAGCTTATCCAGTTTTTCTTCAAACGATAATTCTTTATCTGCCATGGTTAACCTCCTCAACGCAGGCGCTAATATGACCATCTGTAAGTGTAATATTCATTTTATCTCCAGATGCAATCTGATTTATACTTCTTAACGTTTTTCCCTCTTCTGTAGTAAGAATTCCGTAACCGCGATCCAAAATTGCAAGTGGGCTGAGGGCTTCAATTTTGTGGGTTAACATTTCTATTTTTGCCTTCTTGGCCGCAACAAGGGCATGAATCTCCCTATCTAGGCTACCCATTGCATAATCTAGTCTCATGCGGCTGTGCGATAGCCTATTTTCCAACTGCGCTTTTGCATTTTCTTTGGAGAAGGCTGCCACTCTAAGCCTTATAGCGGAAAGCCGGGAAGCCATACTTTCCTTCATACTTACTCTAAAGCCTTCCACTTTTGCCTGCTGATCAATGGTACTTTCACACACTAGCTCTGCTGCAGCCGATGGCGTTGGCGCCCTCAAATCCGCAACGAAGTCCGATAATGCCCAGTCAATTTCATGTCCAACAGCGGAGATTACTGGAATCTGGGAATTATGAATTGCCTCAATTACACAATCCTCAGAGAAAGGTAGAAGATCTTCTATGCTACCGCCACCTCTGCCTACAATCATGACATCTGCAAGAAGAAATTCATTGACCTCTTGAATTCTTCGTGCAACGGAGTTTGCCGCTTCAGAGCCTTGAACCACAGCAGGAAGGATAATTATGTCCATATTAGGACTACGTCGTCCTGTGATTTGCAGAATATCCTGAAGCGCGGCTCCTGTGGGACTAGTAATGACTGCAACTCTGTTTGGACGTTTAGGGATTGGTTTTTTTTGATTTTCATCAAAGTAACCTAGCTGTGCATAGTGGCGTTTGCGCTGCTCAAGCAGTGCAAGAATATCGCCCTCTCCAAAGGGTTCCATTGAAGTGCAGATGATTTGATACGTTCCACGCTGTTCGTATACGCTAAGATTTCCTCTTACAATGACACGTTGTCCGTCCTTAGGAATAAAGCCTACTTTGTGGATATTGCTTCTCCACATTGCAGCGCTAAGAACCGCTCCATTGTCCTTTAAGGAGAAGTACCAATGACCGGTGGAAGCAGGCCGGAAACCAGAAATTTCACCTTCTACGGTAAGATTGTAAAAGGAGCCCTCAAGCGTATTTTTTACAAGAGCGGTCAGTTCACTTACCGTTAATTTGGGAATAGTGTCATTCATTGATATCATCTCCTATTTTTGCATCATCAGATGATTTTTCAAGGGCATCATCAACTTTTGGGCTATTCTTTTTATCCTTATTAGCAGCCATGAAAATACAAACTCCAGCACCAAGAAGGGTCAGAACACCAGTTAGGATAAACATTGTAACGGAGGACAAAGCATAAAAGCCCTGAAGTGCTTTTGCTGTCATAAAGCCTCCAACGGCAGCACATTCTACACAAAGATAGGTTCTGAACATCAAAAGTCCTACTACAATCATGGCTAGTGAATAGACTACAATAAGAGCGGTAAAAACTCCTTGGGAAACCTCTGGAGTTACATAAAGACCGCAGGTTAGGGGAATTGAAATAAGAAAGGCAGAGCAGACTTCATAAAACTTTTGCGGAAGTTCTGCTAAAAAGATTGTAGTAAGAGCTACCACCAGTGGTACCAGTAGTTTAAGTAATAGCTGCCACCAGGCGGTGGTTTTTTTTATGGCTAAAAGCATTGCTGTAAAGCCACAGCCCTGAAGGCTTGCATCTGTTGCAAGAAGCATAGTTAAAAGAAAAAGAGAACCAAAAGCTCCAAATAGAGCGTTTCTAACATAAAGGTAGATTTTTCTTTTTATTGAGTAGCTAGCAAAGCAAAGGACCAGCCCTAGAACGCTTACCAAACTAACAAACACTACACTTTTGGCCACAAATAAGTCTCCAGGCAAATAAGTCTTCAGATAAATAAGTCTTCAGATAAAAAAAGGGCAGCCCTAAATTGGCTGCCCTATTACGTTCTAAAATATGTTGATAGAATTATTCTTCAACAATAGCACCAACTGGGCAAACTGATGCGCATGTTCCGCACTGAGCACAAGTATCCTGATCAATGACGTAGATGTCGCCTTCAGAAATTGCTCCAACAGGACATTCACCAGCACATGTTCCACATGCTGCGCAAGCATCTGTAATTCTGTAAGCCATTTTGCTTCTCCTTTTTGTTCTGAATCTGCTAAGCATCAGACCTCTCAATCCGATTACTCAAATAATACTCTCCCAAAGACCAAAGGTCAATAAGAACAATTTTCAATATTATCGGGGTAGAAAAGGGCTTGGAAGTGTTGCGAATATTGATTTTTTGCCCTTTTGAGAAGTATGATGAGCGCATTATGAAAAATCTAGTTCTTGCTGAAAAGCCTAGTGTTGGAAAGGAGCTTGCCAGAGTACTTGGATGTACAAATAGAGGCAAGTATATGGAAAGTGATGATTATGTGGTGACTTGGGCCCTGGGGCACCTGGTTACTCTCTGTACCCCTGATTATTATGGGGCTGAATATAAGCGTTGGCAGCTTAAGGATCTTCCAATTCTTCCAAAGAAATTGGAAACCATGGTTATAGATAAGACAAAAGAACAGTTTGAGACAGTGAAAACCCTCTTGGACAGAGAAGATGTGGGTGGAGTTATCATTGCAACTGATGCAGGACGTGAAGGCGAGTTGGTCGCAAGATGGATTTTGCAGCAGGCAGGGTGCACAAAGCCAGCAAAGAGACTTTGGATTAGTAGCCAGACAGACCTTGCCATCAAACAGGGCTTTGCAAACCTAAAGCCAGCAAGTGATTATGACAATCTCTATGCTGCTGCTGAAAGCCGCTCTTATGCTGACTGGTATGTAGGTTATAACGTCTCCAGAGCCATGAGTTGCCATTTTGATACCAGACTTTCCGCTGGAAGAGTACAAACTCCAACCTTGGCCTTAATTACCTCAAGAGAAGATGAAATTGAGGACTTTGCTGGTCGTTTCTACTGGACCATTAAGGCAGATTTTGGCTCCTTTAAGGCCTCCTGGTATTCTCAGGACAACACCATTAGAATCCCTGACGAGAAGACTGCAAACGAACTTGTTGAAAAGCTCAAGGGTGCAAAGGGCGTAGTAAAGAGCCTCAAAGAGGTCCCAAAGACAGAAAAACCACCTCTTGCCTATGACTTAACTGAGCTTCAGCGGGATGCTAACAACCTTTTGGGCTTTTCTGCAAAGGAAACCCTGGATACTCTCCAGCGTCTCTATGAGGTCCACAAGATTGTCACCTACCCAAGAACGGATAGCCGATACATCACAGCTGACATTGTTCCAACCCTTCCAGACCGTCTTATGGCTTTGACTGCCACTAGCTTCTGGATGCGTGCTTCAAAATACATGAAAACTGGTTTCAGAACAGACCTTTCCAGACTTGTCAATGACGCCCTGGTCAGCGACCACCATGCACTTCTCCCAACGGAGCAGAAGGTGGACCTCACCAAGCTATCTGCAAACGAGAAAGCCCTCTGGGAACTGATTGTCACTCGTTTCTTGGAAACTCTTTCTCCAGACTACGAATACAAGACCACCACTTTAGAGGCCGATATCTGCGGAGAGCGTTTTATCGCACGTCTAACAGTACCTACAATTCAAGGTTGGCGTGACGTAGCCCGCGATATTGGAAAGCGTTCTGCAGCCCCTGTGGAAGACGAAGGGGACGATGAAACCGGACTTGCAAGCCTAACAGAAGGTTCAGAACTTGAGATTAAGGATTTAGTGCTTAAGCGCAATTCCACCCTTCCACCGGCAAGATACACAGAAGCAGAACTGCTTTATGCAATGGAACATGCAGGAAGACTGGTAGAGGATGTAGAGCTTAAAAAGCGTCTTGAAAATGGTCTTGGAACTCCTGCAACTAGAGCCGATATCATTGAAAAACTCATTCAGAACAACTGCATTGAACGCAAAGACAAGGAACTGGTTCCAACGGCAAAGGGCAGAGAATTAGTGCGGCTTGTTCCTCCTCAGCTTAAGAGCGCAGAGCTTACCGGAAAGTGGGAGCAGAGACTCTTTGCAATCTCCAACGGAGAGGAAAAAGAAGCCCAATTCGTGGATGATATCAAGAAAAATGCAACAGAACTGGTAAATCAGGTCATTGTTAATAGAGATAAGTTTGATCCAAACCTTATGGGAGACAAGGAAAGATTGTGCCCTGCCTGCCATTGGCCAATGATGAAGGTTCTTGATGAATATGACAGACCTCACTACGTTTGTCAGCGCTTCTCTTGCGGTTATGAGGAGATGGAAGTCAAAAAGAGAGTTGAGGTAGAACCAGAGGCAGTAGTTCCAACTCATGCAAGTGCTTCTCCTGTAAAGAAGGTCATAGCGGTGGCTACTCCTGGAACTGACGGTAAAAAGCGCATAGTGCTTCACAAGTCTGCCGTCAAGGCTGCTGTTGCTAAGGCTCAGCCTCAGGTCAAGTGGGAAACTGTAATTGAAGTGGTAAAGCCAAGTCATTACAGACCACCAAGACAGGACTGGTCTTCCAATAAGCCTAGAACTGACTTTAATGCTAAGAACGACAAAGCCTTCACCAGAGATAATAAGAAGGACTTCAAAAAGGACTTCAGAAAAGAAGAGACTGCAAAATTCTCTTCTTCGTCTCGCGACAGTGCTGGTGGCACCTTTGCTGATTTCATCAGGGCTTCAGAAGAACGCAAGAAGCGTGACGAAGAAAAGCGTAAGAAAAAGTAAGAATATTATTCCACTGTCACCAGTTTTGGAGTGTGCTTGTCTAAGCCAAAGTAGACTTCAGCAATGTTGGTGCAGTGGTCTCCAATATGCTCAAGATGCTTGATCTCATCTAGGATGCAAAGTTGTTCTGCAACATTCTGTGAGTCATGGGTAAGCTGCCCGTAAACGATTTTTTGAATGTCAGTTCTAGTTTTGTTTACCTTATCCTCATAGGAGTTTGCAAGTTCCATTTCACCTTCAGTGAGTTTTTGTCCAAGGTGGGCAAGGACAAAACTGAGGTACTGTTGTACTAAATTGCTGTAGGAAGAAAGGGTTTTAACATTGTCTACTGACATTGTCCAGCCTGCTTTCTGTTTTTTGTCCAGCAGCATGATGATGTCACAACAACTGTCTGTAATGGATTCAATTTCATCAATGACTCTGAGCATTCCACTTATGCTGGTACCATAAGGAGTGTCCTGTATACTTCCTGAAAGCTGGGCACAAATAGAGGTAAGCTGTTCTTCCATCTGGTCAACATAATCCTCTTTGTGCTTAATGTCAGCAACCGTTTGAGAAATATCGGTGTTTTGAGTAAGAAGGGCTTGCGAGCAGGAATCGAACATCTGGTTTGTAATGGTGCTCATCTTGCCAATTTCTTCTTGGATGGCGGAGATGTAGACCTCTGGAGTATCCATGAGGGCGCCTGATACGTATTTGAAGTGGTAGGAGGAGTCCTCATAGTCCTTCTTGTTTGGAATTAACCTGGTGATAAAGGCGGCGTATTGTTTGATGAACGGGGTGAAAAGTATGGTGTTGAGGACATTGAACATGGTGTGGAACATGGCCAGGAAGGTTGGAATTGTTGCATTGAGTTCTTCACCCTGCATGGTGTAGATATCGCCCGGGGTGAGCATGTTCACAAAAGCCATCATCCATTTAAGGAAGATGATTGCTAGGATTGATCCAATAGAATTGAATA
>CAVISO010000044.1:0-11157 GCA_963645435.1 Sphaerochaetaceae bacterium | reverse complement strand
GTATAGTACAATAACAATACCTAGGAGTCTTTCAAGACAAAGAAGAACAAAGTTTCCTTAGAGAAATGGGGCTCGCGAGAATATTAGTACTCTTTCTCTATAAATTCTCTCATTTTGTGAATACTTTCTTTCCAGTGTTCAAATATTGCCATATGAGTTCCAGGATATAATTTAACAAATTCAACAGGACCTCCAAGATGATCTCTATAATACTCATTTGAAGCCACATCATATTCTGTTCCTGGGTATGGAGCAAAATAAAGAACAGGAAATTTCATTGTTGGCAGTACTGGCCTATAATCTTGAATTCCAGAATCAAACCATGTGGCAACATATGCAAGAGGATCACATTTTGGGATCATTGCTTCTGAAACTATTTTTTGAGGATCAAAGAACCTCACTTTTCCATCATCTGGAACCCAAGAAAAATCAAACAAATCGTTGTCTAACAAACTATCTGGATAATCACATTTATCCTTATAATAATTCGCTCCCATTCTTGGCATCTCAGACACCATAAATTTTCCGGGGTCATCAAAAATTTGCTTCATAAACTCAAGAATCATCTCTTTATCTTGTTCGCCTTGAAGCCTGCCGTGTTTCCAATCACCGTCTGATGTGACATATGGCGACTGGTCAACAAGAATCATTTTATCGACATGCAAATCTCCAAATTCTTTTGCATATCCTAAAGCTACAGAGACCCCCATAGAGTGTCCAAAGAAAATCACTTTATCTAATTCAAGATATTCAATACATTCTTTAGCATCAGTTGCACACCATTTCATTGAATTGTAACAACTTGGTTGAGACTTTCCGTATCCTCTGTAGTCCATAAGGACACAGTGATATTTATCCGCTAACGTGGTTGCTAAAGGCCTATTTCCTCTACAATCTTGACCACTTCCATTTAAAAAAAAGATGGTTTTAGTTGCATCTTTAGGGCCATACTCTTCGTAGTATATGTTTAAGTTCTGCGAATTAACAAAATAAGGCATTTTAATCCCCCTTTTAATTTATTTCTAATCCAGCTTTTCTATGTCTTTCTAGACTTTGTTGCTTAAGAATTTTTTCCCTCTGTTTCGTCTCCATAATTCCGAAAGCAGAAAGGATTACAAGAAGCCCAATTCCAACAAAACAGTTCTTGTAATTTGAAGGCATATTCACTGCAATTAATCCTGTTTCAAGAATAGTGAAACATAGCGAACCGCTTATAATTCCAATTGACAAATCTACATAATTTGATAAGACGCTTGCCAAAAAGAATGCCATCATTGAAGTAAAAACAGATTGCATACTTTGAAGGTTCTGAGTAACCGCCGCACCTGCTCCTCTACTTGTTTGGACAATAGCGGCTACTGCCATGTAGAAAGAAGCCAACATAACAGTTAAGAAACGAACCTTTCTTGGATTTATTCCTGCTGCAACTGCAATTGTTTCATTTCCTCCTAAAGCTCTTGTTTTTGCTCCAAATGTGCTGAAACGGTTAAGCAAATACATTATGGTTCCCATGACAATAAATATTGTTATCAACCAAGGAGTTCTCCCTAAAATAGTATCTTTAGAGCTAACAACAAGAGGAACCTTTGATCCAATTATTGTACAAATAGAGGCAATTATATATGTGAATGCAATGCTAACAACCATGGAGCTAACTTTTATTGCATCCATAATAAAAGCCTTAAAAAGCCCAGTAACTGCTGCAGTTGCAAAACAACCAATAATAATTCCCCATACACCTAAATACTTTGAAAGAAAAGCACCAATTACACCAGCAAAAGCGACTTCTGCTCCAACTGAGAAATCAAGAACTCCTGCAGTTAAATTAAAGCTAATTCCCCATGCAATAATTGATGAAAGAACGCTTTGAATAAAGAGCATAAGTAAAGTATTTCCATTCAAAAATGTATTTGGTCTTAACCCCATAAAAATCAAGTAGATAACTACAGGAGGAGCAAAAGCTATGGCCTTTTTTAGGACTCTTTTCATGGTTTAACCCTCTAATTAAAAGTAAGTATTGTGGGACTGTTACAAAAGTCTGAGGCCTAGGCAACAGTCCCATTAATTTTTATTTGCGATTTGCAACTATTGATTCTAGGCTGTAATCTGAATTAATTTTAAGCAATTCTTCATATGTAAACGAAGGATTAAGTTCAACGTTCATGTTCTTGAACTGATTTTCATTGTAAATCATGCAATCTCCGTTGTTCCAAACTTCCATAAAGGTTTCACATTTCTCAACAGAATCTACAACAAAATAACCAGTGGTAATATTTACAATTTCATCAGTAAGTCTGTGTCCCTGAATAGCATTTGCAATCAGAACTGCAGCCATGACATCGTCGTTCCAGTTGCCACCAGTAAAGCCAACAACAGTACCACTCTTCATGTGCTCAAGAATATTTTGGTCATAGTCAATTCCAACAACTTTGACATCTCTGCCACTGTTCTGGACAGCTTGAACAACACCAGAAAGACAATATTGTGTACACCCACCAATTACAATTCCTTCCATATCAGGATAAGCAGCAAGGAAAGACTGTGCGACATCAGCCCCACCAGCTGGCGTAAACAAAGAATAAATATCTTCAAAGTCTACCTGCTGAGTCATGCCATATTCGTTCATTGCTTTAATGAATCCGGCATCTCTGTCTGCGCCCATAGTATAAATAACAGGGATAGATACAAATCCGAGTTTCTTTACCCCAGCTTTTCCAAGCATTGAAACAGTGTCATATCCGTTTTGGACTTCAGATTTTCCAAGGCATCCAAGATAGTATTTGCTGTTCTTAATGAGTTCTCCTATTTCCCCCTCAACAGCAATATTTGTATCTGTACATGCAAAATAAATCTGTGCCTGCTCACACTTAGTGATGTAAACTGCAAGAGCTGCCTCATCAACACTTTCAAAAATAACTCCAGTACATCCGGCATTAATCAAGCTATCAAGAGCTGAAACGTAATCGTAGTTTTCAACTTCGGCATTAACAACAGTTCCACCAATTGCTTCAATATATGCAATTGCATTGTCAAAGCGAGGCTGTACAGCAACGTCAGCGTTAGAAGTGCCAAACATACCAATTTTAACTTCTTTAACAGAAGATCCACTTTCGCTTCCGCCATTAGCAAAAAGTAGTGACGAAACCACTAGAAGAACCACCAACAGTGTTAAGATTTTCTTCATTTTTTACCTCTTTTTTTATTTTGATTCACGTCTCTCTAAAAGAGCGTCCATCGCAAGAACTACTATAAAGATTCCAGCCTTCACAAGAGACTGAACATTTCCATTAACTCCCCACATTGTTAATCCCGTTGTGATAGTTGTGAGTGTTATTGCACCATAGATTGAATATCTAAATTTAGCTTTTGCTCCACCATTCATAGGCATCCCGCCTAGAACCATAGCTACCATAACATTAAATTCAAAAGAATTACCGGTATTACTATTTGCCCCTAAATCTCTTAGCAAAACCATAAATGCCAATACACCAACAGCAATTCCGCTAAAAATAAACGCCAATTGTTTCATAAATGCTACGTTTACACCGGATTGCACTGCGGCGGTCTCTCCTGCTCCCATGACCTTCATTTGCTTTCCAATTTTCGTGTAAACAAATAAATATCCATAAACCACAAAGAAAAGAAGCAGAACAACAAGTTTAAGAGTAGAACTATTCCAACTTACATATTTGAAAGGAATTGCAATCTTACCATTATTACTTAGAGGCAAAAGAAATCCTCCCAATACAAACGAAGTGCTTAGCCCTGCAATGAACAAAGGAAGCTTCATTTTTGCGTAAAGAAAACCGTTTATTAAACTTATTGCAACAGCAACAACAATACAAAGAATCAAAGTAAGTCCAATAGATTTTGAAGCAAATCTTGCGGCAATCAGACTTGAAAATCCAATTGCGTTGCCCATTGTCAAATCGAGACCTCCCTGAGCAAAGAGAAATGTCGAAGCTATGCAACCTAACATTAAATAAAAGCTTTGGTCAAATATTGATTTTAAGTTTCTAACAGTTAGCATCTTGCCTCCAGTAAGAACCTGGAAAATTAACAAAATAGCTAGAAGACCAATTACTGTTATGTTCTCAAGAACTACGGTTTGAATTTCTTTTCTTTTATTCTTTAACTCTTCCATTTTTAGCTCCATCAAATCATATACTCAATGACTTTTTGTTCTGTTACTTCTGGACCTCTGTCGAGAATCTTTGTAATTACATTTTCTCTCATAATCATTATCCGATCGCTCATACCCAAAAGTTCTGGGAGCTCTTCGCTTATCATTATGATGGCTTTTCCCTCTTTCTTCATCTGCTCCATCATTCTGTAAATGGCATCTTTGACACCAATATCTATGCCTCGCGTTGGACAGTCCATAATAATTATTTTAGATTCATTTCCCAGCCATTTAGCGAGAACAACTTTTTGTTTATTTCCACCACTAAGCGCCTTACAAAACTGGCTTGAGCTAGTGCGTTTTATACTTAACTTTTCAGCCCACTTCTCTGCATGCTCTTGTTCTGTTTTTGAAAAAATAAATCCATGTTTACGTAATTTATCTAAAACAGGAAGGCATATATTGTCTTTAATAGATGCATTGAGAAGAAGAGCTTCTGTGTCTCTATTTTTGGACAAATAACCAATTTGACTCTTAATGGCATCCAAAGGACTATTGATTTTCTTGTTCTCAGGAAGGACAACTACTTCTCCCTTGTTCATCTTGTCTAAGCCAAAAATAGCTTTCCCAAGTTCGTGCATACCACAATCTGAAAGACCTCCTATACCAAGAATTTCTCCCTTGTGCAGCTCAAAGGAAACATGAACAGTATCTAGCCCATTCATGTCTTCCACTTTTAAGACAACTTCGTCACTATATTTTGGTTCAGTTTCAGTACGATAGAAGTTTTCTGAGATTTCACGCCCAACCATAAGAGATTTAATTTTTCTTTGCTCAAAATCTTTCTTTTCTAGCGTTGTAACGAGTTTTCCATCTCTCATTATCGTAACGCTGTCGCATATTTGAGCCATCTCGTCTAAATCATGTGTAATAAACAAAACTGATCCATTATTATTTTTGACTTGTTGTATGACTCTATATAGATGATCTCTTCCTGCTTTTGTTAATGCGTTAGATGTTTCATCAACAATGAGAAGTTTAGGGCTGTCGGCCATTGCTTTTGCAATTTCAACCATTTTTCTTTCCTCTAGGTTAAGCCTTCCAACCATAGTTTCTGGTGAAATATATCCAAGACCAAGGGATGTTAGTATATTGCTTGCTGCTTTATTCATTTCCTTATAGTTTATAAGCCCAAGTTTAGAAAAACGGCTTTCTTTATTCATAAAGATATTGGCAGCAACAGAAATAGATGCAACAGTTGCAATTTCTTGCATTATTAAAGCAACTCCTTTAGAGCTAGCCTCGACAGAAGAGGTTGCTAAATATTCATTTCCATCCACAAATATTGTACCCGAATCTCTCCTCAAAACACCCGCAAGAATTGAAGAAAATGTACTCTTTCCTGATCCATTCTCACCAATAAGTCCACGAATCTCTCCATAACCAATTTCAATGGCAAAGTCTACAACCGCTTTAGTTTGTCCAAATGCTTTTGAAACATTATTGGCTGAGATTAAGTATTTCTTGTCCATACAAACCCTACCTTAGTCAAATGATGTAAGACATCATACCTCTTGTATTTTTGCACACATATGTTATGATGTCAATGAAAAACTTAGCCATTATCAAACTATGGACACTGGCTTAGAATTATCATTAAATTTAAAAGAGGGAGTTAAAATGCTTGGGCCACTAAATACTGCAAATCATCCTTTATCAGAATGTACTGCTAATGAAATTACAAACTATATTATTGAAAATCTTCGCCCCGGTGAAAAGCTTCCAAACGAAGCAGAACTTTGCCAAGTACTATGCGTAAGTAGAACAACGGTAAGAGAAGCAATAAAAATTTTAGCTTCAAGAAATATTGTTACAATTGTTCGCGGAGTAGGTACTTACGTTTCAGAAAAACCCGGCATTTCCGACGATCCATTAGGTTTTAAATTCGTCCAAGATAAAAACAGATTAGCTCTTGAGCTCCTTGAACTTCGATCTTTCATTGAACCCCCTTTAACAAAATTAGCAGCAGAAAATGCGTCCGATGAAGAAATTAATAAACTTGAACGATTAGAACAACAAATAGAACAATTTTTCAACGATGGTGATGATTTCAGCCAACTAGATGTAGAATTTCATACACGTATTGCAAAATGCTCACACAATCATGTTGTAGGCTTAATCATTCCAATCTTTGTTCAAGAAATTTCTTCTGAAACGCTCCCCTCTGATGAAAATCATTTGCTAAAAATGTTTGAAAAATACAGAGAGCTCATCTCATCTCTAAGAAAAAGGGATGGCCAACTTGCTTCTGAAATAATGCTAAATCTTCTTGAGCAAAACAGAAACTATATTCTATCCAGTACCCAAAAATAAAGATTACGGACTATTTTAATTATATATTTGCAACGTCGCTAATTACGGAATCTATGCCTGGATAAATAAA
Organism: Sphaerochaetaceae bacterium; assembly: GCA_963645435.1. Taxonomy (GTDB): domain Bacteria; phylum Spirochaetota; class Spirochaetia; order Sphaerochaetales; family Sphaerochaetaceae; genus UBA9732. The sequence goes on along the minus strand of CAVISO010000044.1, from coordinate 4,591 downwards.
ATGCTCCTCAAAATATGTCTTATAATCACCATTAGGTTTCTCTCTTAGAAATTCCTCTCTTGTTTTGCATTGTCTAAGGACAAAGACATCTGACTCCTTTGGTTTCCTCCCATCTAGCCAGCACCAAGAACATACGCTAAGTTCTCTGATTACTTTTTGCTCAGTACCGATACCCATAAACATTTGCTCGCCATCATAGAAGTAGTATCCACAACACTCCTGACTATAATTGCCCATAATATGATGTTTTGCCATCTGCACATACTCTTTTGGAGACTCCACCGTTTCGCATTTTGATGATGCCCAAATTAATGAGATCTCTCCGTACTGCTTGAAAATAGAGATTATTAATTCAATAGGTATAATATTTTTTACAATATACGTGAACTCAGTAAAACCAGAACAGTGATCCGCCTCATAGTCCACGACGGCTCCATCACAATTTATCATCTTAGAAATCTCTAAGGATTCACTGATATCGTTAGAAGGTTCAACGATATCAGTGAATCCTACTACTTTTACTCTTATAGCGCTCTTTATCATTTTATATCTCTTGTACTCCTATTTCTTTTCTTAAAAGGTTCATTCACTTTTTATTCCTTGTAATTCATAAACTTATAGAAGCTTTTTTGTTCTTAAATCGAGGTCTCTGGTTGGTTAAGTGGGTCAAATAGATAAAGACTACGACTTGTTGCGATTTCACGCGGAAGCTCTTTAGAAACAACTAAATAAAGAAAATCAAATGGCAACCCTCTTGTCAAATCAACAAAGAAAGCCTTTATTTTTGCATTTAGTGTCCCCTTTTCTATTTTTATCGGATTACGATTATTGAAAGCATATATTGATACCTTACCTTCTGTGTTCTTTCTTAGCACCCACTTTATATCTTCACAAGAAAGTACTAAAACATACCGTTTTCCAGATTGCACTAAAGCTATGTTTTTAAAAACATACTCTTCGCCAGAGACCACCAAACGTGGATTGTTAAACCAGCGCAAGATATCTTCTTTCGTTGATATTTTTTCTTCTGCTTTAGCCATCCTAGACTGCGAATTATGAGAACTATTTGCAGATGCGGAATTATAAAATAGAGAATTACAAGGGAAATATTTGAGTGCAACGGAAATAAAATTTTTAAATGACATTCCCCATGTCAATCTAATGAATGCAGCATGAATTTTTGCAATTGGTGTTTCTTTCTTTATTGTGACCGCTTTATTATTGTTGAAAGGTTGTGCTATCACAAATCCTTGCGTATTTTGTCTCAACTTCCAGGTTACACCTTCACAAGTAAGTTCCAAAGTATATTTATTACTCTCAGATTTCTTGAGGAGTATAGTTTTAAAAACATATTCCTTTCCACCTATAATAAATCTAGGGTTCTCGCACCATCTAGATAATTCTCTTTTTGTAGTTTTTGGTGGTCCTTTTTTTCGCGTCTTTATCTTAAAAAAAACGTCTTTTCGCTTTGAGAACCTAACTTTTGGGACATAACAACCAAAATGCATTATTATGCCACATCTACGAACATCATATTCACCCATGGGATAATTATAACATGTATTTATTACCTGCAAGAAAAAGATTCTTCTATAGCCGGCTTAATTTCTAAGTCCAGCCAAAGAATCATATAATAGACTATCACATACATAAGAAATCTTAGAAATTTTTAGATTTTATTTTCTGAATACATAAGTAATTATTCCATTTCACTACAAATCCACCACCTAAAAACCAACATTTTTACTTTACTTTGTAACCTAGCGTCCCCATATTTGTTATTGCTGTGCCTAAGGGCGTGTGGCCACAAAGAAAGAAACAAATGCGTTTGAAGTGGGACGCCCAAGGGATACAGCAAAGATAGTAAGAGTAATTGTTCGTCAGACATAAAACAGCATTTAGATTCAATGCTAGGAGAGTCCTATAACAACTAATTTAAACTTTCTAAGTAATCTTCCTCAGGATTATGTGAAGAGCTTTCTGAATCATGAAATTCTCACACCAGGAGAAGAAAGAGAACTCACAGAAAAAGCCAGTAGCGGAGACGCTAATGCAATAAACAGCTTGGTTCTTTACAATCAGCGTTTTCTTGTACACAGAGCACTAGAATTTCACAAGAACTGCCCGGCCTTGGATCTTGAGGATATTATCTCGGCTGGCAACTGTGGCCTAATTGAAGCTGTAAAGAAATTTAAACCTGAATTAGGAAATAGATTCACTACTTACGCAGCTTATCACATTAAGAACCGCATTTGTGAGTATGCAGAAAAGACTCATACAACTTATACCAAAGAAGCCATGATTCTTGATGGTCCTGCAATCGACTCTCCAGAAGAAAGTGAAAGCCTAGAAGACCACCTTTGCATATATGAAGAAGACTTTGATAAAAACCTTCAAAAACAGGAACTCTATCAAGCTTTGATGGAACTTTCACAAAAAGAAAGAGATGTCTTGTGCAGCCACTTTGGAGCCTTTGGCTATAAGGAAGCTACCCTTCAAGAAATTGGTGAGAAATATAATATAACCAAGCAAAGAGTCAAACAAATTGAAACTCAAGCGCTTGAACATTGTAAGAGAAAACTCACCAGAACTGGCACAAAAGCTAAAGAAAGAACAGAAATCTAACACTAACTAAAAAACCTCAATGACTGCCTAGATAGGCATAACTATCTAAAAATTTAGGGCCATATTGCCTAAAGGAGATATTATTATGGGTTATTTTATTATTAACAACGAACACGCAAATCCAAATGTAGCCACAAATCCAAGTACAAAAGTTCATATGGACACCCCAATTCTCACAGACTCTGGCATTCCATTAAACGTAAAAGACAAAGACGTGTATATCAGCAGTCCTGAATCTCATTGCCTTATCTGCGGAGCATCGGGAAAAGGTAAAACCAGAAGGGTTCTCTACCCATTAGTGACCATGTCTGCAAGGGCCGGACGCTCAATGGTCATTGCGGATATGAAGGGTGAAATCTACCGCAACACCGCAAAAGAAGTTAAAGACTGTGGTCTAGATGTAAAAGTAATCAACTTGAGAAATCCTTCCACTGGGAATCGCTACAACCCTTTTGCACTCATTCAACAATACTGGAATCGGGGAAATGAAAGCAGAGCAACAATTCTTCTAAAGGATATTGTGGAATTTTTAATTCAAGACATCAAAAGTCCCAAAGATAAGTATTGGGAGACTGCAGCCAAAGACCTCATAATTGGCATTGCGCTTCTTTTATTAGAAAAGAACATTCCATTGTCATTTGGCACAATTAACGACAGCTTCAGTGAAATCAGCAAGCATTTTGACCCGAGCAGTAGAAGCGATGACTGGGACGATTTTTTGGAGACAGAAAAACACATTGATTATAAATCATTGCTAACGGATGGGCCAAACTCGGGAAGAAGACTTTATACCTGGCTCTCTTTGGACTCCAACGTCACCAAAAGCTGCATCAACAGCGAAGTTGGCTGTGTACTTTCCAAATACGTAGACCAATCTGACCTGCGGGACCTTTTAAGCTACTCTGATATCAACATGACAGATTTAGGCAAAAAGCCCACCGCCATCTACTTTATCTGCCCAGACGAGTCCACTGCACTCTACGACATAGCTTCCCTTTTTGTAGAGCAATGTTACAGCGAGCTAATCAACTATGCCGATACTCGCGAAGAAAATCGGCTTAAAGTAAAAGTAGATTTCATCTTGGATGAGTTTGGCGCTTTCGTGGGATCGGATTGGCCAAGTAAGCTCACAGCAGCTCGCAGTAGAGGTATCAGATTTGTTTTGGCGTTGCAGAACCTCTCTCAGTTGACAGCTAGGTATGGCACAGAAAACGCCCGCACCATTGAAACCAACTGCCGAACCCTGCTATTTCTGGGCGGGCGTGATCTTGAACTCATTAACACTCTCGTAGCCTATGCTAAAGAGGATAGCAAAATTACAGGACAAACCTTGATGCAACTTAAAATGGGAGATGTGGCTATCTTGGATGATGCTGGCATCACATATCTTGGCCATCTTCCGGATTGGAGCGCCTGGAATATTTCAGAGCGAGCGGCTCTTTGTGCAACAAAGAGAAAGCCAGCTGCACCGTACAAAGTAGATTTCAGTAGCTTATAAGGAGGACAATATGGACCCAAAACAAACACTTAAAGACTCAAGAATCATCATCCTAGATGGCCCCATCACAGACGATCTTTGCACCAGCATCTGTCTAGACATGCTCTACCTAGAAGCCCTAGACCCAGCCAAAGACATCACCCTCTTACTTAACTCGCAAGGTGGCTCTATTCAGGCCGGCTATATGCTCATTGACACTATGCAAATTCTCAAGCCCGATATCCAGGTGATTTGCATGGGCCTTGCAGCCAGCATGGGAGCTATGGTGCTTATGGCGGGCACGAAAGGCAAGCGCAAGGCACTTCCGCACGCCAAAGTCATGCTCCATCAGCCCATTGGAGGTGCAAATCTTATGCAGGCCGCGGACTTTGAAATCACAGCACGCGAGATGTCTAAGACTAAGACAGACATCTATAAGTTCATTTCAGCCTGCACAGGCAAAACCTTTGAGCAGGTCTCCGCCGATTG
>CAVISO010000043.1:0-11326 GCA_963645435.1 Sphaerochaetaceae bacterium | reverse complement strand
ATTTTATTACACCTTGGTGCTATTCTCAATACAAAAGAAACATTCAGAGCAAAAAAATGGGTCACCTTCCGATGACCCATAACTATTTGCAATTAAATTTTGATTACTTGAGGTTACCAATGGAATTAACTGCTAATGCTGTCCCATAAACAACAGGAGAAGCTGTAATATCATTGCTTACAACAACCTTACCTGTGTAAATGTCATTTACAAGAGCCTTATAATCCTCAAAGGTGAAAGAATCTGACCACTGTGTTCCGTCACCAGTTGGGATACCAACATAGTTAGCATCCATGTCTGTACCAGAAACAAGACCAAGGTTATCAATCTTACCAACAAGTGATTCCCAACCATTGTCTTCAATGATAATCTTAAGTGTAGCATAAGTTGAAGCATAGAGACCCTTCATTGCAGATGTAATGGTGAGTCCTGCAGCGTATGCACCATCAATGATTGGTTTCTGGTCAACATCAACACCAACAAGCTTTCCGTTTGCCTTAACTGCAGCTTCAGCAACTGATGTATAAACACCGCCACCACAAGCAAAAACAGCTTTAGCACCGTTAGCATACATTGTATCCATAGCGGCTGTAATGTCAGCATCACCATAGAACTGTCCTGCATATGCATACTGAATTGTTCCTGTCTTGCCAAGCTTTTCTGCAGCTGCATTTGCGCCTTGTACAAAACCAAGGCCATAGCGAATAACTGCTGGAACAGCCATACCACCACAGAAACCAAGATCTGTATAACCAAGAGCAACTGTAGCATAACCAGCGAGGTAACCAGCAATCTCTTCCTGATAAACAATGCAATAAACATTGCTCAAATCAACATAGTCACTGAGGTTATACTTATCAGGAGCGTAGTCATAATTTGGAACTGTAGCTTCTAAGAGATCTCCCTTAGCAACGTCTAAAGCAACAAACTTGATATCCTTAAATCTAGGAGCAACATCAGCAATAGTACCACCAAATGCATAACCTGGCATAACAATAATGTTATAACCTTCGCTAATTGCTTTCTCAACCATTGTAACACGGTCAGGAGTGTTGTTTCCAGCTGGCTTATAATACTGGAATCTAATACCATTAGCATCAGCATAAGCCTTACATGCTTCATAGGTTGTCTGGTTGAAAGACTGGTCTGTGATATCACCATAGTCAGTAATCATGGCAATCGAATAAGCAGACTCTGTTGCAGCGCTCTGTGCTTCGGCAGCACCCTGTGCATAGACAGAGAATGAAAGGCAAAGAACCAAAAGAATGAACAATGCTTTCTTCATTTTTTCCTCCAAAATTTTATTCCCCACTACGAGGAATTCATACAAATAAAGATTATAAAGGGCAAAGAGGCAAAATTCAACTAGAAACTTAGATTTCCTTCAAAGCATTTAACAATGTTTTAACAACGCAGGAATGTCCATTTTGACAGTAATATATATAACCAAAAGATCAATATCACTAGTTTCTGAGGCTTTGCCTTTTGCATAAAAACCAAACAAGTAACAATAATCAACATCATATATCAACTTGAGTTAAATCTTTTTCTTTCCGCAGTTTTTGCGCATTGTTACGCAATGTTATTCACAATCATCACCACGCCATTAACGCCAACAAAAGCATAAATAAACCTCTTTAGCAGCGTTCCCTTGAGGTTTTTGCCCAACTTCAGACTAAAATAGCCACCAATGAGCATCCCCACCGAGGCAATAAGCATATACTTCAAATCCTCAACAGCAACAACGTTAGAGAAAACTCTAGTAAGCAAACTCAAAGAATTCAGCGCAACAAAATAAAGCTGAAGCGTAGCAACATACTCCTCTTTATCCTCAAGCGCAGGCGTAAGATACAGCACAGCAGGCGGCCCACCAGCAACAAAAAGTCCACCGGTAACACCGCTGATACAACCAATGATAGCCCCATTTAGCCTAGTAGGCTTCACCCTAACCTTCTGTGCCACAAACGAAAAATAGATAGCAAGCAGGACAAACACCACCCCAAGCAGCAGCTTCAAGGTAGCCGTCTCCATCCCCACAGACAGCCTCGTGGCAACAATGGTGCACACCAAGCACGGAATCAGCAGCGGCAACAGCACATCCAGCCTCACCTTCCTCCAAATCTTCACCACAATATATAAAGAGAAAACGGTGCACGCAAACTGGGTCACCACCACAGAAACGGTCGCTGGCATGAACAATGGCAGCACATTAATCATCACAAGGGCCGCCCCAAACCCCAACGTGCCTTGCAACAACGCCGCCCCCATCCCGATACCAAACAAAAGCCCTTCTGTCATAGCCTAAATCTTAAAGAAAAAACCCTACTCTGCCCAGTGACCAAGCCACCTAAAATGCCAACCCACAGCAAACCCAGCCAACCCACATAAGTGGAAAACTTCAATTTTGAAATTTTGACTTACTTTTGTAAGTCTTTTTTCCCAAATTAAAAATTTTGACTTACTTTAGTTAAGCCTCAAATCACGTAATGACCGTCCTGGGAAATATCGCCATACCATTTGATGGTCCTGACGCGAGAAGTTTGTATGTCATAGGTACCGTCTCCAGTGGTTCTAACGCGCACGCTACCGTCTGAACAAGTAAAGAAGACCTGATCCACCTTACAAAGGTACTTATATCTCTGTGCAACAGTCTTGTCTTCAATTAGGTCGTACATACCAATAGCCATTTTAGGATTTATCGTCTTAATAAAATTTTTGTAGTTAGACGTAGACTTGCCGTGATGATTCATCTTCATGATATCGGCAGAAAGTTCTTCAGCACTGTAAGCTGCCATGAGATCCTGTTCATCCTTGACATAAAGATCTCCGCTTGACCAGAAGGAAGATTCGCCGTAGGTGATTTTAAGAGCTAAAGAAGTTCCGTTCATATCACCAGCTTCAGCACTTTCTTTTCCTTCTGTCTTTTCAGGCGTAGGTGCATAGCATTTTACCGTTACATACTCACCAAACATGAATTCATCGCCTGCATAGAGAATCTCATATGGGATTTCCCTAGTCTTGATATCATTCATTGCATTAGAGTAAGTTCCACTCGTGTAGTTAACAGAATTCTTGTAAACCTTTTCTATAGGATATTTTGCAGCAATTTGAGCAAAGGCTCCAATATGGTCTGAATGAGGATGGGACATAACAAAAATATCTATTTTTTCAATTCCCATCATTTGAAGTTGCTTATCTACTTCTTTAAAGCAAGGTTGGCTACTGCAGTCAATCATCATTACAAGACCTTCTGGAGAAATAAAAACTGTACAGTCTCCAGCAAGAACCTTTTCTCCATTTTGCATATAGGAATAAGTCTCAATGTATCTAACCGTCAAAGTACCGGCATCATTTTCAGTATCAAAAACCTGACGAGTATATGGACCAAATTCTTCGTAGTCTGCATCTGTTAGTGCAAACAGACAGAAGCAGGAAAACAACATTAAAACTACAGTAAACAGAAAAAACTTTTTCACAACAGACTCCTTTTTACACTATTTTTATAGAAAAAATTACCTATTACTAAAACTTCCTTCAACTCTTCTTGGATTTACAGAATGTACTAGGCAATCTACCCTACCGTCCATCCAGACAACTACTTCCATGAAATAGCCAGGGGTACTCTCATTGTCAGGATATAAGACAGAAAGAGGAGGATTAACAATATAGGTCCCATTTGTAGCAGATCTAAGTCCCCAGAAGTGAAGATGTCCAGCTGCATGAGCAACAAAGTTTTTACCCGTTTCAAGAATAGACTTAACCATTTCTTTGTTCTGTAAAATCATAAGTGGGTAGAATTTAGAAGGGATACATAAGTTTCTGTCAACATAATGCTCATTAAGTGGATGATGACTAAAAACCAATTTAGGAAGGTCATCACAATTCATTTCATTTGAAAGCCATTTAAGTTGGCTATCTGAAAGTTGCCCACCACACTTGTTAATCATTGGATCATGGGAGTCAAAGAAAATCAACTTCCAACCGTTAAAAACAACAGAATATGGAAGCATTGGATTATGCAAAAGCTCAGAGAGCTCTTCTTTTGAAAGGTTGATGATATCGTGATTGCCATCAACATGGAAAACAGGGCAATTCACGCTACCATCAACAGCCTCAAATACCTGCAGAGTATGCTCAATGTCATACTCTTTGTTCAAATCGATAATTCTGTCACCAAGATCCACAACAAAATCGGGCTTAATTTCTTCGTTGACAATCTTGGAGAAGAGTTCAAGAGTGGTTGGGAGTTTTTTGTTAGCAATAAACTTTCTTGGAATCCCTTCCCCATCTCCTTCATGAATGAGATGTATGTCAGAGACGAGAACAATTTTTAAGCAATCTTGATTCAAGCAGGTATTCATAAGGCATTAAAAAAGAAATTCGTCTATTGGTTTTCCGTCTGCACTTGGCATTGCAAAACCAAGCAGCTTAGCAACTGTAGGAGCCTCATCAACTATAGGTCTGCGCTCTACAACTATATTTTTCTTGAAATCTGGACCTGCAGCATTCATCACTGGCTGAGGACCAAGGTCTGGATTGTAGCCGTGGGTGGCTCTAGAAAACCTATAATCCTTGTAGTTATAAGGCTTAAGAACAGGTCTGACAGCTGAATCACTGAAGGAGGTATAACCATCGCATTCAAGAACAAAGGAGAAATCTCCGTTTAGATGTTCACGTTTATCAATTTCTTCTGCTGTAACAACTTCCGTAAAGCCATAGATTCCTTCCTCAGCCATATCAGAGAGCAGTTTATAAACAGCGTCATAGGTTTCTTTGTCATTTGGATCCTTAAGATACACTAGGTCACTCATAGCATCTGAAAGACAGAAGGCCTTCCAATCAATTATGTTGCCATCAGCATCGGTCTGGATGAAGCCGTGGTCGCGCAAATAGACGTTGGGTTTGATGATGCGTTTGGTTTCAATTTGGCCATGGTCGCTGACTACTACAATGTTTGTCTGCTCGTATACGCCAGCAGTCTTGAGTGCGTCTATCAAAAGCCCAAACTGCTTGTCAACAAAGTCCAGAGCAGAATCAACTTCAACGTTGAAAACACCATACTTGTGTCTAGTTGAGTCCATAATCCCATCGTGAACGAACATAACTTCAGGCTTAAATTTTTTAATTGTATCGCAGGCGCAACCAATAAGGAAGTTATCAATGTATGGCTCGACCATGAAATTGGCTCTACCTCCTTCATAGAAGGTTGGAGGGAGAAAATGAGCATTTGCTTTGATTATTTCCATCATCTCGTCAGAGGAGCCTTCTCTTTTAAAACAGGATTCAAGCGTATCCCCTTCAAGTGGCATCCAGCATTCGTTTACAAGATAATCAATGCTCTTGTGTGAACCAGTTACTGGCCAGCCTACACAACCAGTTGTGTATCCAGCCTCTTTGGCATAGTCAAAAATATCTTTCACTTTAACATTTGAGTGAGACCAAACCCAATTTTGTTCCTTGTCTGTAGTTGAGAACAAGAAATTGCTCACAATACCATGCTTGTTTGGATAACATCCAGTTGCAATACTGGTATGAGCAGGATAAGTAATTGAAGGGTATATGGTTCTAACGTGTGTTACTTGGCAGCTGTCTTTCATTACAGAACCAAAATTTGGTTTTTTAAGAAGTTGATCTACATCTTCTCTTACCATTGCATCAACCGAAAAAACTAGAACTCTTTTATTCATAAGAAAAAATCTCCCACTTTAGAGGTTTAAACCTCTTTAACACACATTAAAATCATCTTATGGGGTTAGGTAATTTCCTAACCTCATACTTCAAAAAGAATTAAATATTCAGATTTGCAAGGTCAATAGCATCTTGCATCTCTTCATAAGCAGTTATCACAGCCTGATAAACTGTCTCCTCAGTTGGATTATTACATACAGTTTCAACGGCAGTCTTGCCAGCATTCTTAATTGCAGGCGCAACACTGCAGTTAGGCATCAAGGCCTCTCCCTTACAGGCAGCCAAACTTTCGTAGGCAGTCATGACGCCTGGGAAAGTTTCTGTAAGATAGGTCTGATAAACTTCACTATTGTAAGCATCTGAGCTTGGAGCAAGATAACCAGTCATGGATGCAAAGTAACCAGCCCATTCACCCTTTGAAGCAAACTTGATGAATTCATAAGCCCCCTGCATTTGCCACTTGTTACCGTTATTGCAGACAAATACCCAAGTACCGCCAGATGGCTCGCCTTCTCTCTTTCCGTTCTCTGTTACAGATGGGCATGGAACAATTCCAACCTCAAAAGTACCATCAACAGCTTTGAGAATCTTTGTTGTCATTGAAATAACACCAAATAGCATTGCACAATCGCCAGAAGCAATAAGAGGAATAATTTCAGAACTGTAGTTAGCACCAAATGGAACAGCAAGATTCTCAGAATAAAGGTCTTTGTAGAACATCAAGTAGTTAGTAATTGCAGCCTGAGCTTCACCACCATCCTGGAACAAACATTTTGTAACTGTTCCTTCGTAACCATTCTTATTATCAAAAGTGATTACGCCTTCACGAGCAATTGATGCGCTAAGATAGTATCCTGCTGAATTATGGAAACCAATACCATACTTGCAGTAACCTTCATTTACAAGCTTTCTACACGCAGCAAGTACACCTGGAAGGGAAGAAAGAGATGCTGGATCAATTCCTGCCTTTGCAAGCATATCCTTATTATAATAAATGGTAGGATAGCTATAGCCTGTAGGATATCCAATCAAGTTACCGTTTCCATCGCAAGAAGCGTTGTACACGGATGCATAAGTATTAGCCAATTCAGGCCAGCCTTCTTTATCTTTATCTACGAAATACTGAAGCGGCTTGGTAAACTCAGCAGTCATATACATACCGATATTTTCTATTGAACCATGGAACATAGCAGGAAGACCTTCCTGAGAAGTTGACTGAAGCTTAGCAATAAGCTCATTGTTTCCGCCTTGATATTCAATTGTTACATGATAATCAGACTGGCTTTCATTGAAAGCATCAATAACTGTCTGTAAATAAGATACATTAGCCTTACCAAAACTTGTCCACCAAACAACCTCAACGGTTCCTTCTGGTTTGGTCTCTTCAATTTCAGTTTCAGCTTTAACTTCTTGTGCACCATTGGCAAATATAGTTCCAAACAATAAAGCAAGAAGAAGTACAATTATCGTTAGTTTTTTCATTTCCCATTCCTTTTTTTAATAATAAAAAAATCTGAAGTCAGGTCTAGCAGCTAGACCTGAACCTCAGAACACACAAAACTAAGAGTTAAATATTCATGTTAGCAAGATCCAATGCATCCTGAATTGTTTCATAAGCTGTCTTAACAGCAGCCTCAACGGTTTCAGCAGTTGGATTGTTACAAACAGTTTCAACAGCAAGTTTTCCAGCACTCTTAATTGAAGAAGAAATGCTACAAACTGGCATGAGAGCCTCACCCTTACAAGCTTCAAGACTTTCGTAAGCAGTCATGACGCCTGGGAAGATATTTGTAAGGTAGTTCTGATAAACTTCGCTGTTATAAGCATCTGTGCTAGGTGCAAGATAGCCAGTCTTTGAAGCAAAGTAACCAGCCCATTCGCCCTTAGATGCAAACTTGATGAACTCATAAGCACCCTGCATCTCCCACTTCTTGCCATTGTTGCAAACGAATGCCCAGGTACCACCAGAAGGCTCGCCTTCACGCTTTCCATTCTCTGTTACAGATGGACATGGAACAACACCAACCTCAAAAGCACCATCAACTGCGGTGAGAACCTTTGTTGTCATTGAAATAACACCAAAGAGCATTGCACAATCTTTAGCAGCAATCAAAGGAATGATTTCTGAGCTGTAGTTTGCACCAAATGGAACTGCAAGATTCTCAGAATAGAGATCCTTGTAGAATGAGAGATAGTTTGTAAGAGCTGCTTGAGCCTCTCCACCATCTTGATACAAACACTTGGTAATGTCGCCGTCAAGACCGTCTCTGTTGTCAAATGCAACAACACCTTCACGAGCGATTGAAGCGTTTACATAGTAACCTGCATCTGTGTGGAAACCAATACCATAGGTGCAGTAGCCACCATTAACAAGTTTTCTACATGCAGCAAGAACACCTGGAAGTGAAGAAAGGGATGATGGGTCAATTCCTGCCTCAGCAAGCATATCCTTGTTGTAATAAATTGTAGGATAGCTGACGCCGTGTGGATAACCAATCAAATTGCCTTCACCATCGCAAGAAGCGTTGTAGAAAGAGGTGTAGGTATTAGCCAACTCTGGCCAACCTTCCTTATCTTTATCAACGTATTCCTGAAGAGGTGTGCAGTAATCTGCTGTCATTGCCATACCAATGTTCTCAATAGCCATGTGGAACATTGCTGGAAGCTCTTCCTGAGCGGTTGACTGAAGCTTTGCAATAAGTTCATTCTGAGAACCCTGATACTCAATTGTTACATGGTAATCAGACTGGCTTTCATTGAAAGCATCAATAATTGTTTGGAAATAAGCAACGTTTGCTTTGCCCTGGAATGTCCACCAAACAACCTCAACGGTTCCTTCTGGTTTGGTCTCTTCAACTTCTGTTTCAACAGAGCCTTGAGCGAAGAGGGTTCCAATCATGAGTGCGAGAATAAGCAGTACGGTTGTTACTCTTTTCATTTTTCGTTCTCCTTTTATTTTTTATTCAGAGGTCTCCTACCTCTGAAAAATTCACATAATCAACCTTTGACACCACCGGAAACCATACCCTTAATGATATAGTCCTGACCAAAGATATAAGCCACAACAGAAGGGAACATGGCAACCATTGCTGCTGCGATGACTTTTCCATACTCCTCAACATCACCTGTGACAAGATACGAAATACCAACCTGAACAGTTCTCCATACATCCTTATTAGTGACCAACAAAGGCCAGAAATAAGCGTTATAGATGTGAATAAACTGATAGATTGCCAATGCTGCAATTGTAGGAACTGAAAGTGGAACACAAATTTTCATCATGAACTGAAGCTCTCCACAGCCGTCCAAAATTGCCGCTTCTCTAAAATCTTTTGGAAGTTGCATGTAATACTGTCGCATCATGAAGATACTAGTACCAGAAATGAGGCTTGTAATAAACAAACCAGCGTAGGTATTTACCAGCTTAAGATGCTGAACCGTAACGTAGTTGGTAATAACAACAACCTCACCAGGAATCATCATGGTAGCAAGAATCAATGCCCACAAAAACTTCTTTCCCTTAAAGTTAAAGAAAACAAAACCATAGGCAGCAAGACTTCCAAAAAGAACCTGGCATCCAATTGCTACAACACAAGTTACAAGAGAGTTCCACAAATATCTAAGAATGGGAACATCTGTGAAGACCTTTGCATAGTTCTCAAGGGTTACAACCTTTGGAAACAGATACAACGGAATTTGGCTAAGTTCTTTCTCTGTATGGATTGAAAACAACAATCCAATAATCAGAGGAGAAACAAAGATAATTCCAAGCAAAAGCTTTAAAAGAAAAGAAAGAAAATTCTTTGTCTTTCTAATTACTCTAGGACTCAATAAAGAATTACTAGCTGAATTAACCACATTTTCCTCCTTACTGATAGTGAACCATCTTCTTTTCTAGAGCGAACTGAATTCTTGTAACAACAAAAATCAGTAAGAAGAGGAAAATAGCCTGGATACAAGCAGTCTCAAATCTTCCATTGATCAAAGCATTTTCCCAAATGTAATAAACAATAGTCTTTGTTGAGTTAACAGGTCCGCCGCTTGTAAGCAAACGAATCTGAGCAAAACTCTTGAAGGCACTGTTAATATTCAAGAATAGGACAAAGAAAATTTGAGGTGAAGCCATTGGAATAAGAATATGAATAATTCTCTGAAATTTGTTTGTACCGTCAAGAACAGCACTTTCCAAAAGTTCTTCTGGAACGTTTCTAAATCCAACCAGCAGGAATATGAAACTGGAACCAACGTGCATCCAAATGGTAACAAAACAAACTACAAACAAGGCAGCAGGATATGTGTGTTGCCAAGCAATTTGTGTTCCCAAGATACTATTTAGTAATCCGTTTTTCTGTCTGAAAATAAAGACAAAAATGGCTGCAGCCGGAGCTGAAGCAATGGCCATTGGAAGGGCGAACATTGTCTGGTAAATCTTTCCTCCCCTAACCTGCTCTGCAGAAAGCAAAGCAAAGAATAGTGCAATAAAGAAAGTTCCCAAGAGATTAATGACAGCTACCTTTAAAGTGACAACCATAACCTTCCAGAATTCACTGCTGGTAAGAACCCTTTTCCACATCTTTAGCCCAACGAATTTTTGTGCGTTTCCGTATTTATCCGTCAAGGTAAAAGACAAAACAATTGTTTTAATGAACGGATATATTGTAAACAAACCAAATAGAACTAAAGCGGGGGCAATGAAAAAGTAAGGCAAAAAATTTGTCTTTTTCTTTTTTTGTACAAGCGACTGATTTACCTGCACTATATTTCCTCCTTTTATTTAGAAAATGAATCAATCAGTTCATGTAAAGACCGCCGTTGACGTCCATGGTATCCCCTGTAACATAACTTGCAAGGTCACTAGCATAGAAAACAACAGCATTAGCAATGTCTTGTGGTGTACCAAATCTTCCAAGTGGAATAGTCTTCTCTGGAGCATCATTAGGATCATGAAGCCAGCTGAGTCCCTGAGCCATCTCTGTGATTGTTCGTCCAGGGCAAACAGTATTTGAAGTGATGTTGTATTTTCCACCATACAATGCAAAACACTTTGAAAGGTTCATAACAGCAGCCTTTGCACTGCTGTAGCTTGGAGAAGAAGATCTTCCACCTCTTCTTCCCGCCATTGAAGAAATATGAACGAGTCTTCCATAATTCTGCTCTTTCATAACTTCCAAAACAGCCTGAGTACAGAAGAAAACAGCCTTGAGGTCAATGTTCTGTACCTTGTCCCACATTTGTTCAGTAATCTGGTCAATAGGAGAAACTTGTGTGATACCTGCATTGTTTACCCAAATATCAATACGTCCAAAGATATTTTTAATCTGGGCAACCTTCTCTTTTAGGTGACTAAAGTCCGATACATCAAAGACTAAGTAAGAGGCTTTAACTCCCTTTGAAACAAGGTCATCAGCAACACCCTTCGCCAGTTTCTCATCAATATCAGTAATGATGACGCTTGCGCCAAAATCAGCAAGGCGTCTTACAATAGCTTCACCAATTCCTCTTCCTGAACCAGTGACAACAGCAACTTTTCCTTCAAGTAAATTCATTTTTGTTCCACCTTTTTAATAATCAATTTTTGTGTACTGCAAGACCAAAGGCATCAAGGGCTGCTTCTTTGAGCATCTCAGAAAGAGATGGA
>CAVISO010000042.1:0-12312 GCA_963645435.1 Sphaerochaetaceae bacterium | reverse complement strand
TGTTTATGACTCTGAGTACAATGTGATAGCCACCGGTTCTGCCTTTGGTAATACTCTTAGGTGTTTTGCTGTAAGTTCTAAGCATCAGGGTGAAGGTCTACTGAATCTAGTGATAAGCCACCTTTTAGAGTGGGAGTTTGCCAAGGGCAATTACCAGGTTTTTCTGTACACCAAGCCTTCTGCTGCAAAGTTCTTCAAAGATCTTGGGTTTTATGAAATTGCCCGCGTTGAGGGCGCATTGGTCTTTATGGAGAACGTGAGGGATGGGTTTGCTTCTTATTTGAAGTCATTACAGGCTTTGAGGTTTGAGCAAGGCGTTAGCGGCTGTATTGTGATGAATGCAAATCCCTTTACCAATGGACATAAATACCTGGTAGAGCAGGCTTGTAAAGCCTGTGACCACCTGCATTTATTTGTGGTTAGTGAAGATTTGTCTTTGGTGCCTTATGCCGTGCGGCTTAGGCTTATTAAAGAAGGAATTTCTGATTTAAAGAACGTTTCTATTCACGACAGCGGCTCCTATATTATCAGTAATGCCACTTTCCCCAGTTATTTTCTCAAGGATGACGAGGATGTGATGCGCGTTCATGCAACTCTGGATGCCAAACTGTTTACTCTAATTGCAAAGGCTCTCAACATTTCTGTAAGATTTGTGGGAACAGAGCCAACAAGTGTTGTAACAAACATCTACAATGAAATTCTACGCTCTCAGCTTCCTGAGGCTGGGGTGCGCTTGGAGGTTGTTTCTCGTCTAGAAATCAACGGGGTGATGGTTAGTGCATCTACTGTAAGAAAGGCAATTTGTGATGGCGATACTGGGCTTTTGAAAACTCTAGTTCCTGCTTCTACCTATAGCTATTTTACTTCAGACCAAGCCAGCACTGTTATTGAAAAAATACGCAAAGCCTCAAATCTTGAGCATCACTAGGTTAAGAACCGGTTAAAGTTTATCCTTCTTTTTTTTTCTGACTTGTAACCACTCAAAAGGGGGGGGTATAGTACTACTTGGTTAGATTTCTAATACCATAAAGGAGTACTGTGTGAAAAAGTCTTTTTTAGTTGTACTTTTGGCAATCCTTGCCCTTTCTTTGTTTGTCGCTTGTGGAAGTGACCCATTTTTCCACAATGTAACAGTAAAAAACGGTGACACTATTATTGAAACAGAAGTTGTTTACGACAATTCTGAGTACAGGCTGCCAAATGCGCCCGATACTCGCGGACATGTCTTTGATGGTTGGACTGCCGGTTCAAAGACCTACAAAGCAGGAGATTCTGTAAAGGTTGTTGGGGATATCGTTTTTGAGGCTGCATGGGGAGAGGCTATTGCAAAGCCAGATGTTAGTGGGGTAGATCAAACCAAGCTTTATGAGTGCACGGATTCAATAACGCTTACAAGCCCTGAAGGCACAACCGTTCGTTGGACAGTAGACAAAAGTGAGCCAAGTGCAACAACAGGAAAAGAAGGCAAGATAGAGCTTACTGGAACCTCTGGTGTTGTCACTATAAAGGTAATAGTTGTTAAGAAAGGTTACTGTTCAGAGACAGAAACCCTAAAACTTAAGGTAAAACCTACAATTGGTTTTGATGTGGAAAAAGACCCAATTGTCTCAATTGATCCCAAAAAGGCCCTTAAGATTACGGTTCCTGAGGGTACCTCTGTTTATTATACAACAGATGGAACAACAGAGCCTACAACTGACAGTACTCCATATAATCCTGAAACAGGTATTTCTCTTAAGGATTTTGTTGGAAATACTACAATTAAAGTTCTTGCGGTTAAGGACGAGGTTGAAGCAAAAGACGAGATTACGGTTGATGTTAAGATTGCAGGACCTAAGGGAGATGCAAAAGAAGACACAACTTATGATCAGGATGATGTTATAAAGTTTGAGAATATTCCAGAGGATTGTGTGGTTCGTTACACCTTTGATGGAACAGATCCTACCACTTCAAGTCCAGCGGTTGATTCTACAGGAGAGATTCCACTTGAAGGACAATCTGGTGAAATTGAGATTAAGACCGCCTACTTTAAAAATAATATTTGTTTTTCTGGAGTAGAAGAGACTGTTATCAAGATTAAACCAAAGAAACCTGAGTATACAGGAGATACAACAACCGCTTATGAAGTAACTGAGAACCTTCCTTTTGTTCTTCCTGAAGCTACTGATCTTTATTACACAACAGATGGAAAGGATCCAACTATAGAAACTGGTATAAAAGCAGAGGACGGAAAGATTCCGCTTAAGGATCTCTGTGGAGAAATTGATGTTAAGGTTATTCAGGTTAAGGACAATATTCCTTCAGATTTTAATACCATAAAGATTAAGGTAAAACCAACAGTTACCTTTGATGTTGAGCCAGATACAACTCATGGAAAAGATGAGGCAATTAGAATTACAGTTCCAACTGATGTTACTGTTTATTACACAACTGATGGCACAGACCCTACAACCGGTAGTACTCCATATAATCCTGAAACAGGAATTCCTCTTGAGGATTTCATTGGCGATACTACAATTAAGGTTTTGGCTGTTAAGGATAAGGTTGAAACAACAAAAGACCTTACAATTAAGGTAAAGCCTAATGCACCTACATCAGATGCAGATGAGACTAAAATCTACTTACAGACTGAGAATATAAAGGTTACAATTCCAGACGGAGCAACAGGTTATTACACCTTTGATGGAAATGATCCAACTACTTCAAGCTCAGCTGTTCCTACCTCAGGCGAGATTCCACTTGACGGTCAATATGGCGAAGTCAAGGCTAAAGTGATTGCAGTAAAGGATGGCGCTGAGTCTTTGGTTAAGGAAATTAATATTAAAGTTAAACCAAAGAAGCCTGAGTATGTAGGAGATAAAACAAGCGTATATGGTGAAGATGATACTATTAATCCTACTACGCAACTTGGAACTGAACTGTATTACACAACAGATGGAGAGGATCCAACTGTAGAAACTGGTATAAAAGCAAAGGACGGCAAATCTGTAGCTCTTACTGGAACTCTTGGAGAGGAAATAAAGAAAACTGTAACTATAAGGGTCATTGCCGTTAAGGATGGTATTGCATCTGAGGTTCTGTCTTTTGATGCCGATGTTCGCAAGAAATACACTATTACCTATGACCTTGATGGCGGAGCCGTTGCTACTGGCGTGAAAACTAGTACCACTTTTATTTCTGGTGCTAAGGCTACCCTTATAAGTGCAACCAAGGATGGTTATGCTCTTGATGGCTGGTATACCAAGAAAGCAAATGGAGATTACGATAAGTATTACGGCACAGGTGATGAAGAAATTACAATCTCTGATACTCAGAATCTTACCCTTTATGCCCACTGGGTGGAGGATACTGCTAAATACGTTCTAATGGATGAGAAATATGGAGTGGGAAGTGTGAAGGATGGTTCTGCATATGCTGTAACTAGTAACGATAAGACAGGTAAACATGTAAATGTTTCTTCTTTCTATCATGGAAAGCCTGTAACTGATATTGGAAATTTCAGTGATTCAGGGCTAGAGACAATTTCAATTCCAGATTCAGTGACCACAATTGATTACAGCGCCTTCTTTAATTTGAAGACTCTAAAGGAAATAGTTCTTCCAAGTAGTGTTACTACAATTGGATCTAGTGCCTTTTCACGATCTAATATTACATCTTTGACGCTTCCTGATGGAATAAAAGTTATTGGGAATTGTGCTTTTAGTTATAGTTCTCTTGAAACCATTAATTTGCCAGAAGGCCTTGAAAAAATTGACGATTACGCCTTTGATACTACAAACGTGACAGATATTGTAATCCCTTCAACTGTAACGTATCTTGGAAGTAATGCTTTCCAAGAATGCCCTAAACTTGAAACGGTTGAAATAAAGGGTTCTGCTGATCTTCAATATAGTTGCTTCTATCTCTGTAAGGCTTTGACCTCTTTGAAAATCACTGGTGCAGTTAAGGTAATAGGAGATACATCAGTATATGGTTGTATAAATTTGACTACGGTTGAACTTCCTGCAACGCTGGAAAAAATAGAAAGACAAGCCTTCAGAGACTGTGCCTTAACGGAAATTGTTATTCCAGAGAAAGTTACGTCAATATATGCGGACTCGCAGGGAGTATATAATGCTTTCTATGGATGCAATAAGTTGACAATTATTTATGTGAATCAAAGGGAAACTGCAGATAATTCACTTGCGAAGGATAAATCTTGGGTTCCAAGTGGAGTACCTGTTGAATGGAAAAAGGATTATAAGATTACCTATCTTGATTCTGATGGAACAACTAAGCTTGGACAAAAATGGATTGATGCAGGTGAGAGTATAACCCTTTTGGCCCCAGCAGCAAAAGCAGGTTATGCTCTTGATGGCTGGTATACCAAGAAAGCAAATGGAGATTACGATAAGTATTACGGCACAGGTGATGAAGAAATTACAATCTCTGATACTCAGGATATAACTCTTTATGCTCACTTTGTAGATGAAAATCTAGATCTAGAAACAGCAGGTTCTGCAAAGATTAAAGAAGACAAGAAAAGTACAGTAACAAGTGTGACAATTCCAGCTATTTACCATGGTGAAATAATAACTACTCTGCCTACGTCTGCCTTCCATAGTTGTAAGCTTTTAACCTCTGTTTCTTTTGAAGGTGCTGAGAATATAACTGAAATTGGGAATAATGCTTTCACCTATTGTGAGAAACTTCCTTCAATTGATTTATCTTCTACAAAGATTACTAAGTTGGATTCAGGACTTTTCTATGGATGTACTGAGCTTAGTTCTGTAACAATGCCAACAACCGTGGGCGCTATTAGTGATGCAGTTTTCCGCGAGTGTACTAAGTTGAAGACAATTAATCTTCCTGCTAACTTGAAGAGTCTTGGAGCATTTAGTGGTTCTCAGGTCTTCGAAGGATGTGGCATTGAAACAATTGAGATACCTGGAAGTATTACATCTATTCATGAGGAGTGTTTCTACCTTTCAAACGTGAAAACAATCATTATTGATAGAAACAAGGCTGATAGTACAGATCTAGCAAGTAAGGCTCCATGGCAAGGTGCTGGTTCTAATGCTATAAGTGTTGTTTGGAAGGATTCACACAAGGTTACTCTCAATGCTAATTACTCAGGTTCTACTGATACCTTTGTCTATGTTGACTACAATCTTGCTTTTGCAAAGCCCAAAGATCCATCTAGAGAGGGTTATTCTTTTGATAAGTGGACCACAGACTCGGCAGGGGAAACTGAGTACACGTTTGGTACTACATTAAGTGAAGATCTTACCTTGTATGCTCAGTGGACAAAGGCTTATCAGCTAGGAGAAAAAGGACCTGCTGGAGGAATAATTATCTACGCAAACCCAAATTATGATGCGTCAAGTTCCACTAATAATTGGAAGTATCTAGAAGCAGCACCAGCGGATGTTAGTAGTGGTACTGGAGTGTTTATGTGGGACTCTTCTGGCGGCAATTATAGTACTTTGGTACCTGATCAAAGTATTGGCTCCGGAAAGAGTAATACTGATAAAATTTTGAAATCTGCAGGAATTTTCCGTGCAGCGGTGGCATGTGATAATTACAGTACTACAGTAGATGGTGTTGTATATGATGACTGGTTCCTGCCTAGTATAGGTGAACTTGCACTTATGGATGACTACAGAGACAAGCTAGGTCTTGATACTTTAGTACTTAATTACTGGTCGAGTTCTGATAGTGCCTTGGAGTATGCACTTACGTATAGTTTCAAAGATCACTGTCAATATGGTAAGCTGAAGAATGAAGGGCACCGTGTCAGACCAGTTAGAATGGTTGTAGTGAATAAATAAAAGGGTTTAGTTATGAAGAAGAAAAATATTATTACTTTGGCTTTGGTGGCAGTTATTGCCCTGGTAGTTATTTTGTGTGTTACAAAGTGTAACAAGCCTGAGAGTTCTGCATCAGATACTCCAGTTGTTGAGACCTCTGCTGTTGTTCCAACGGCAGAGCCAAAAGAGGAGCCTGCGGTGAAGCCTTCTACTGAGCAGGCTAAGACAGAAGAGGCTGAGGCTAAGACTGAAACTGAGACAGAGCAGGCTACGGAAGTAAAGGCAGAGGAGCCAGAACAGGCAGTAGAAGAGCCTGCTGAGCAGCCAGTAGAGGAAGAAGTTTCTGTAGAGCAGCCCGCAGAAGAACCTATTATAGAAGAGCCTGTTGTGGAAGAGGCTGTGACTCCAGAGCAGCCTGTTGAACCTGAAGTTGAACCGGTTGTAGAGCAGCCTGCATCAGAGCCTGTAGAGGAGCCTGCAAAGGAAGAGCCTCTTGTTGAGGAGCCTCTCGCTGAGCCGGCTATTGAAGAACCAGTGGCTCAAAGTTATGCAAGAACTATTAATCTTTATGGTTATGAAGCAACGGTAGAAGCCTACGAAAATATTGTAGAGATTTCTTATCCTAACTTTGTTACTTATGAAGAAGTAGAAGCGGCTGCAGCAGTAGCCTATGAAGCCTTTTCTCAGTATCTTGCCGGTTCTGTGTTGTATGTTGATGCTAGTGCAGGAACAGCAGTTCTTACTCTTGCAGAGATTCCATCAGAAGCAGACTTCAATTATGCTTTAGATTTAGTTGAAACCGCCCTTCCTGTCTATGTTGCCTCTCTTTTCCAAGAGCCAGCTACAGAAGAACCAGAAGTTGTTCCAGTGGTTGAAGCGAAGGCAGAAGAAGTAGAAACTACTGTTGAACTTGTTATTGAAGAGCCTGTAAGGCTTGAAGTAGAAGCAAAGCCAGAAGCTGAAGTTGTAGTAAGATATGTTCCAGTAGAGAAGAAGTATACTCTCTTTACGGAAGGTGACATCACAGTTGTTGCTGATAAGGGCAAGGCTACAATTACATATCCTGCTGAATACATTTCTGAAGCAGACATTGCTACTGCAGCACTTGCAGCCTTTGAGGCTTATAGCTCAGTTTATGATTTAAGTGCTGTTTATTATTCTGTTGAAGATGGTATTCTTACGCTTTACTATCCTGTAGAGTGGGGAACAGAAGAACTTGCACTTGCAGAGAGTAGTGTAATGCAGGTACTTCCTGGTTATGTTGAGGCAGTAATTGCTTCTTATGCTCCAAAGGCAGAAGAACCTGTAGTTGAAGAGGTCACAGCTCAAGTTGTTGAACAACCGGTAGAAGAAAAACCTGCTACAGAGCTGGTCTCTGAGCCAGCTGCACAGCCAGTTGTGGAAGAGATTCCAGAGATTGAGCCAATTACTGAAATGGTTGCTTTAAGTGAGCTTAAGGACATAAAGAAGAATTCTGTTTCTGTTATCTTAAATCCAAGCGTAAACCTTGCTGGTTTTGGAATAAGCGCAAAGGGTTTCAACTGGGCTTTGGGTGCAAGATATGAATACAATATCAATGAAAAGCTAGCGGTAGGTGGAAAGGTGGTTTACAACTTCAAGTTTGGCTATGCTCAGATCAATGCTCTTGGAAGGTATACCTTCTTGAACCTTGACGAAAAATCAAATGTCTATGCTTTGTTGTCCCTTGGTGTAGATTACACCTTCATGGCAAAGAGGCCAGGTTTTGTTGTTGAGCTTGGTGCAGGTTATGACTATCAAATCCTGGACAACCACACAGCCTTTGGTGAGCTTAGCGTCCAGTTCTCAACTATCCGCAGATTTGATATTGCTGCAAGTTTTGGAGTTAAGTATTCCTTCTGATGAATACTAATTATTAGAAACCTAGGACCGGAAGTAGAAATGCCCCGGTCCTTTTTTCTATATTGTATATCAGAGAAACTCTCCAGTGGCAGCCCAAGTGACTGCGGCAATAAATCTATCGTCCTGCTCATTGTTGAGCGGGACGGGGATATCGGGTTGTATGCCGTGGCTCTCGTAGTTGGTTTGGTCGTAGGCTTTGTAGCGGAAGGTGGTGGTGCGGACGGCTAGCTTGGTGAAGTCGTTTTCGTAGATGCCAGAGTGGTATTCGCCTCTGGGCAAAAGGGCGCAGGTGCCGCCGTACGTGGTGGAGCCAAAGCGTTTGGAGTTTGGCAGTAGCGTGGAGGCTATTGTTGTGAGTTCTGAGCAGGAGATGGAGCGTCCGTTGGTGATAACTGCAAGGCGACCTTGGTAATCTTCTTTGAGTTTTGCATTGTAGTAGTTCAGGTTGAAGTCTGTCCACGGGGTGATATCGTAGCGAGAAAAGCCCATTTTGTACGTGCAGTAGCCTAGGTTTTTGTCGGAAGCAAAGAAGGCACTCATAAAGAGTTGCATGAATTCCGCTACTCCACCTCCGTTACACCTTAAGTCAAGGACTATGCCGTTGATTGGAACTTTTGTACCGTCTTTGAGGGTCACATAGTTGTTTGCTACGGCGCTGTTGAGATTCTTAAAGAGGTTGATAACAATATCAATTTGAGCTTTGTGTGTAGCATCGAGGTTGTTGTAGGCTATAATAGTTGAAGTTCTGACATTTTCCTTTGCCTGTTCCTTTTCTTCTTCTGTTGCTTTTGAGTCATTGGCTATGGCCATATAGTTGCAAAAGTAGATAAGATCTGGTTTTACAAACTGCGAAAAATAGATGTAAAGGACTCCGTTATTTGTCACGCCGGTACACCAGGAAGTGCCGTCCATGCCAAATTCATCCACAATGTAGCTGTTCCAGTGGAAGTTCCCGTCTTTTATTACTTTTGTTATCTCTCCGTAGGTCTCTTCAATGAAGGTTTCTGAGATGGTGCCAGTGGGGTTGTGAAAGGTTCCATTTGCCCTGAGATTAGTTACTTCTGAGTATCCATCAATGGTCTTATTCCACTTAATTAAGCAATCTTTGCTGGTATAGGCCACATTTGGGCCATCGTTTACTGTGTAGTAGGTCTTAGTTACCGTGACTCTCTCATCTTCATCTTCAGTCCGAGTTTCCGTGTAGATATTTGGGAAATCCATGATATCGCCACCGGTTGCTACCCATTTTTGGAGCACCGCTGGTCTTGCATCCAGGGTGTAGCCAAAATTGTCAGATATAGTTAAATGGTAATGATAATCCGATAGTTTCCAAACAATCTCATTGAAGAGCCTGAAGGCTTTGAAGGAGTCTTCTTTCTTGTTGTAGTCTAGTTCCTTAAATTTATCTACATAGTTTTTGTATACGGCATCCCAGTCTGTGTCCTCAAAGGCAAAATGTACGTAATCTTCATTCATTACCGTCCAAAATTCTTCAAAGAGGGAAGACCAGTCTTTGCTTTCGCATTCTGCCGGATCTGTTATATTTGTTGTTTTTGTGAGCTTTGCAACCAGGGTATTTTTTGGGTCATTTGAGCACGAGGAAACCAAAAGAAGTGCAAGTAAGAATAAGAGGAAAAAGGCTTTTGAGTTATGGGATTTCATTATTTTACCCTCCAAAGTAAGGCAGTGGTGAAAAGTAGAGTAGAGTTATAGATTTGGTATTCGCCTACTTCCTGTTTTTTGTTCATGTTTGACATGTCTTGTTCGTATTCTATTCCTATAATAAACCTTGAATGAGGTAGGTCTATGGTGAAACCAAGACTACCTAGAACGCCGTATTCTAATCTGTTTTTGAGTTCTAGATTGGTTCTTTCATTTACTTCTTGCTGTTTTTTGTTAAGGTTAAAAACAGTACCTTTGCTGTTTCCTTTGCACCACCAGCCAACGTAGGTTCCAAAACTAATATGGAAAGTAAAACTTTCGTCACAGGGAAGAAGAAGGTTTAAGATCAAAGGAACAGAGATAAAGTCATTTTCAAGGTTTAGGTTTATCATTTGCTGTTTATGATCCCTTTCTAGGTGATAATTCTTACTTGAGACAGAAATTCCACTTTCAACAGCATAGTTTCTGGCTATCTGATAGTTGACAGGTATTGAGAGTCTTAAACCTGGTCTGCTGGAGTATTTGTATAGGAGATAATTATCTCCCGCTATTACATTGTTAACAGTTGCACCAATCTTTGCTCCAACAAAAAGGCAACCTTCCGGGGCAAGGGCAAAGAGGGATAAGGTCAAAAGCAAGGTTAAAACTAGGACGATGATTTTCTTCATGTGTTTATTCTTCCTCATTAGTTCTTTAAGCAGCCTATAGGAACCACAAAGATCCCATCTTCGCGTTTGTGAGCGAATCCAGTTGCTGTAATTATCATTAAGAATGTTGGTGAAGTAAAATTGGTTTTTTCAATTTTTGTTTTCAAAGCTTTAAGTGTTCTGGCTCCCTCTTCTTCTTTTGCTTGACTTAGTTTGGCCTCAATTAAAGCATATTTTCCGTTTCTACAATAGATTACAGCATCGCACTCTAGACCTGTTGAATCTCTGTAATGGTAAATATCGGCATCAAGTATTTGTGCATAGGCTTTCAAATCTCTGATTACTAGAGTTTCGAAAATTAAGCCAAAAGTCTCAATGTCATTGAGGAGGTCGTTTTCTATTGATGTGTTTGGAGCGTTAGAGCCAAAGAAGCTAGCATAAGATCTAAGAATGTTCCGCATTTTATCTGCAGATCTCCGGTGTCCGTCAACGGTTCTAATGTCACTCTCACAAAGCTCTTCCAGGTATAGGCTTGCTTGTTTTGCTACTATTTCTTTATTGGTTTTTATTACGGCCGGCCAATCGCCTCTTACACCTAGGAAGGCAATATCGTCTAAAGAATTAGGGCTATCTGAGTAATTGAGGACCTGATTTTCAAATAATTTTTCAAGTGAAACTTTTCCATTTGAATATTGTGACTCCCAAAGACTCATAGTTAATAATTTTAATCTGCCAATTCCACCAAGACCAGAGTGCATTCTTAGACTTTCAATTGCTTTTGTCTTGCTGTTGTAGTTTTCCCACACCATTTTATTCCTTCAATTAAGACCGCACCTCTTATTTTGAGAGTGGTATCTAATACGTTATCAGCAATCCTTTTGTAGCACTTTGGCATGGGTATATGTTAGTGTAATTGTGGTTGTTGGACAAGAAAATTGGGAGGATTTTGACAAGAAAATTGGGAGGGTTTTATGGATTAAGATAATTTCAGTGCATTGCTCTTGTAGAAGTAAAAGGAGAGGGCGGTGCCAACTGCCCAACCAATTGGCCAGCTGAGCCAAATTCCTGTTACCTGGAGAGCGGTTTTTGAAAGAAGAAAGGCCAAGCCTACCCGTAGGATTAGGTCTGCAAAAGTGGTAATCATGAAATATGTCATTTTGGCAGCACCTTTTAGGACGCTTTCTATAATCAATTTTACTGTTACTACAGGGTAGAAAATGGAGACAATTCTTAGGAATTGGCGCCCAGTCTGAAGTGTGATGGCAGAAGGGCTGTCTACAAAGAATTTTATGAGAGTCTCTGGTATTAATTCATAAAGAAGAATAAAGGGGATTAAAATGACCCAGGAAAGTTTTAATCCACTAAGCGAGCCTTTGGAAACTCGGTCTGGTTTTTGAGCTCCCAAGTTTTGTGCGGTGAAGTTGGAGACGCCGTTTCCTATTGTTGCAACAGAGGTGATGACCAGGGTGTTGAGCTTGATGGCGGCGGAGTAACCGGCAACTACGGAGGAGCCAAAACTGTTGATGATGCCTTGCAGGATGATGTTGCCTACGCTGACAAAGCTTTGTTGGATGGTGGAGGGAATGGAGATTGAAATGAAGGCTTTGAAAAGGGTTTTGTCAAAAAGGGAGGGTTTTGCGTCTGCTTTGATTATAGTGAGGCGTTTTAGTACAAAAATTAGCGCAAGGACTGCGCTTACTCCTTGACAGATAAAGGTTGCCCAGGCTACTCCTGCAACGCCCATGTTGAAGGTGCAAACAAACAGGATATCCATGAAGATGTTTGCTGTGGAGGAGATTGCAAGAAAGATAAATGGCGTTCTACTGTCACCTAGGGCAGAAAAGATTCCAGTTGAGATGTTGTAGAGAAAGAGAAAGGGCAGACCCCAAATGTAAATGTCCAGGTAAAGTGCGGAATCGGCATAGATGTTTGCTGGAGTTTTGATGAGAACAAGAAGCTTATCCATGAAAACCAGCCCAATGGTCATTAAGCAAATGCAGGTGGCTAGGGTTGTCAAAAGGGAGGTGTAAATGGCGCTTTTGACTTTTGTGTAGTTCTTAGCTCCAAAATATCTAGAGGAGATAACTGAACAGCCCATGTTACAGCCAAAGGCAAAGGCTATAAAAACCAAGGTGATTTCATAGCTGTTTCCAACGGCAGCTAATGCGTCTTCTGAGATGAATTTACCAGCTACAAAGCTATCGGCAATATTATAGAGTTGTTGGAAGATTATGGAGCCAAAAAGTGGCAGGCAAAAATCTATTAAAACTTTACTTGGGTTTCCTACTGTTAAATCTTTATTCATGATGAAACTCTTGGAGGATGAATAAAAC
>CAVISO010000041.1:0-13035 GCA_963645435.1 Sphaerochaetaceae bacterium | reverse complement strand
GTCCAAAATTAGGAACAACAGCGTCAATATTACCTCTAAGAACTTTAGGAAGCTTAGGGGAATACTCATATCTTGCTTTTTGCAATGCGGAGATTTTCATTGTTTAATCCTCCAAGTAAATAACATACTTTTATTTTACTTTTTTGTTCGTATTTTATTCAATGAGCTACTCGCAAAAGCAATAACTTTCTCTTATTATATAAGCATGAATTTAACCTTGTGGATTGATGCAGACTCCCTTCCTAAAAACCTCAGAACTATTATCCTAAAAGCCGCCGTTCGTCTGAAGGTGCAAACTTTCTTTGTCAGCGACAGAAATTTGGCGGATGTTCAACTGTTTATTGAAGAGGACACTCATAGAATAAGAACTGAAAAAAAAGGTGAGGGCATCACTGAAAAAGCCCAATTAAAGGGGTTTGTATCATCAATACATCAGATAGTTGTCCAAACAGGGAAGGATAGTGCGGACAATTACATTGTGGAAAATGCAAGTCTACCAGCCCTCTGTATTACCCATGATATTCCTCTTGCTGCCAGAATGCTGCAAAAGGGCGCTTTTGCCATTGATGATAGAGGAGACAGCTATACTTTACAAAATATCAACGCAAGACTGGGAAACAGGGCAATTAATCAGCAACTAAGAGAATATGGAATTTTTGATGAGCAACAGAATAAAATGAAAGAGTCCAGTACAAAGGCTTTTGCTGATAACCTAGACCGGACTCTTACTCAACTAATAAAAACTTTAACAGATTAAATTTCTCTTACAATGGCTCTAATTAGAGCAGAGAACTGATTCTTCACTCTCAGTCCAGTTTCCAGAACCTCACCGTGGCCTAAGGGTTGATCCAGGATGCCCGCAGCCATGTTAGTCATGCAGCTGATTCCCAGGGTCTTAAGGCCACAGTGGGCTGCAGCAATGGCTTCAGGAACGGTGGACATACCAACGGCGTCTGCTCCAAGAATGCGAGCGGCTCTTACTTCAGCAGGAGTCTCAAAATTAGGACCGGCAAAGAACATATAAACCCCTTCAGTGAAGTTAACCTTAAGCTCTGTAGCCTTGGCTCGTGCAAGTGCCAGCAATTGTGGGTCATAGGCTCTGGACATATCAAAGAATCTATAGCCTAGCTCGTCTTCATTAGGACCTCTCATTGGGCAATTAGAAGTAAGTTTAATATGGTCGTTAATAAGCATGAGCGTGCCTGTTGACCAGGCTTTGTTGACACAGCCTGCAGCATTGGTGAGAATGAGGTTTTTAATGCCTAAAAGATGCATGGTCTGAATTGGAAATACCACCTGATCCATGCCGTAGCCTTCATAGAAGTGAAAGCGTCCCTGCATACAAAGTACGTTTTTGCCTTCCAGTTCGCCAATGACTAGACGTCCTGCATGACCTGCAACAGTGGAAACCGGGAAATTAGGGATATCTTTGTAGTTGATGATAATTGGATTTTTAATTTCGTTTGCCATGTCTCCAAGACCGGAGCCTAAAACTAATCCAACTTCAATCTTCAAATTACCAGTTTTACTATTGATATAGCTACTAGCCTCTCTGAGTTTTTTCATTAAATCTTCCATATGCACTCCTTTTGTAAGTGGTTTTTGCAAAAACCTCGTAAAATACGTCTTTAATTATACATCATTCTTCAGTTCTTTAATAATAGCTTCCACCGGAAGTCCAATTACATTTGTCCAACTGCCATAAATATGGTTAATCAAGGTATAACCGGTTTTCTGTATCCTATAGCCGCCCGCAGCACCTTGCCACTCGCCGGTAGCAATGTAGGCAGAAACCTGCTTATCAGTTAGAGTATAAAAAGTTACTATAGAGCGGTCATAACCTCTGATTATCCCCTTAAGAGGATGATATAAGGCGTAGCCAGAAAATACTTCTTGTTCTTTACCTGAGAAAGATTTAATCTCTGCCATAGCCTGAGCTTCACTTGCAGGCTTTCCTAAGAACCTACCATTAAAATACACCAGCGTATCTAGACACAAAGCGGGAAGATTAGGCTCAAAGTCATCACTTTTGATGTAATGTTCAAGTTTCTTGGAGGCTATGGACTTCACCATGGGACCAGGCTCCCCGCAAGGTTCGTCTTCAGCAATGTCCTGGGGACGTACAATTACCTCAAGACCTGCGCTTCGCAGCAGTTCAAGCCGGTTAGGCGAGCCCGAGGCTAGTACCAAAGTAGGCAAAAGCGCCTTAAATTCCTTTAACTCCGCTGCAGCATCTGGCCTAAGCATGGTAGTCTCATTTCTCCTGAGAAGTTTCTAGCGTGACCAGTACTTTTTCTACTCGCCGTCCGTCCATCTTAAGGACGGTAACCTTGATATTTCTGAAGGTAAAACTGTCGCCTTCGTTGGGGAAGGAGCCAATGGACTCTACCGTCCAGCCACCAACGGTGGCACTATCGGCCTCAAAATCGTCTTCGTTGATGCCCGCTAGTTCAAGTAAATCTGTCACTGGCATGCCGCCGTCTATCTCAAATTCGGTATCGGTGTGCTTAACAATTTCAGGGTCAACAATATCGGTCTCATCGTAGATTTCGCCAACTATCTGCTCCAGAACGTCTTCCATGGAGATGATGCCAAGTGTGCCGCTGTATTCGTCCGTTACTATTGCAAGGTGCTGTTTGGCCGTCTTGAATTGGTTGAGCACCTTAGGCAATTTCATGGTTTTGTAGACGTAACAAGGGCTCATAAGCAGGGTACGGATATCAAAAGGAGGCTCATCCCCGTCTATTGGGATACCGTCTGCTTCTACCGTGGCGAGGGCTTTGAACAGACGATTTAGGTGTAAAATACCAATTACGTTGTCAATTGTGCCTTCGTAAACCGGTAGGCGAGAGTAGGAGGAAGTGTCAATAATCTTCTTCATGTCCGGCCAAGAATCTTCAATGTCCAGTGCAACTACGTCCACGCGGGCGGTCATGACTTCCATGGCGGAGATTTCTGCAAAATCAATGGCTTTTTGCATGAGGTTGGAATCGTCCTCGTCAATGATGCCCTCGTCTTCTGCTGTTTCAATGATGGAGTGAAGTTCTTCTACGCTTTCTTCCTGCGTGGCGTCTTCCTGCTCTCCTTTAAGCGGTTTGGTCAGTAAGGCAATGAGCTTTACTACCACCCAAATGAAGGGTTTAAGCACTATCATTAGGAAGTTGACAAAAGGTGCGCTGTTAATTGCCGTTGAGGTGGAGTTTCTCTTGGAGAGAATTTTAGGCATGGTTTCACCAAAAATTATGACCAAAACGGTGATAATCAGAGTGGAGAGCCAGGCATAGCCATCTGAATTTGTGATTAGAATGACTAAGACAGAGCTTAAAGAAGAAGAGGCAATATTTACCAGGTTGTTACCAATGAGAATTGCACTTAGTGCCTGATCAAATTTCTCAGTAATTTTGATGGCCGTTTGAGCCTTTTTCCAGCCCTTTTCCTTGTCATCTACTATGGTTTCAAGTCTAACAAGGTTGCAGGAAGAGTAGGCCATTTCAGCGGAGGAAAAGAAGTTTGAAAAGTATAGACAAACTATTATACCAATTACAATTAACGCAATAGTCATTATTTGTCCTCCTTTGAAGTTTTAGCATCCTTTTCTTCTGAATCTTCAGCCTCTTCTGGCACCTCAGTTAGTTCAACCTTTGCCTTCAAAATTCTATTGTGTTCCATCTTCAAAACGGTGACCTTTAGCCCGTGATAGTCAAAACTGTCACCCTCTTTTGGAATGGCAGAGAACTGCTCATACATCCATTCGCCCAAAAGCAGGTTGGCAGCATCCTTGTCATCTTCATCCGGATCCTGAAAATCAAGAGCGTCAAAGAGATCTGCAAGACTGACCTCACTTTCCACTAACAGCGAGCCATCTGCATTTTTCACAATAGGTTCCTGGATGACATCATCTTCATCCCATATTTCGCCCACCAGCTCTTCCAAAATGTCTTCCACCGTGACAATGCCAAGGGTTCCGCCATAGCTGTCTGTGATAACCGCCATGTTCAGTTTTCGCTTTGACATCTCAGGCAGCAGTTCATGAATCTCCATGCTTTGCGGCGCATAATAGACCTTATCCAACATATCTCTGAGATTTGGCGTCTTCCCACTTTGCAGGTACGCCTTAAGATATTTTCTTATCTGCAAAACACCTATGATATTATCAATTGACTTTTCATACACGGGCAGACGGCTGTGCGGTTCCTCCTTGATGGTCTTCAGAATCTCCGCCGGCTCCTCCTCAACATCCAACGCACACACATCCACACGCGGGGTCAGAATGCTCTCCACCGTCACATCCCCAAATTGCAAGGCCGATGATATTAAGTCGCTTTGATTCTCATCCAACGTACCTTCTTCTGTCATATCCTCAATAATATTTTGCAACTCATCTTCCGTAACCGATACCTGCGAGTCACTCTGACTGTGCTTGGCAGCCGTCTGACCAATGAAGGTAAGAATTGCAGAAAGAGGCTTAAAAATTACCATGAAAACAGAAAGAGGGTAGACACAGACTTTTGAAATCGTTTCCGGATATTTCTTAGCAATACTTTTAGGCAGCATCTCGCCAAAGAAGAACACCACAATGGTGGTAAGAATGGTTGAAAGAGAAACAAAACTCAAACCCCATTTGTTTGATACGTAAACAGTTACCACACTAGCAGTGACAATATGAACAATGTTCGTGCCAATGAGAATGGTTGTAATTGCCTGGTCAAAGCGCTCCAAAATGGAGAGCACTTTGCTTGCACGGGCATCACCACGTTCTGACGCGACTTTTAATCTGTTCTTAGAAACTGAGGAGATAGAAGTCTCAGTTAACGCAAAATAGGCTGCAGTCAGCAGCAAACATAACACCCCCAACAGAGGAGGTTTACTACCATCATCCAACATATTGGACAGTAACTCCTTGTGCCCTAGAACGGGCGGATATAATAACTAATTACTAACATAAAAGGGGGTCCTCGTCAATAAAATCCCTATTTACGTACATATTCTTGTGAAAATTTGGTGGAAAAAGTAGAAAAACAAGGATGTTTTAGATAAAATAGCGCTATTAAATAGGTTTAACTCCTGTTTGTCTGGAGGTGTCAATGAATTTACTTCACATGAAGTATGCTGTTGAAATTGCAGAAACAAATTCTATCAACAAAGCGGCAGAGACACTTTGCGTAGGACAACCAAACTTAAGTAGAGCAATTAAAGAACTGGAAAGTGGTCTTGGGCTTACCCTTTTTGACCGCAGTTCCAAGGGTATGACGCTCACTCCTGAAGGGGAAGTTTTTGTCAGATACGCTAAGAACATACTTAAACAGGTGGATGAAGTTGAGCAAATTCTCAAGACGGGCACCATTGCCAAGAAGCGTTTTTCTATTTCCGTTCCTAGATCTAGCTACATTTCAGAAGGTTTTGCAAAGTTTTCCAATATGCTGGACCCAAATGATGTGATAGACCTCTTTTACATGGAAACTAACTCCAGAATGGTTATTCAGAACCTTCTTCAGGAGGACTATAAACTGGGTATTGTAAGATACGCAGAGGGCAATGATAAATATTATAAGAAGATGCTGGAAGAAAAGAATCTTGCTTATGAACTTGTCACAGACTTTGATTATTTGCTTTTGATGAATAAAGATTGTCCTCTGGCCTATCAGGAAAAAATAACCCTAGATGATCTTTCTTACTTCATTCAGGTGGCTCATGCAGACCCTTATGTTCCTTCCGTTCCTTTCACAACGGTAAGCAAAGAGGAAATTTCCGATAATTCCTCCCAGCGTATTTTTGTTTTTGAAAGGGGAAGCCAGTTTGAACTTCTGAACCAAAATACTGAATGTTTCATGTGGGTTTCTCCTGTTTCTCAGGAGATTCTTGACCGTTTTGACCTGGTTCAAAGACGTTGTGACGGGCTTGAGAGACATTACAAGGACGTGCTTATATATAAAAAGGATTACACGTTAACCAAACTGGACAATATGTTCATTGAACAGCTAATTAAGTCCAAGAGAAGAACCCTTGATAACCCAATCATATCTCCTAGATGTATTTTACCTGCAGAATCTAATGAGGGGGAGAACAAGGAATGACGTTGGATAGGATTATCGCGGTTAGAAATGATAAAACTCTCTACCATGACGGTAATTATACCCTAAAGGCGTTTAGAAAATCTGTTCCCAAGTCCTATATTCTCATGGAAGGGTTCTTCCAGTCCGTGGCTGCAGAGATTGGCTTGCCCGTTCCAGTAATCCATACCATTAAAGAAGAAGACGGAAGGTGGACATTGGTATCGGATTATATTAAGGGTGAATCCTTAAAGCGTATGTATATTGCAAAGCCTTCCCAGCGTGAAAGTTATATGGAGCGGTTTGTCGCAGAGCAGCTGAAGGTTCATGCAAAGACCTTCTGTGGTCTGCCGTCAGCCAAGGTGATGATGCAAACCAGGTTGTGCCAGGCAAATATTCCAGAGGGGCTAAAATGTGAAATTCTTGCCGGTGTGGATAGGCTTCCGGACGGGATTTGTCTTTGTCATGGGGATTATACCTTGTCAAATATTGTCGTGACAGAAGAGGATAAATACTACATTCTGGACTGGTCTAAGGCTGCTTTGGGAAGTTCTTGTTATGATGCTGCTATTTCTTTCATTATTTTAGGACGTTCTCTTGGAGATGAGACAGGAGATTTGTATTTGAGAACCTACTGCAAGGCTTCAGGGGAGAATGTAGAGGCTATCAAGGCTTGGATTCCGTATGTTGCGGCAATGCGCTATTCTGTTGGAAATTCAATGGATAGAGAATATTACAGAAAGTTTATGAGGCTATAGAATGAACGTTAAGATTTGTATTGGTTCCCTTTGCCACCTAAAAGGGGCTCGCCAGGTGGTGGAAGCTCTTCAGGACTACATTGAGCGGGATAAGCTTTCTGATGAGGTGGAACTGGAGGCGGCTTTCTGTGATGGAAAATGTCAAAATGGCGTTTCTATTTTCATTGATGATGTAAAGCGCTTTTCTGTTGTTCCTTCTACGGTGGAAGAGTTTTACAATACAGAAATTAAAGCCAAGGTTTGATTTGCTGTGACGGTGAATCTGCTGTTTGGGCTTCCATTTCCTAATCCTTCTTTATGCAATTCCGTGCTCTCTGATTTCTTTGCTTTGGAGGGACGTTATATAGTTTGCGGTGGTACAACAGCGCAGTATGTGGCCAATTTTTTACAGGAAAGAGTCGTTTTAGACCTTCATTATGAAAATCCTGCTATCCCTCCAATTTCTCATATCAAAGGGGTACACCTGGTCACAGAAGGTATTGTTACCATGAGTGCCGTGCTGGAAAAGTTTAATAAAAATTCTGTAAAAACTTCTGATTATGATGATTATGAGGCTCAGGATGGGGCATCTTTGATTTATAGAGCTTTACTTGAAGCAGATGAGATAAATTTTTT
This sequence comes from Sphaerochaetaceae bacterium, assembly GCA_963645435.1. Taxonomy (GTDB): domain Bacteria; phylum Spirochaetota; class Spirochaetia; order Sphaerochaetales; family Sphaerochaetaceae; genus UBA9732. The sequence continues at coordinate 5,612 of CAVISO010000041.1, read as the reverse complement.
TGTCAGCCGTTTTGAAAATCCCCAAAACAAGGAGTTTTTAGAGCTTAAATCCAAGGTTCAAATTGAGACTCAGTTAGTCAAACTTTTGACAAGTTTTGGGAAAAAAGTGTGTGTTAGAGATGTCTAACTAATCTTTATGTAGACTGTAATTACCGAGGGTATGCAAAAAAGGCATAAGGCATATATCTTTAAGGTAATATAAATAATTTATAAAGTGCTTTGCATTGCACGGAAAGGCAAATTTGTAGATAATCTTTGTTTGGGTATTTTTGCAATTTAGTGGAGGGTCTATGTACCAAATTGTAACAAAAAAGAATTTGAATCCTACCGTTACCCAAATGGAGATTAAAGCTCCTCTCGTAGCGGCTAAGGCTCAGCCAGGTCAGTTCATCATCCTTAGAGTTGATGAAGATGGAGAAAGAATTCCTCTTACAGTTGCAGGTTGCAACAAAGAGCAGGGAACTGTAAAGATTATTTTCCAGATTGTCGGTGCAACAACAGAGAAGCTTAATCACAAGAATCAGGGCGAGTATCTTCAGGACTTTGTTGGTCCACTTGGAGTTCCAACCCATATTGAAGGCCTCAAGAAGGTTTGTATTGTTGGCGGTGGCGTAGGTTGTGCTATTGCTATGCCAATTGCGCAGGAACTTCACGCTCTTGGCGTGAACGTTACAAGCATTATCGGGTTCAGAAGCCAGGACCTGCTCATTTTGGAAGACGAGTTCAAGGCTTGTTCAGATAAGTTGTTTGTCATGACAGATGACGGCTCCTATGGTCGCCATGGCAATGTTACCGTTCCATTGAAGGAAATGTTGGAAGCAGGCGAGCAGTTTGATGAGATTATCACCATTGGACCTCTTGTAATGATGAAGTTTGTTGTGCTTGCAGCAAAGCCTTTTGGTACTCCAGTTACAGTATCCATGAACCCAATCATGATTGATGGAACCGGAATGTGTGGTGGTTGCAGACTCACCCTTACTCAGGATGGCAAGAAAGTGACTAAGTTCGCTTGTGTTGATGGTCCTGATTTCAACGGCTATGAAGTAGACTTTGATGAGGCTATGTCTCGTGGTCGTATGTATACAGACTTTGAGCGCAAGGCTCATGAAGAGACCTGTAATCTCTTCAAGAATGCTTAAGGGGGGATTTTATGGCTATTGATCCTAAGAAACATGAAATGCCTGTTCAGGAACCACAGGTTAGAGCACATAACTTCAAGGAAGTTGCTTTGGGATATACCCATCAGATGGCTATTGATGAGGCTAACAGATGCCTCCACTGCAAGAATAAGCCTTGTGTAGCGGGCTGTCCTGTTAACATTGATATTCCTTCCTTCATTGATTGCATGAAAAAGGATGACATGGAAGCGGCTTACAACGTAATTCACAAGACCTCTTCACTTCCTGCTATTTGTGGAAGAGTTTGTCCTCAGGAAACTCAGTGTGAGAGCAAGTGTACTCTTGGCATTAAGTTCCAGCCTGTTGGAATTGGCCGCCTTGAGCGCTATGTTGCTGACTGGCACAATGCTAACTCCAAGGAAGCGGCTCCTGCTGCTGCTCCAAACGGTCACAAGGTTGCTATTGTTGGTTCTGGTCCTTCCGGTCTTACCTGTGCTGGTGACTTGGCAAAGAAGGGCTATAAGGTATCGGTTTACGAAGCCCTCCACGTGGCTGGTGGTGTTCTGGTCTATGGTATTCCTGAGTTCAGACTTCCAAAGGCTATTGTTGCTAGAGAAATTGAGAACCTCAAGGCAATGGGCGTAGATGTTGAGACCAACGTTGTTATTGGTAAGACTCTCACCATTGATGAGCTCTTTGAGATGGGTAATGAGGCTGTCTTTGTTGGCTCTGGTGCTGGTCTTCCTAATTTCATGGGTATCCCAGGTGAATCCCTCAAGGGCGTTTACTCAGCAAACGAATATCTTACCAGAAGCAACCTTATGAAGGCTTTCAGAGAAAAAGATGACACTCCTATCATGAAGGGTGGAAAGGTTGCTGTTGTTGGTGGTGGTAACGTTGCCATGGATGCAGCAAGAACTGCTTTACGTCTTGGTGCTGAAAAGGTTTACATTGTATATCGCCGTTCTATGAACGAGCTTCCTGCAAGAAGAGAAGAAGTTGAGCATGCTGAGGAAGAAGGAATTGACTTCCAGCTTCTGAAGAACCCTGTTGAAGTTCTTGGTTACAACAATCCAGAGAATCCAAGAGATCCTAAGAACGGTTTTGTTACTGGTCTTAAGTGCATCAAGATGGAACTTGGCGAGCCAGATGCTAAGGGTAGAAGACGTCCTGTTCCTGTTGAAGGTTCTGAGTTTGTTCTTGACGTTGACACTGTTGTCATTGCTATTGGAACTTCTCCAAACCCACTTATCAAGAACACCACAAAGGGTCTTGAGGTCAACGCTCACGGTGGCATTATTGTTAATGAAGAAGGTCTTACCTCCAGAACTGGCGTTTACGCTGGTGGTGATGCTGTAACAGGTGCTGCTACTGTCATCTCTGCAATGGGTGCTGGTAAGGTTGCTGCTAAGGCAATTGACGAATACCTTTCCAAGTAATTTTCTAAGCGCCTTGGGCGCATTACTGCGTCGCTAAATCAAGGGCCGTGCAAAGAGCACTGTCCCTTGATTTGCTTCTTGTAGTGGGGGCTGTAACTTTTGTTGCAGCCCATTTTTTTGCTAGATTTTACAACAAAATACTTTACAAAAAACTACCATCTTGTATATTCTCACACCATGTTTTTTTAGAGGTGTGCCATGACCAAGTACATTTTCGTAACTGGTGGAGTTGTTTCGGGCCTAGGAAAAGGCATCACAGCGGCAAGTCTAGGACGACTTTTAAAGAACAGAGGCCTGAAGGTCGCTGCTCAGAAGCTTGATCCCTACATGAACGTAGACCCTGGCACCATGAGCCCCTTGCAGCACGGAGAGGTCTACGTCACAGAAGACGGCGCTGAGACAGATTTGGACTTGGGACACTACGAGCGCTTCATTGACGAAGATTTGAACAAATTCTCCAACCTCACCAGCGGAAAAGTTTTCTGGAATGTCCTCCAAAAAGAACGCGCTGGCGAGTATCTTGGCAACACCGTACAAATCATTCCCCACGTCACCAACGAGATCAAAAAATTCATCTACGCAGTAGGCAGCAAAACCAATGCCGATATTGTTATCACTGAAATTGGTGGCACTGTAGGCGACATAGAAAGCCAACCCTTCTTGGAAGCCATCAGACAAATAGGACATGAAGTAGGCGAGAGCAACAGACTTTACATTCATGTAACGCTCGTGCCCTATTTGGCATCCAGTGGAGAGCATAAAAGTAAACCAACTCAGCATTCTGTTAAAGAAATGCAGGGCTTAGGGCTGTTTCCGGACATCATTGTACTTAGAAGCGACCTGCCAATAGAGGACTCCATCAAAAGCAAAATTGCCATGTTCTGCAACGTAAAGCCAGATTGTGTCATTGAAAATAAGACGCTTAACAGCCTCTACGAGGTGCCGCTTATGCTTCATGAACAGCACCTGGACGATATTGTCTGCAGAATTCTCAATATAGAGGCTCCCAGCTGCAACCTTGAAGACTGGCAGAACGTGGTTCAAAAGGTGGAAAATTCTGCAAATAGCCAGAAAAAGGTTGAAATTGCAATGGTAGGTAAGTACACCGCATTACATGATGCCTACCTATCTGTAGTGGAGGCTCTTCATCATGCTGCCTTCTGGAATAACGCTAAACTCTCAATAAGATGGGTTGAATCAAGCGATATCACATCCTTTGAAAGAGCCTGTGAACTCCTTAAAGGGGTTGACGGCATCCTGGTGCCGGGTGGTTTTGGAGACAGAGGTATTGAAGGCATGATTTTAGCCTGCCAGTATGCAAGAGAAAAGAAAATCCCTTACTTTGGCATTTGCCTTGGAATGCAAATTGCCTGTATTGAGTATGCAAGGGAGGTTTTAGGCTTTAAAGATGCACATTCAAGTGAGTTCTCAGAAACCACAGAGCATCCGGTTATTGCCCTGATGGAAGAGCAGAAGGGACTTCAGAAGGGTGGAACCATGCGCCTTGGAGCCTATCCTTGTGTGATAAGTCCCAATACGCTTTTGTATAGTTTGTATGAAAGTTCACAAGTGCAGGAGCGGCATAGACACAGATATGAGTTTAATAGTGCTTTTGAGAAGGCTTTCACAGATGCCGGTTTAGTGCTAAGTGGTAAGTCTCCTAGCGGACAACTTATTGAGGCAGTTGAACTTAAGAAAGAAGATCATCCGTTCTTTGTTGCCGTTCAGTTCCATCCAGAGTTCAAGAGCAGACCAACAAAGCCTCATCCCATCTTTAATGGATTTGTAAAGGCTGCCTGCAAGTCCTGTAAGTAAAAAAATAAAAAGTCAGATTTGGGTTATGCCTAAAAAGCATAACCCTTATTACATAATAGCCAAACGAAAAATTTTTTTTTAATCTTTTGTTGACCATCTATTACTAAAATGGTACTTCTCATTTGGTATTTCCAATATAGGATATGCGCGTGCGTGTGCGAGGCACACTCATGTATGGAGGATGGTAATAATATGAAGAAAGCTTTGATTATGCTTCTTGTTGTATGTTCTGTTTTCTGCTTTGTTTCCTGTTCAAAGAAAGCAGCTGACACAACAACTTCTACAGCTACTACAACTGAGACAAAGACAGTTGAGACAAAGGCTGCTGAGACAAAGACCGCTGCAACTTACAAGTTGGGTATGGGTATTAGCTTTGACGAAGGTCAGTCAACAGATACACAGGTTGTTTATGACACAGTTTGTGCTGTTGTTGTTACTGATGCTAACGGCAAGATTGTTGCATGTCAGATTGATGATGCACAGAACAAGATGAACACAACTGAAATTGATGCTACAAAGACCTTTAAGTCCAAGTATGAACTTCAGTATGACTACAACATGGTCAAGTATTCAGAAGCAACCAACGAGTGGTTCCAGCAGGTAGACGCATTTGAGCAGTATGTCATTGGAAAGACAGCTGATGAAGTTGCTGCAATGACCACTAGAGTCAGAGGCGCAGACGAGCCACATCCAGGTTATGTTGTTACAACAGATGAGACCCTTTTTGCTTCCTGTTCAATCCAGATTACAGAGTTCATCAAGGCTGTTGTTAAGGCTTGCAATGATTCTAAGGCAAAGACTTTCTCAACTGCTGATACTTTCACTCTTGGTGTTGCAATCAACTCAACTGCTGCAGAGTCAACAGAAGCAACTGCTGATGCTGAAGGCGTTATCAAGATGTATTCAGAGTTTGCTGGTGCTGTCGTAGGAAAAGATGGCAAGATTCTTGCTGCTGTTACAGATGCAACCCAGCCACAGACCAAGGTTACAGCTGATGGTGAGATTACTGGTACCACCTTTAAGGGCACCAAGAAAGAGCTTGAGTATGACTACAACATGGTCAAATACTCTGAAGCCACCAACGAGTGGTTCCAGCAGGCTGCTGCCTTTGAAGATTACTGCGCAGGCAAGACCGCTGACGAAGTTGAGAATCTCCCAACCAGAGTCAGAAGTGCTGAAGAAGCTCATCCAGGTTATGTTGTTACAACAGATGAGACCCTTTTTGCTTCCTGTTCAATCC
>CAVISO010000040.1:3653-13183 GCA_963645435.1 Sphaerochaetaceae bacterium | reverse complement strand
CTGATTCAGATAGAGCTCTCAAGGCAATGTGAGGCGTAATGGATGGTGAACTTCTCGAAAAGAGGCATGCACAAAATTTCACGTTTAAGAGTTAAAAACTTTATTCCACGCTCTGAAATGCGGTTTGCCATATCCACTGTGCTGATTGGGATTTAAACAGATTTAAACAAAATAAATTTTGATTTCTACTGATGCTGGGTATAGACTAATGGTGTAGGCAAATGCCTACAAACAAAAACTTAATTTTGCGAGGGAAAAATGAAGAAGCTGTTGGTTTTGGCACTTTTGCTGATGGTTGTATTGCCAGCTTTCTCGCAGGCAATTCATGAACGCATTAATAAGCCCCTAGATGTTGAAGATCCGGTGCTTGTTTGCGAAGATAGGTTCTTTTACGAAGGAAAAGAAATGGTACTTGGACCTCATTCAATTATCATTGATGGAACTATCAGTGATGAGGAGGCTGCAAAGAGCCCCTATATTTTCAATTCCTTTATGACTGCTATGGCGGAAGGTCTTACTGAAGGGACAGAAGAGGAACCAATGACGGTATACATTGCTCCTAACGTGTACTGGATGCATGACCCAGAGCAGGAGAGTACGCAAGACCCATTTGGTATTATCATAAACTGTCCATATTTGTCATTTATTGGACTTACCAAGAATCCATACAACGTTGTGATTGCTGCCAACTTTGGACATGATGAAGGTTTTATGGGTTCCAACTGGACCATGTTCTGGATTTCAAGTGAATGTCTGACAATGAAGAATCTCACCATTGGCAATTACTGCAACGTTGACCTCGTTTATCCGCTGGATAGTAGTAAGAATCATGCCAAGAGAACCGACAACATTACGCAGGCACAGTTGATTTCCTACTCGCCTATAAGTTATGAAGATACAAATGCTTGTGATAAAGCCTACGCAGAAAATGTGAATTTTATCAGCCGTCTTAATCTTATGCCTATTTCCAGCCAGTACGGTTCACGCGCACTTTATGTAGACTGTCATTTTGAGTCTACAGATGACGCACTTAACGGCTATGGCGTTTATTTAAACTGCGATTTTGAGTTCTATGGTACAAAGCCTTTTGGTGGATCTAGTGGTGCAACGCTGCTGGGTTGTACCTTTAAGTCCGTACTCTACAACTTCATTGCAAATCCTTACCAGTTCATGACTAAGGGCGGTGGTGTAATGACGCTTGTGGATTGCAACTTTGTGGACGAGTATACCAGCCCAGTTACCTATAGCTGGATGGAGAGCCCTTCCAATACCTATAGAAGCTACTACTCCAACGTAACCAGAAATGGTCAGCCCATTACTATGACAATAGATAAGCCTTGGACAAGTGTGGACATTACCAACACGGAGTTCTTGAAGGCTTACAAGTTGACCGATGCTAATGGTAACACTGTTTACAACATCTGGAACCTTTTGAAAGGTGATGATGGTTGGGATCCTCTTAATCAGAAGGAAATTATTGAGGCTATTGGTGATTATGACAACCTTCCTACGGTGCTAAATGTAGAGGCATCGGGATATAGTATTGAAAGCGGTACGGATACGGTGCAGCTGAAGTACGGGGTGCAGCGTTTTGCGTACAAGCCTTACGAAGGCGATTTCCAGGTGACCTGGACTGTGGCGGAACAAGATGCCAAGTATGTGAAAATCACGCAGAATGAAGATGGCACTGAGGCTGTTTTGGAAGGCACGAATGATGAAGAAGAGACGGTTACCGTTGTTGTGACGGCAAAGGCATCAACTGGGCAGGAAGCGGCTCTTGAGATTGAGGTAAGTCCAAGACTGCTTGAGGCACCTGCTTTTATCGAAACGCCTTCTGTAAAGCAGAACCCAGATGGCACGGTTGAGGTTTCCTATAAGCTGGACCTTGGGCAGAGAGCGGACTATTCAGATGTGACCTGGTATGTGAGTGATAATGCAGATGGCTCGGATCCAATCATGGTTGCTGTTACCCGTACAGATAGCCCTAAGCTGACCTACAAGCTATCTCCAGCCGATATCGGCAAATATGTGCTTGCGGTGGTGGAGCCTAAGCATGTTAGATCCTTCGTGGGAGAAGGCGTGAGCGCTATCACCTCTGAACCTGTCCAGGCTGAGGGCGTTGAGATTTCTTCCTCCTTAAATACCGATTTCAGCGATTTTCCTGTTGTTGGACAGACCGAGGTGCTTCCAGGTTACTGGACGGTTGATGGTTACAGACCTCTGGATGCAATGGATGATACTATTTTTAAGAACTTTGGCACTCCTTCAGCTGAAAGTTGGAGTTTTGCTGCGGGTGATGGTAGAGATGGCACTGCAGGTTACTACGGCATCTATGTGAAGTCTCGTGGCGCAAGATTGCGCTATACTCCACTTGAAGGTGAGTATGGTGACATGGATGTAACTGTTAAGGTTGCTACCGGAAAGCGTGCAGGACAGGGCTTTGGTTCTGCCTCCCAGTACATGGATTTCATGATTAAGTATGACACACAATCTCTTACCGGTTATGGTCTTAGAATTGTTAGAAGTAGTGGCGATTCCTGTGACTTTATGCTCATGAAGTACACCAACGGGGTGAGTGAAGAAATCACTGAGAAGATCCGTTCTTCTGCTTTTGTTACCGAATGTACTATTCACGTTTGGACTGAAGATGGTCAGTTGAAGGCTCACGTTGAAACTACAAATCCCCAGGCTGCTGTGACAGCAGAGTCAAAGGGTTATGCAGAGAAGGTGGATTTGTCAGCCTCAATTGAAGCTAACACCTTTGGTGGTTTCAGTGTTCAGCATACTGGTACAACCGGTGCTAATACGGCTCTGCTTTACGGTTTGGAAATAAACTGGAAGTAGTTTTGTAGATTATTCTTTAAAGGAAAGGGCTTTGTCGTAAGTAAAGGCAAAGCCCTTTTTAGTTGTGTTTTTGTCAAATATTGAGCACCCGTTGAAGGCTTACAAGATGTAAAAAGAGACAGGATTAAGAAAAAAACAGAGCAAATATTAAGAGTAGACAAAAATGAAGAAAAGTATCATTATCTTTTAGAAAAGATAACGGGTTAGTCAGATGAGACTACCTTAAAGTTATCGGGATAGAGATATGAAGCTTATAGATACGAAAGATGCCGTGGGAAGCGTTTTGGCGCATGATATCACGCAAATAATCAGAGGAGTGACCAAAGGGGCAGTCTTCAAGAAGGGTCACATTGTGCAGGAGGAGGATATTCCTGTTCTGCTATCGGTTGGTAAAGACCACCTTTATGTGTGGGAAAATGACCCTAATATGCTACATGAAAATGACGCAGCGCAGATTCTCAGAGAGATTTGTCAGGGCGACTACATGCATCCAAGTGACGTGAAAGAGGGAAAAATTGAGCTGATTGCGGATAAAGCTGGCTTTTTTACTGTAGACATTGAGCGGCTGAGAAAGATAAATTCGCTGGGCGAGATGATGATTGCAACTATCCCATCTGGTATTCGTGTTGAGAAGGGGCAAAAGCTCTGTGGTACTAGAATCATTCCGCTGGTCATTGAAAAAGAGAAGATGGAGAAAGCAAAAGAGGTGGTAGGGCCAGAGCCGCTTTTGAAGATTGCTCCCTTTAAGAAGATGAATTTTGGCGTGGTTACCACTGGAAATGAGGTCTTCTACGGACGTATCAAGGACACTTTTACCCCTGTTATTGAAGAGAAGATGGGTGAGTATAACAGCAAAATGATAGCCCATACTGTCTCTAATGATGATCCAAATAACATCTTAGCTGCAATTCAGGCTATGATTGCGGATAAATCCCTAGACATGATTATTTGTACTGGTGGCATGAGTGTTGACCCTGATGATAAGACTCCGCTGGCAATTAAGAATACCGGCGCAGAGATTGTATCGTACGGGGCTCCAGTGCTACCTGGGGCTATGTTCCTCATGGCTTACCTAAGTGATGGAAGACCTATTGTTGGACTTCCAGGTTGTGTTATGTACGCAGGAAGAACCATCTTTGATTTGGTGCTTCCAAGAATTATGGCAGGCGATAAGGTTACTTCTGAGTATCTTGAAGGTCTTGGACACGGAGGGCTTTGTCTTAACTGTTCTGTGTGTCATTTCCCGTTCTGCACTTTTGGAAGAGGTGTATGATGGAAGCAAAAATTGATGTCAGTAAGTTCAAAGTTGCTGTAATCACTCTTTCAGATAGAGCCTATTCTGGGGAGCGTGAAGATCTCTCTGGTCCGGCTATCATGGAGTATTTAAAGGCTAAGGGTTACAGCCAACCAGAATATGTTCTTATTGCTGATGATGGGGCACGCCTTGAGAAGGAACTGGTAAGGTTATCGGATTTAGAGAAGGTGGATTTGATTCTGACTACGGGTGGAACGGGGTTTGCTCCGCGGGATATCACCCCAGAAGTGACGCTAGCTGTTGCAACCAAGAATGCGCCGGGTCTCAGCGAGGCTATTCGTGCTTTTAGTCTGACCAAGACACCTCACGCAATGCTCTCAAGAGGTGTGTCTGTAATTAGAAACAATACTCTTATTGTTAATCTCCCTGGAAGCCCAAAGGCGGTCAGAGAGTCTTTAGATGTGATCATAGAAGCACTCCCTCATGGGTTAGGACTTTTGAGGGGTGAAAAACTTGATAAATAAAAACTTTTTCGGAGGAAATATTATGAAGAAGATTTTATCAGTTCTTCTCGTAGCTACACTTGTTTTGACAAGTGTATTCGCACAGGCAGTACCTGAAACTGCAGCAGCAGAGCCAACTGAGATTGTTGTTTTTGCAGCAGCATCCATGACGGAAACTCTCACAGAGATCAAGGGTCTCTATGAAACGGCTAACCCAAATGTAACAATCACTTACAACTTCGATTCCAGCGGAACTCTCAAGACACAGATCCAGGAAGGCGCAGATTGTGATCTCTTCATCTCAGCTGCAAAGAAACAGATGAACGCTCTTAAGGATCTTAACATGGTTGACACAACAACTCTTGTTGATCTTCTTGAGAACAAGACAGCTTTGGCAGTTCCAGAGGGCAACCCAAAGGGAATTACAAGTTTTGACCAGCTCTCTGAGCTTCTCAAAGCCCATGGTGTTTTCCTTGCTATTGGTAACAGCGATGTCCCAGTTGGACAGTATACCCAGAAAATTTTCGCTTACTATGGCATAAATGAAGCTGAAATTGCTGACTGCCTTACCTACGGCACAAACGTAAAGGAAGTTACAACACAGGTTTCACAGCAGTCTGTTGATTGCGGTATTATCTATGCAACAGATGCTTTCTCAGCAGGCCTTCAGGTTGTTGACACAGCAACTTCAGAGATGACAGCTGGAAGAGTTATTTACCCAGCAGCAGTTCTTGCAAATGCAAAGAATGCAGACGCTGCTAAGGCTTTCCTTGAGTACCTTAAGGGCGATGAAGCCATGGCAATCTTTGCTTCTGTTGGTTTTGCAAGCGCACTTTAATTGCCTTTAATTATTAATTGGAGGGGACGAGCCTTCTGCGTTTAAGGGGCTTGCGCCCCTCCTTATTTCTTGGAAAAATTATGGACTGGTATCCACTTTTTAATTCAATAAGAATAGCCTTTTACACTTCTATCATAGTGTTTTTCTTGGGCATTTTCCTTGCACATATTGTTGCAAAGCTACACCCAATTGTAAAAGGTATTTTAGATGTTATACTAACCCTTCCTTTGGTTCTCCCTCCTACCGTTGTGGGATTTTTCCTTATTTTAGTCTTTGGGGTTAAGACTCCACTGGGAAGGTTTTTGGGACAATTTGGCATTAAATTTGTAATGACGTGGTACGGAGGCATTGTGGCGGCAACTGTCGTAGCCTTCCCCCTTATGTATAGAACAACTCGTGGAGCCTTTGAGGCTTTTGATACAACTCTTGCGGAAGCTGGAAAGACTCTGGGGCTGAGCAATTCGTTCATTTTCTGGAGAATAAAGATTCCAACCTGTAAGCAGGGAATTCTTGCAGGTGTAGTTCTTGCCTTTGCTAGAGCCTTAGGTGAGTACGGAGCCACCAGCATGCTCATTGGTTATACCCCAGGAAAGACGGCAACCATTTCAACTACCGTCTATCAACTGTGGCGTACCAATAATGAAGCGGAGGCTTACATTTGGGTTCTTATAAACGTTGCAATTTCTGCAGTAGTTCTTCTTACTGTTAACCTCCTTGAGTCCAAGGACAAAAAGCAGAGGAGGAAAAAGTAATGAAACTTCTAGTAGATATCAAAAAAGACTTTGGCTCCTTTGTTCTGGAATCTTCCTTTGAAACAGATGACCTTATTACCGGTTTTCTAGGCTCAAGCGGTTCAGGAAAGAGCATGACTCTTAAGTCTATTGCTGGAATTGTGACTCCTGATGAAGGTACAATTATCCTTGATGATACTGTTCTTTTTGACAGTAAAAAGAAAATCAACGTGCGCCCTCAGGATAGAAAGGTTGGTTATCTTTTTCAGAACTATGCTCTCTTTCCTTCAATGACGGTGAAAAAGAATATTATGTGCGGGCTTGTCAGGGAGAAAGACAAGGCAGAGAAGATGAGGAAGTATGAAAATTCAATCAGACTTCTACACCTTGAAGACCTTGAAAACCGGCTTCCTTCTCAGCTTTCTGGTGGACAGGCGCAACGAGTTGCCCTAGCACGAATCATTGTAAGTGAGCCAAACTTACTTTTATTGGACGAGCCTTTTTCTGCACTGGATGCTTTCCTTAGAAGAAACCTTCAGAAAGAGCTTATGGAAGTGCTTCAAAATCTTGGAAAACAGGCAATATTAGTTACTCATTCTGCTCGTGAGGTAAGACGCATGTGTACTCGCCTCTTTGTCATGAAGGACGGGAAAATCATCAGACGAGGTGAGACGGAAGATGTCTTTATTGACCCTCAGACGGATGACTGCCGAGTATTGCTAGAAGATTATTGAGATATCCAGTAAAGAGGTATTTGCAGAAACCTCTTTAAAGTAAAAATCCCCTGAATTCCTAGCGAAGACAGGGGATTTTCTGACTTTGCGCTCAGCCAGCGCTCAGCGCTTAGGTAGCGCTCAGCCTATGCGGCTTTCAAGCTGGTTAAGCAGGTCTGCAAACTTCTTTGTTGCAGCCTCAACAGGAGCCTGAGTTGACATATCAACGCCAGCGCCCTTGAGAGTCTGAATTGGGAACTTGCTTCCACCAGACTTAAGGAAACCAAGGTAGTCCTGAAGTTCCTTTTCTCCGCCGTTAAGAACTCTCTCTGAAAGAGCAATTGCAGCCGATATTCCAGTAGAATATTTATAAACATAGTAGGCGTTATAGAAATGAGGAATCCTAAGACCTTCAAGGTCTGAATTTTCTTCAAAGTGCATCTCTGGACCAAAGTAGGCTTCCAAAAGATCTCTATAGGTCTTACGCAGAGAGGCTGCAGTCAAGGGCTCGCCATTTTCCTGCTGAGTATGACAGAGCAGTTCGTATTCAGCAAACATTGTCTGTCTGAAGAGGGTTGCAATGATATCGTCTACCTGCTTGGCAATGATGTAGGTTTTCATCTCTTCAGTATCGGCATGGTCTGTGAGGTACTTGGCAACCAGCTGCTCGTTGAAGGTGGAGGCTACCTCTGCTTCAAAGATGGTGTAGCTGTAGCAGGAGAAGGGGTTGTTGCGCTTGGAGTAGTAGCTGTGCATGCTGTGACCACCTTCGTGTGCCAAGGTGAAGACATCTCCCAAGACATCCTCTTTGTAGTTCAAGAGAATGTAAGGAGCGCCAATAAAGCCACCGCTGGAGAAGGCACCACTGCGCTTGCCCTTGTTCTCGTACCTATCTACCCAGCGATCCTTGGTGATGCCGGCGTAGATGACATCCACATAGTCCTTGCCAAGTGGAGCCAAAGCCTCTTTGACAATCTCAGCTGCCTCTTCATAGGTCTTGTGAGTCTTAATTGAACTTACCAGTGGAACGTAAACATCATAATGCTTAAGTTCATCAACTCCCATGACCTTCTTTCTGAGTGCGTAATACTTATGTAGGGCAGGGAAGGCTTTGTGAACCGCCTCAATCAAGCCGGTGTAAACGCTCTTTGGGACATCGTCCTCATAGAGGGCCGCTTCAAGGGCTGTGTCAAAACCTCTGACCTTTGCACTGTAAATATCCTGCTTAACAGAGCCAGTGTATAGCGTTGCAATGGTTTGCTCATGCGCCTGATAGGTTCCATAGAACTTCTTGTAAGCCTCCTGTCTCACCTCTCGGTCTGGATTATTCATAAAAGAACCCCAGGTGCTTTGTGAAAGCGGGGTGCCAGCCACCTCTCCAAAGTTCATATCCACGTTGGTAAGCATACCAAACGCCTTTTGCGGGGTGCCCATGAGCTCAGACTGTTTAGCCAGCAGCGCCTCTTCCTTATCAGACAGCGTATGTTCCTTCTGCCTCAAAAGCTTCTTCAGAAACACTCTGTAGTCATCAAATTCCTTCGCTTCAAGCCATTTTGGAAGTTGCTCAACCTGCAGCAACTCTGGGGTCATATAGCTGGTAGCAGCCATGAAATTGGTATAGATTTGTGAGATAATTCCCACCATCTTCTGATTCTCAGGGTCACTTGCATCAGCAGAATTGTGTAACGATGCATACACATAAAGCTTTTCTGCAACGATAGATACATCGCAATACCACTTAAGGGCTTCCAGCAACTTCTCTGGGCTCTCACCCAACTTGCCCTTGTAGGCCTCTGCTTCACCAATTGCGGCCTGAAGCACCTTGAGTTCACTCTCCCAGTCTGCTTTACATCCATAGAGGCTACTTAAATCCCACTTGTATTCTTCTTTGACATCTTTTCTAAGAGGTATACTTGCCATATTTGTCTCCTTAGCCGCCAGTATACCACTTCTGCGGGCAGTTAACTACTCCTTCCACCTCGCCACCGGTTCCTCCAGCCCAAACTCCACAAAGGGCTCAAACCGCCTGAGATTATCCACCCTGACCGCCTTTTTCGCCAGCGCCAGCAATCCCTTCTTCTCCACCTCAATCTTCTCAATTACCCCGATACCTTTAATGACATTCTTCACTAGATAGTTCATTGCCGATACTGATCCAATTGGCATATTCAACTCGTCTGCAATTATTGTTTGCCTAATAACCTTCCTAGCTCCATAGAGCTTAAAGTTAGCCCGCTCGTTGCGTTTCCTATAGTAATCAATTTTACGTTCCAAGTACTCCTTGTTCTTGCTTCCGCTAGACTCGCAAACCTGCTCAAGTTCCTCACTGGTATATAGCAAATAAGACCAAGTTCTGTTGCTTTGTTCCAGGTATCTCTGTTCCGCATTATAGGCACCTTTTTCTGTTGATTTCTCAACTATTCTGTTATACAGATAGAGCGTTTGACTGCGATCAAAGTTGAAATCTTCGCAAAGCCTATCCTTGGTTGTCTGCTCTAAATAGGGAAAAATCCCTAGTAAAAAAATAAATAATTTTTTATGAAACGATGGCCTCTTTTGGCATAAATACCGTAAAATTTTAACTAATTTTGCATAATTAGGAGATTCTTCTTTAGCTTCCAGAAATAAAAGTAAGTCTTCTTCTTG
>CAVISO010000040.1:0-3643 GCA_963645435.1 Sphaerochaetaceae bacterium | reverse complement strand
AGCCCTAGACTGTTGCTCCTGAAAAGCATATTTGGCCAGCGCAAAGTCCATTTTCTCTTCTTTAATAGTCTTTGACAAATAATTCAGCGCCCTAAAGCTAGACGTCTTCAAAAGGTAGTTGGTTATGTTACTTTTCTTTGGATCAAAACTCAGGATAATAGGTTTTAGCCGTTCTTCTAGGTAAAGGATGAACCCTGACATTTCTTCTTCCGGTATCAGCTTCTTGATGTAGGACGACATATAAACAGTCACCAGACACTGTCCTTTAATAGACTCATACAGCTTTTTCATGTACGGAGTCTCCTTGCCGTTTTTTGCCATCAATTTCTGAAAGTTACGAATTGATTTTGCCAGCAAATCAACATGATTTTCATTTCCGTTCATAGTAGCCTCCCGTCGGCTTACCTTTAACTTATCAAATACTCATCAACACCTATCTCTCCTTGGGTTTACTAGGCTAACATGGCTTTTCCCATTTGGAAAGAGTCCCAAGGTGTGACAATTTCCAAAAAGTTAACTTTTTTTCTCAAATTAACTTATCACTGGTGAAAGATTGTTGTTTTTTGGCCCAATTTTTCCCTTGGCCTGCCTGCTGAACCTCCTGTCAATAACCGTTTTTTTTTGAAATTCAATTTTCCGGTTAATTTTTAACCGTTTTTTTCAAATTTTGAATTTTCCGGTTATGGTAGCGTCACTAAACTGCTTTCAAACTGGCTATCACTTGAGGTAACTCTTAATCATTAGCTCAATTATTTGGGTGTTTAAGGGGTATTTACTGCTTTCAAAGGTGACAAGGAGGTTTTCACCTATGATGTAGCCAGCCCCAAAGTAGTCTTCCAGCTTTTTCAGTGCCATCTTACAGTAAACAGGATCATCCATCATGCCAAAATGCTCCCAGTAGTAGGTCTTACGAGTACGTTTGTTTAATACTAAGAAGTCAGGGTTATACGAAGTAATGGGATCAATTTTAAGATAAACTTCATAATGATAGGGAATCTCATTATTGAAGAGTCTGTCAGCAATGAGAACTTCACTTTTAGACCTAACCCAATCTCCACGAAGGGTTTTAAAAGCCTCATTTCTGTCTATCCATTTGGTGTGGTGTTTCTTAGCTTGCCATTTTTGAGCAAAGTCCTCATTTGTATCATTTAGAGGAACAAGATAAGGTTTAATTAGGTTAGGCTGTTCCTCGTATATTTCAAGGGTGGATTTTAAACTGCAGAAACGATTGAGTTCCATTAGACAATTTTCTAAAGGTCTAATTTGTTTAATAGCATTTCTTTGTATCTTAATGAGATAGCGCTTATTAGCAAGGGAAATAAAGTCTTTATCTTTAGTGGTTAGATACGTATTATTAGTTTCTACTTGTTTGTAACATCGCTGAGTTCCATTAGTCATGTGAATTTGAAGTGAACCTTGCGGCAAGTTGCTCAGCCTAAGTTTAATTTCTTCCATTAACGCAGTAAGCTTGTTTAATTCCAGCTGAATTTTCTCAATTACATCTTTCATTGGTATTCTCCTAATAAGTCAAAGCCATAAAAAGCCGTATATTAAGTAATACAAAATAAAATGAGAAATTCCTTTAAGGCTGAGTTTTAACAAGTCAAATTAGGCCCCAGAAAAGGATGCCTAAGACGGCAGAGAAGATAATCATTAGTATCGGGTTAGGGGAGCGGTGGAAGAGACGCGTGTGGAGAAAGTGGATAAGTAGGAGAAGAACAAGGACAGCTAGCGCGCGCAGGTCAAGAGAAGAGGGCAAAAGGGTCTCAAGTGCCAGGATGAGAGCGGTGGCAAGAATGAGGGCCACGGTGCAGGGTCGCACGGCTTCAAGAAGGGCAAGTGTGGCGGGGTGCTTGAGTAAATTCTTAAGTGCAATAGAGATAAGTAGGATAATGATGAAGGCGGGTAGAATGACGCCAAGCGTTGCAAGAAAGGCGCCCAAAAGGCCTGCTTGGGAGGAGCCTACGAAGGTTGCCATGTTAACTGCTATGGGACCTGGAGTGGACTCGGCAACGGCAATAAAGCTGAGAAACTGGCTTTCTGTTAGCCAGCCGTTGGAAAGTACTGTGTCGCGGACAATTGAAATCATACCGTAGCCGCCACCAAAGGACACGGCACCAATGATTAGAAAGGAGAGAAAAAGCTTTAGGTAAATCATTTCTGCCTCCTCTGATTGATGCCGTAAAGCACAAGTCCAAGGATTGCGCAAATCAATATGTAGTAAATAGATGAGAAGGAGACAGCTAGAACGGAACAGACTACCATGGAGATGGTAACAACCACCAAGATTGCAACGTTCAGTGGCGTCTTCTGGATGCTTTTTATCAGCCTCACACCTGCGCTGCCAATGAGGTAGACCACGCATACCTGGATGCCCTTGAAGGCGTAGGCTACGTAGGTGAGGCTGAGGAATTTATCGAAAAAGAGCGATATCAAGTAGATGATGCAAAAGGCTGGAAGGCACACAGCAAGCGTTGCCAGTATTGAGCCCCAAAGTCCTGCGCACTTGTAGCCAATGTAGGTGGCGCTGTTGATGGCAACTGGGCCTGGTGTGGACTCTGAGATGGCTACCATGTCTAAGAAATCTTGCTGGGTGAGCCACTTTTTCTTGGTGACAAATTCGTTTTCAATTAGCGCAAGCATTGCATAACCACCGCCAAAGGTGAAGGCGCCAATCTTTAGAAAGGTGAAAAAGAGTGTTAAAAGGCTTTTTTTGTCCTGCTGCTTACTGTCAGTTGTGCTAGGCATGATCCAAATTATAGAGGTATTAAGTGGATATGTTAAGCCAATTTGAGTTATCATTGAACCCATGAAGATAACAATCCTGACCATTATGCCTGAACTCTTTAATAGTTTTTCAGCCTCACCGGTTGTGAAACGAGCATGCGAGAAGGGGGCTTTAACGTTAGAGGTTGTGGACATCAAGGCTTATGCCAAGGGCTCTTTTAGAAATATCGATGACTCCCCCTGTGGGGGTGGGCCTGGAATGTTACTTAGGGTGGATGTTTTACACAGTGCACTTAAAGCGGCTCAAGGGGTAAGGGACTTACCAGGAGTAAAGGACTTACCAAAGCCGCATACGGTGCTTTTTTCTCCAAAGGGAAAACCCTTTAACCAAGATAAAGCGCGAGAACTAGCAAAGCGCGATAATCTAATCTTAATTTGTGGTCATTATGAAGGCTATGATGCCCGCATTGAAAAATATGTAGACGAGCAAATTTCTCTAGGGGATTTTATACTAACCGGTGGCGAACTTGCTGCCATGACAGTAACAGACTCTATAGTTAGGCTCCTAAAAGGAAGTCTTAGAGAAGGGGCTACAGAGCAGGAAAGTTTTGAAAACGGGCTGTTGGAATATCCGCAATATACACACCCAGTTGAGTACAACGGGGATAGAGTTCCAGAGGTTCTACTTAGCGGAAACCAAAGAGCTATTAAGCAATGGAAAATAGCCCAATCTGTTATGGAGACTATAAAATTTAGACCAGAACTACTAAATCAGGACATTGTTCATTCTAATTTTACTGAATTACACTTAGGTAAATCTGGTGCCAGAATACTACAATTTGATGATATGATTCTCAAGATTGAAGACCAATCTGAAAGCTCGCAAAGAAAAAGCTCTCAAAGGGAAAGCTCGCAA
>CAVISO010000039.1:0-13223 GCA_963645435.1 Sphaerochaetaceae bacterium | reverse complement strand
AGTTGTTCTGTCATCCAAATCCCAAAACATTTTTATTTTTATGAGGTTTTATATGACTAAAGAGAACAAGAGTAGTCGTATAGGAGAAATCATTGTCAACATCCTTAACGGGATGGCACAGGGGCTGTTTTCTTCTTTAATTATCGGGTTAATTATTAAGCAGATTGGGCATTATTTAGGCCTATCGCTGGTGGAGAATTTTGGGCAGATTGCGCAGTATTTGACGGGGCCAGCCATTGGGATTGGGGTTGCACTTTCTATTGGAGCGCCCAATTTGGCTATCTTTGCCTGTGCCGTGTGTGGCGCGGTTGGTGCGGGGACAATAGTTTTAGGCGAAGGGGCGACCTTTGTAAAACTTGTGGCAGGAGAGCCTTTGGGAGCCTGTATTGCAGCCATTGCCGGTGCCTATGCGGGAAAGTTTATAAAAGGCAAAACGCACGTGGATATTATTCTGGTGCCAATGGTTACAATAATTGTTGGTTCGCTGGTTGGAACCTTTATCTCCCCTGTTGTTAGTGCGCTTATGAATGCCCTTGGTGCCTTTGTAAATAAGCTTACTACCCTTTATCCGCTTCCTATGGGTATCTTGGTTTCTGCTGTTGTTGGCATAATTTTGACCTTGCCAATATCATCGGCGGCAATTTGTATTTCTTTGGGGCTTGATGGCCTTGCTGCTGGTGCAGCCTGCGCTGGCTGTTGCTGTCAAATGATTGGCTTTGCTGTTTCCAGTTATAGAGAAAATAAAATTGGCGGACTCATAAGCCAGGGACTCGGAACCTCAATGCTTCAGATTCCAAACATCTGGAAGAACTGGAAAATTTGGATTCCGCCAACACTTACCTCCATGATTGTAGGTCCCCTTTCCACCTGTGTATTTAAGATGACCAATAATTCAGCCGGTGCTGGTATGGGAACCAGTGGACTTGTTGGTCAGTTTAATGCCGTTGCTGTTATGGGAAACTCCTGTTTATGGCAGCTTGCAATTGTGCATTTCCTTCTACCCGCAGCACTTTCTCTTATCATCTCAGAATTTATGAGAAAGAAGGGCTACATCAAAGATGGAGATATGCTACTTCAAGCTTGAGGAATACCTAAAGGCTTAGTTCTGATTCCAAGAAGGAGTTCTACGTCACAGGACAACAGCAGAAGCGAGAAGAGAATTGTAGTGAAAATGCAAAGTTTTCTCATATGCCACCTCAGAACCTGTAGGTAAAGGTCAGACTTAGGGGTTCAATGAGAAGGGTCATTGAATTCATAAGATGATCAGTTCTGCCAAGGAAGAGGGCTAAGGAGAATCGGGATAAAGCACCTATGGAGAAGTAGTCGTCTAGAGCATAGGAAAGACCAAGTCGGGCGCCAAAGTATGGGGTGATGCTGGCTTTTTTGTTGTTAATGTGGGCCATGGCACCGGCAAAAAGAGCGGTGTGGAGGTTGACCAGATTACTCCGTCATAGGAGGCCTGGACGTAGAGGGTGTTAAGTTCTGTTTTTGGAAGAGTAACTGTTGTGACAGAGGAGTCTACAATTGTCCAGTTGTTCTCTTCTTCCGTATCAAGTTGATAGCGATAATAGGAAACTTTCTCGTCTTGGCTGTACCACGTCCACTTAAGGGAACCACGGGCACAGAGGGACGAGGCCGATAACAGAAGAATCAGAACCGTTAAAAGGAGATTTTTATGACTTTGTACCCTAAGAGGGATACCCCCCTAGCCGATTATTGAGATTGCCTCTAACAGACAGTTTCAATAGTTTTTTTAAATTTCCCCCAATCATTACACCATCATTCTTGGGGAGGCTTGAGCGGTTTGCAAGTAAATTATGATACAAAAAGTAATCCTTATCCGTCTCTTTACCAAGAATTGTTTTTATTAAGGAAAAATGTTCAATAAATGGTTGTGACCGTACCACCAATTTTTGACATTTTTTCTGGGGCAATGAATTAATTAATTTTCTAGTCGTTTTCTAGTACTTCTAGCACTTCTAGTACTTCTAACACTTCTAGTGGTTCTTATTTGTTAGAATTAAGAACCGCTTGAATAGCTAGAAGTGCTAGAACCACGAGAACCCTTAGAACCACTTGAATAACTAGAACTTCTTGAACCTCTAGAACCGCTAGAAAAGGGCTAGAAACTCCGTCTAAGGTTAAAAAAAATCTCTACCAGGTAACTCGTGTACCAGTAGAGATTTAATAGTGATGCCCAGAACAAGACTCGAACTTGCACAACATTGCTGCCACTAGGACCTGAACCTAGCGCGTCTACCAATTCCGCCACCTGGGCTTTTTGCATATAAGCACCTGCAAAAACTTGCAGGTGCAAAAATAACAACAAGTGGAATATAGACCAAAGAAAGTCTATTTGTCAATTGAGTTAATGCTTATAGGTCACATGAAGCAATTCATGCTCGCGACCCTTGAGCAGGCGCTCATAAAGTTCAGTAACCGCAGTGTTACTCTCAGAATGTCTGATGGTGAGCAGCTTGTCTGTTTCATAGAGACCCTTACCACGAGTTTTTCTTATGTCGTAGTGGACAAAGGGTTGTCCGCCACCGGAAACACAGCCACCGGGACAAGCCATGATCTCAATGATGTCAAACTTTTCACCAGATTTGAGCAAACCAAGAAGTTTCTCGGCATTAGCAAGACCACTGGCAACGCCAAGTCTCAGGGAAACACCATCTTCTGTGGTAAGCTCAAAAATCTTGATGCCCTCATTGCCTCGTTCGCCAACATTGGCTAGTTTCAAAAGAGAAGATCTGGACTTATCCTGAACAACGTTTCTTAGAACTGCCTCTGTAACACCGCCAGTGACACCAAAGATAATTCCGGAGCCTGACGGGGTTCCATAGGCTGGATCTACTGGTTCTGGGTCTAGTTCTCTAAGCTGAATTCCAGCTTCTTTCATCATACTGACAAGTTCTGCAGTAGTAATGACAGCATCCACCAAAGGAGTTCCGTCTGGACCAACAAATTCTGGGCGCTTTGCCTCAAATTTCTTTGCGGTACACGGCATTATTGCAACCTGGAAAAGTTTTTTGCCCTCTTCCTGGCGCTCTGCGTTTATGACGGAAGCCAGCATTTCCATTGGGGATCTGCAGGTTGAAACATTAGGCAAAAGCTCAGGGTGACGCTTTTCACAATACTGAATCCAGGCAGGACAGCAAGAAGTGATAATTGGGAGTTTCTCGCCCATGGAGAGTCTAGATAAGAACTCTTTGGATTCTTCAAGCACAGTGATATCGGCTCCAAAAGAGGTGTCATACACCTCATCAAAACCCATCTTGCGAAGTGCCGCAAACAAAAGCGGTGAGACGTCCTTGCCCTCTTCAATGCCCTCAAGGTTGCCAAGTGCAACTCTCACTGCAGGAGCAACTTGCACCACCGTTTTGACGTTTGGATTGGAAATTGCGTCCCAAACTGCCTTGGTGGAGCTCTTGGTTAGGATAGCACCAGTTGGGCAGGCAATGGCACACTGTCCGCAACCAACGCACATGGTTTCAGAAAGGGGCTTGCCAAAAGCAGTTGAGATAACCATCTTGGAACCGCGGAAGGCAAAGTCAATTGCACCAACATTCTGAACCTCGTGGCAGGTACGCACACAGTCGCCGCAGAGGATACACTTGCTGGAATCAAAAACTATGGAGTCAGACTCATTTGTGATTTTGGTGTCTTCTGCATGATTAGGAAAACGTACCCCTTCAATGTTAAAGCGGGCAGCCAAATCCTGAAGCTTACAAGACTTATTATTGGCACAGGTAGTGCAATCGCGGCAGTGGTTAGCCAAAAGTAGCTCAAGAATGTTCTTTCTGTATTTTCTTAACCTGGCAGTATTTGTTTTAATCTTCATGCCAGCCTTAGGAGGGGTTGAACAGGCAGTATAAAGCGTGCCACGCTCATCTTCAACCATACACATTCGGCAGGCACCATAGGTTGAAAGGCTTGTATGGTAACAGAAAGTTGGAAGCTTTACACCAGTCTTTCTGATTACTTGAAGCAGATTCTTTTCACCTTCAATAGCAACTGGAATTCCATCCACATACAAATAATCGCTCATCTTCAAGCCTCCTTAACCGCACCAAACTTACAGGTAGAAATACACGAACCACAGCGGATACACTTGGACAAGTCAATGCTAAAAGGCTCTTTTATCTTGCCATTGATAGCTGAAACCGGGCACTTTCTTGCACACGCGCTACAACCCTTACAGACAGTCGGGTCAATATAAATCCTCTTGAGCTTCTGACACTGCCCAGCCGGACACTTCTTGTCATATACATGCGCCTCATACTCATCTCTAAAATTCTTGATAGTGCTTACCACCGGATTTGGAGCCGATTTCCCAAGCCCGCACAAGGCGGTATTGGAGATGGTGTCGCTCAATTCTTCAAGTAGCTCAATGTCCCCATCTCTACCTTCGCCTGCAACAATACGTTCAAGAATTTCCAACATTCTCTTGGTACCTTCTCTACAAGGGACGCACTTTCCACAGGACTCGTTCTGAGTAAAGTGCATGAAGAACCTTGCAACCTCTACCATACAGGTGTGGTTATCCATAACCACCAAGCCGCCAGAACCAATCATGGCACCAATCTTCTTGAGAGTATCAAAGTCCAAAGGAAGATCCAGGTGTTCCTTGGTAAGACAAGCCCCGGAAGGACCTCCAATCTGAACGGCTTTAAACTCGCCGTCTCCTCTCATGCCGCCACCAATATCAAAGACAATCTTTCTCAACGTAGTTCCCATTGGAACTTCAATAAGTCCGGTATTTCTGATGTTTCCAGTTAAAGCAAAGGCTTTTGTACCAGGGCTGGTCTCCGTTCCAAAGGAAAGATACCAAGAGGAACCGTTGCTGATAATTTGAGAAACCGTTGCAAAGGTTTCAACGTTATTTAGAACGGTTGGACAGTCAAACAAACCATGCTCTGTGGTTCTAGGAGGTTTAACTCTTGGGAAGCCTCTCTTGCCTTCAATGGAAGAAGTAAGAGCAGAACCCTCACCACAAACAAAGGCACCTGCACCCCGAGTGATATGAATCCTAAAATTAAAACCAGAACCAAGAATGTTGTCACCCAAAAGACCAAGTTCTTCTGCTTGTTTAATTGCGTTTGCAAGACGTCTGACGGCAAGAGGATACTCTGCTCTGACGTAGATATAGCCTTCGCTAGCACCAACAGCAATACCGGCAATCATCATGCCTTCCAGCATTCGGTGCGGATCACCTTCCATGATGGATCTGTCCATAAAGGCACCTGGATCCCCTTCATCGCCGTTACAAACAACGTACTTCTGGTCTCCTTTAGCCTTTTTAACCTGAGCCCACTTGGTTCCAGTTGGGAAACCACCGCCGCCTCTACCTCTGAGCTTTGCAAGGGAAACTTCCTGAATAATCTCATCCTGGTTCAGGTCAAACAGAGCCTTTTCAAAGGCTTCATAACCACCAAGAGCAATGTATTCATAGATGCTATCTGCATCAATTTTTCCACAATGACCAAGGACTATTCTGGTCTGCTGCCGGTAGAAAGGAATTTCTTCCTGCTTTCTATAAATCTCAGCTCCAATCTTGTAGGCAAGACGATCCACGCACTCACCATTTTTGATGGTCTTCTCGATAATTTCTTCAACGTCCTCCAGTTTAACTTTAGTATAAAGCCAACCTTGAGGCTCAATTCTTACAAGAGGACCCATCTCACAGAAACCGTGGCAACCGCTCTTTTTAAGGCCTATACTGTGATCATGAGGCTCTTTTTCAAGGTTAACCTCTACTTTTAGGCCATTGTTTTCCATTTCAGCCTTAAGCTTTTCATAAATCTTTAAGGAGCCACCAGCCACGCAACCAGTACCACCACAGACAATAATCTTATTGGTCTCTGCCTTGTAGGAATTGGACATTACCGCTCTTAGAGCCTTCAATTCGTCTCTACTTGAAACCTTGGCAATTACTTCGCTTGCGCTCATTTTGCATCCTCCTTTACCTTGAGGTTGTAAATAATTTCCAATGCCTTATCAGGAGTCATAGCAGGATGTACCTCATCATTAATTGTCATTACAGGAGCAAGCCCACAAGCACCTAGACAAGAGACCGTTTCAATAGTAAAAAGCTGGTCATCTGTTGTTTTTTTCTTTGCAGAAAGTCCAAGCTCTGTTCTTACCTTGTCTAGAATTGGCACGGAGCCTCTTACATGGCAAGCGGTTCCATCACAGAACTTAATTACATACTTTCCCTTCTTTTCAAGAGAGAAATTCTCATAGAAGGTTGCAACACTGTAAATACGAGCTTCACTCATATTCAACTTTTCTGCCAAATAAGGAAAAACCTCGCTTGGTAAATAGTGATAATGCTCTTGAATTGCCTGCAGAATTGCAATTATTGAAGATTGTTTTGCTCCACATTTGGTCAAAATCTCTTCAACCACCGAATAATCAAAAGAATCTGACATAAAAGTTCTCCTTAGAATAGAGAAGAATTAACCAACCAAATATAACATAAATGAGACAATTTATAATAGATTCATTGCGCTTTTTGTAATTACAAAACCCATTTTTTGTTAGAAATACAACTTGAAATACTCAATTGAGTATCTAAAGTCCAAATTGAGTAACTTTTTTCCACAAAACAACTTTCATGCCGTAATATGAATTTAGGGAGGTTTTAGAACCTCCAGGAAAAGAAAAACTTGATTAACCTAAATTCTATTTCTGCGAGCCTCAACGCCAGCAAGGTTATTAAAATACTGACCTCGCTTAAGGCGCATCCTCACTGGTCTGAAAAACTTAATCAGACAAATTTGCTTGAACCTTTTACCAGGCACGAGCCTCCACAGGCTATTAGAATTTCAGATTTCATAAATAAAATAAGCAAACCCCTTAATATCCCCTTTTATGTTATTTGGACCTGGATGTGCTCAGACTTTAGAACAAATGGACTAGATCCCTTTGTTGCAGCAGAAAACTATTTAAGAACTTTGCTGTGTGATGAGGACTATAAGAAAATAAAGACCTGTAACGGTCCAATGAACTTCAGGAAAGCCCTAAAAACGCAACGCCTAAGACTTGGACTTTCCTTAGGAGAAATGGCAAACAAGGTTGGAGTCATACGCGACAAAATTATTGTTCTTGAGCGAGAAAAGAACTACAACTCGTGGCCTAGGTGTGACACCTTAAATGCAGTACTCCCTTTTTATGAGCTTCATCCTGTTGAGTTTCTGCTTTTAGCCTTAAAGGTAGCAGAGCCTTAAAGATAGCAGATTCTTAAAGGTATCAGATGTGAAAAAGGGGCTCACAAAACGTAAGCCCCTTCTCAACTAATTTTTATGATTATGACACTGCCCACTCATTGGACACTTGCAACAGTTGTTGCCACAGGTGGACTTGCCCGCCTTCTTATCTTTAACAATAGAATAAACGGCAAGTGCCACAATTATTAGCAGAATTAGTACAACTATTAACGTACCCATTTTTAGTTAACCTTAACGTTTCTTGTAAGCGTTGTGGCTTCCTTGTAAGGTCTTACCAGCATGTAAATCATGTAAGCAAGAAGTGCAACAGCAACAATCACTCCAAATACGTTTCCATTACCAAGGAACAAGCTACCAAACTGGTTAATCATAAGAGCAATCACATAAGCAAAGCCACACTGATAACCAATTGCAAACCATGTCCATTTTTTGTTGTTCATCTCTCTCTTCATAGCACCAATTGCTGCAAAACAAGGAGCACAAAGAAGGTTGAAGACCAAGAAGGAATAACCTGTAACACCATTGAAGACTGAAGCAAGAGTTCCGTAGACATCACCAGATGCTCCGTAAAGAATACCCATTGTACCAACAATGTTTTCCTTAGCAACAAGACCTGTGATAGAAGCAACTGCAGCCTGCCAAGTTCCCCATCCGAGTGGTTTGAAAATCCAAGCAATCAAATTACCAATGAAGGCAAGGATGGAGTAGTCAATCTCTTCTTCAGAAAGCATTCTGAAGGCACCATCTACAACGCCAAAGTAGGTTGTAAACCAAACAAGGATTGTTGAAAGAAGGATGATGGTTCCGGCTTTCTTAATGAAGGACCAGCCTCTTTCCCACATTGAACGAAGCACGTTTTTGACGGTTGGCCAGTGATAAGCAGGAAGTTCCATGACAAATGGAGCGGGGTCACCAGCGAACATCTTTGTCTTCTTAAGCATGATACCAGAGACAATAATTGCAGCCATACCAATAAAGTAGGCACTTGTTGCAACAGCTGCAGAACCGCCAAAGATAGCACCAGCAATCATGGCAATGAAAGGAACCTTAGCACCACAAGGGATGAAGGTGGTTGTCATAATTGTCATTCTTCTGTCTCTTTCGTTCTCAATGGTTCTAGAAGCCATGATACCAGGAACACCACAACCAACACCAACAAGCATTGGAATGAAGGACTTTCCAGAAAGACCAAACTTTCTAAAGACTCTATCAAGAACAAAGGCAATTCTAGCCATGTAGCCGCAAGACTCCAGAATAGCCAGCAAGAGGAACAAGACCAGCATCTGTGGAACAAAACCAAGAACAGCACCAACACCGGCAACAATACCGTCATTGATAAGACCTGCAAGCCAGTCAGCTGCACCAACCGCCTCAAGACCAGAAGCAACCAAAGCAGGAATACCAGGCACCCAAACGCCATAGGTGGAGGTGTCAGGAGCACCGTAACCTTCTTTGTACTCTGTATTTAGATACTGCTCAACCGCTTCAACCAAAGCCTCTTTATTTGTGTCTGAGAACTTTTCTACCGCCAAAGTCTCTTCATCTTCAACTTCGTAAGTCACACAAGCATCAGCTGGGGTCTTCTTTACCAAGGATTCCAAAGCAGCCTTTGCAGCGTCTTCTGAGTACTCTTCATTCTCAAGATCGATAGCCTCAGCAATCTCGTCTGAACCGTACTCGTCAACGAAAGCAGCAATAATCTGGTCTGTATCGCCATATTCTTCAGCGGCGGCTTCGTACTGCTTGGAACCAATGCCCAACAAGTGCCAACCATCACCAAACAAACCATCGTTAGCCCAGTCAGTTGCTGCAGAGCCAACGGTTACCATTGCAATGTAGTAAACCAAGAACATGACAGCAGCAAAAATTGGGAGTCCCAACCATCGGTTTGTAACAATGCGGTCAATCTTGTCGGAAGTAGATGACTTGCCAAGATTCTTTTTCTTGTAGCAACCCTTCATCAGGGAAGAAATGTAAACATATCTCTCGTTGGTGATGATGCTTTCTGCGTCGTCGTCCAGCTCTTTTTCTGCAGCCTTGATGTCCTCTTCAATGTGGGCAAGAATTTCAGGCTTGATGTTAAGCTTTTCAAGCACCTTTGAATCTCTTTCAAAGATCTTGATGCAATACCAGCGCTGCTGTTCCTGTGGCATATCGTGGAGAGCAGCCTCTTCAATGTGAGCTAAAGCGTGCTCTACAACACCAGAGAAGGTGTGCATTGGGATGGTCTTTGTTCCCTTGGCTGCCTTGATGGCCTCTTCTGCTGCAACCATGACACCTTCTTCTTTGAGGGCGGAAATCTCAACAACCTTGCAACCAAGTTCTCTGGAAAGCTCAGGAATGTTAATCTTATCTCCGTTCTTTCTTACAACATCCATCATGTTGATTGCAACAACTACTGGAATGCCAAGCTCTGTGAGCTGAGTTGTAAGATAAAGGTTTCTTTCAAGGTTTGTACCATCTACAATATTGAGGATTGCGTCTGGACGCTCTTCAATAAGATAGTTTCTTGCAACGACTTCTTCCAATGTATATGGAGAGAGAGAATAAATACCAGGAAGGTCTGTTACGACAACGCCGTCATGCTTCTTAAGTTTTCCTTCCTTCTTCTCTACTGTAACACCTGGCCAGTTTCCAACAAACTGGTTGGAACCGGTCAAACTGTTGAACAAAGTAGTCTTACCACTGTTTGGGTTTCCTGCTAGTGCAATTCTAATTTCTGACATATATACTCCAATATAAATTACTCAATCTCAATCATTGTTGCGTCTTCTTTACGCAGGGAAAGTTCGTAACCTCTGACGGTAACCTCAATAGGATCTCCAAGTGGGGCAACTTTTCTGACATAAATCTCAATTCCACGAGTGATGCCCATGTCCATGATTCTCTTCTTAATAGCACCTTCTCCGTGAAGTTTGACGACTCTAACTGTATCGCCAATTTTTGCTTCTTTAAGTGTCTTCATTTAAATACTCCTTATATCTGCTATAACTTAAAAATACTCAAACCATTATCTTCCCGGCCATTTCTTTACTTATGGCAACACGGGATTCTTTAACATTAACAATTAAATTTCCACTCAAGGAGGAAACTACAGTGACATTTGCCCCTGCAACAAAACCTAAATCCTCAAGGTGCCTTTTTACTTCTGCATTTCCGCCAACCTTAAGAATCATGTTTTCTTCTCCAGCGTTGGCAAGTGTAAGTGGCATCATCTTTGTTTCTCCTCACATAACAGTTCGCATAAGAGGGAAAAGAGTTAGACTCAACTAACCCTCACGAACACGGGCAAGTTTAATAACTCTAACTAATAACGTCAAGATGTTCCGTTAACAATTGATTTTTTTTGCAAAATGAGCCATTTTTGTATTAAGGAGTTAAAAGCATGATGAAAATCAGAAAAGCTTCTGAGGATTACCTTGAAGCTATGCTCATGATGAAAGAGGAACGCGGATACATTCGCTCAATTGATATTGCTACCCTACTTGGCGTCACCAAACCCAGTGTCAGCTATGCCACAAGACGTCTACGCGAAAACGGCTACATCACCATGGACGCGGACGGTCTCATTACCCTCACAGAAAAAGGACTTGAAATTGCAAGCCGGGTCTACACACGCCACAAGGTGCTAACAAAATTTTTCATGAGCATTGGAGTCTCCAAGGAAACCGCACTGGAAGACGCCTGCAACGTGGAACACGATATCAGCAAGGAAACCTTCAATGCCATTTGCAAACACCTGGGCATCCCTGCTGACGACAAAATCTACGAGTAATTAGAGCGTGGTGTGAATCTCAAACCCCACCGCTAACTGCACATCAAAGTAATCTGCACCAATGACGTTATTGTGATTCCAATCCCGCACGAACGCCACATTGCCAGTGAAATCCAGCCACTCCAGCAACGTCCTCTCCACATAGCCCGATACCACTAGCCGGTACTCAGGAAGAGTTACTCCTTCTGTATAAGTTGGCGATTTGTCATAGAAATGAGCCATCCCTGTAACAATAGTATCCTGCTGGTTTATTCTATTCTTGATACCGTGCTCGCCATGGGCCTTAAAGAGAAGATCAAAGCCAAACTCAAAGCCGTCTAACTGGCTATAGTTACCTCCTAAGGCAGCAGCAAAGGTATCAGGACCATATTTATAACCAAGATAAGAAAGGTCACTGTTGCCATAATCCCAAAGAGCGTTGCCAACAATTAGGTTGGTATCATAATGTTTATAGCCCTCTATTCCCACCTTTAAATACAGACAGGGGGAAGTATAAACCACCTCTGCATAAACAGAAGCAAGCCCTTCTTCTAGTGCAAAACTGTACTTCGCATTGAGCAAAAATCCATTGGCATTTGGAGGGGTATCATCATAGGGTTTTCCAGAATTGAGCTCCGCTGGGACCTGTATTTGGTCAAAAATTACGTCAAAGTTCAATTCTAGACCATCAATTGGCAAAAATTGAAGTTCAAAACCAAAGAAATTATTCTGGGTTCCTTTTGTATATCCATTGGTTCCATGAATCATGAAAAACGGATTCAGCAGACGTAAATCCGCTAAAACATTAGAGCCAAATTGAAGGGCTCCCTCTGTCATAGAAACATTAAACCACGTCCAAGGAGACCAAGAGAATCTGTGAATGACAACAATTTTACTTGCAGAGTTGTAATCCGTTTCCATTAACCAAAGTGGATTTTCTTCATATTGTTTGTTTTTATCAAAATAAATGAAAGAAATATCGTAAGAAATGGTGGAACGCGCTATGCTGAACTTAACAAAGTCCTTCCACCAGTGGTTATTTCCTAAAAATAAATTTCCAGACACCCCGTTTCCTGCGGAAAGTTTGTCTCTGCCTAGGATAAGGCTAAGACTGTCCGTTCCTATGGACATGTAGGCTTTAGCTGGAAAAGCAATTTCAAATTCAGCAATGTCGGTTAAACGATTCCAAAAGAAATGAGCGTCTGTGTAGTCATAGCTGAACTTCCTGAGAGAAAAATTGAAATCAGCCATGGCATAAACGTTCTTGCTAAACCAGAATTCTCCGCCAGAATTTAGAATTGGTTGCCAGTCCTTATACTGATAAACCCAGTCATCTATGGGAGCGTCTGTGTTGGAGTGATAAAAAACCTCAGGATTGACCGAGAAAAATGCAGTTGCAAAAACATCGGGCTCAATGGTTATCAGATGGGCAGGAGATTTTAGGCTGTCAACTAATGCGTTAAATTGCAGGAGGGCAGATTCACTTAGCTCTTGCGTGGGAAGTTTTTCCAGAAAAAGAAGCATTTGACTGCCCGTGACCGGTGCAGTTGGTGTGGGGATTGAAGAACCTAATATGCGAGCGAAGGTCTTCATCTGTTGGAATTCCACACTCTCCTCAGAATAAGTCTCCTGCCAGGCAAACAGACAGGAGACCGTTATAAGTAAAACAATTAAGAAAAATAAGGCTTTCTTCATGCCTTAAGATTATTAGAAAAGATGGTTCCAATCAACATCCATAACAGAAACTGAGGCACCAATTGTTGCACTGAAGGCCTGTGTCCCGTGGGTTAGGTCTCTGGTGTAGCCTAGCTGCGCTAGCCCCTGAAGTCCAGCTTGCACGTTGTAGGAAGCACCAAGTTCAACCTTTAAAGCGGTTGTGACCGGGTCTGTTAGCTTCATGGTATTAAGTCCGTTGGTTGCGTAGTAATCGCTGCTACCGTAGGGGCTTTCAATGGTGTAAGAGCCGCGCTTAATAAGTTCCGCACTTGCCCAAGCCTTGATTGGTGAAGCTTCGTATTCAACGTAGAATCTGTGAACAAGAGTATCTGGACCATACTTAAAGCCAAGATAGAAGGCGTTGAAGTCGTAGCAGTAACCTGCACCTGTTAAGCTAATGAACTGATACGGGCTAGTGAACTTTCCCGCCTCTTTATCTCTGTTGTACATGAAGGTTGAACAATAGTAGAACTCATAGCCAACATTAAGACCTGTCTTTTTGAAGTTTTCTTCAACCAGTG
>CAVISO010000038.1:0-13502 GCA_963645435.1 Sphaerochaetaceae bacterium | reverse complement strand
GAACAATGAACCAAGACAACAAAGAAGTCTTACTTAAAGTTGAAAACTTGTGCCAATACTTCAAGCTTGACCGTCATACCGCCAACAAAGCTGTAGATAACGTAAGCTTTGAGATTAACAAGGGTGAAGTCTTTGGTTTGGTAGGTGAGTCTGGTTGTGGAAAGACAACCACAGGAAGATCAATTATCAGACTTTATGACTGTACAAGTGGAAGTGTCTATTTCAAGGGACAAAGAATTTGTGCTGGACTTAAGTCCTACAAGGATGCTATTGCAGCGGCAAAGACAGAAAAAAAGACCTGTAAAGATGCAACTAGACTTGCAGAGTTAGACAAGATAATTGCAAACAACAAGGCTGAAATGGCAAAGGCTAAAGTAGACCACAAGAACGTGGATCGTAGCCTATTAAACCAGATTCAGATGATTTTTCAGGACCCTATTGCCTCTTTAGACCCTCGTATGACCGTCAGAGACATCATTGCTGAAGGCCTTGTAATCAAGGGAGTTAAAGACAAAGAGTACATTGACCAAAAGGTCTATGAGATGCTTGAGACTGTAGGTCTTGTGAGAGAGCATGCTTCACGTTATCCTCATGAGTTCTCCGGTGGACAGCGTCAGAGAATTGGTATTGCACGTGCAATTATCATGGAGCCTTCCTTGATTATTGCGGACGAGCCTATCAGTGCTCTGGATGTTTCAATTAGAGCCCAGGTTATGAATCTCCTTAATGACCTCAGAGAAAAGATGGGACTGACAATTCTTTTCATTGCTCACGACCTCAGCGTGGTTAAATACTTCTCTGACAGAATTGGCGTTATGTATTATGGAAAGATGGTTGAACTTGCAGAATCAGACGAACTTTTCAAGCATCCACTTCATCCTTATACAAGATCTCTTTTGAGTGCAATTCCACAGCCGGATCCTAACTATGAGAAGAATAGAAAGAGAATTGTCTATAATCCAATGGCGGACCATGATTATAGAACTGATGCTCCAACTTTCAGAGAAGTAGAAAAGGGACACTTTGTACTTTGCAATAATGCTGAGTTTGAAAAGTATTCAAAGATTGTTGCAGAAAACTAAAAGAATTTGAGGAAATCTCAAGGAAGAAGGAACATGAAGCTTTCACAACCCCAAGCGGCAAGAACCTTGAATATTGCAAGAGTGCTTTGTGCAGTGAGAAGGACTGACAATCTCTCAAGGGCAGAACTAAACCGTATTTTAGGTCTGAATAAACCTTCAATTAGTGAGATTGTTGATTCTTTGGTTAAAGAAGGCTTTTTAGAAGAAATTGGTAAAATTGAAAGTGCTAATGGCCGTAAAGCCACAGCCCTAAAGCTTATCCCTTCTTCCTATTATGTCCTTTCTGTGGACATAGAAAGAAGAAATACAACTATTTCTCTTTGTGACCTTAGGGCTAATTCCGTTAGGTTTGAGCGCATTCCAACCAACACAAATGTAAAAGTGGAAGAGTTCTGTGCGGGTATAATTAAAAGTTGCATAAGAGTTACAAAACTTGTGGAAGAAGGGAAGGTCCTTGGTGCTGGAATCACTGTTGCAGGACGTATCTCAGAGGATGGTAGCACAATTTTGGAATGTCCTTATCTTCCATGGAAAAACATTCCTTTGGCATCTGCCTTTTCTCAATTACTAAAACTACAGGCTCGTATTTGCAATTCAACTTCCGCTCTTATCCTTGCAGAGCGTTATGTTTCTTCTCCTGATTTTCTGTCCTCCAAAGGTCCTGTTATGTACCTAAATTGGGGAGACAACATAAATCTTGCCTTCCTTCAGAAGGGCAAAGTTTTTGCTGACTACAATGGTTTTGGTCATCTAAAAATGGTTCAAACAGGTTTGTGCTGGTGTGGGGAAATTGGATGCCTGGAGACTGCGGTATCGGCATGGGCTTTATCAAGCAACAGTGAAGATCATTTGAAAGATTTGTGGGGAAATTTGTCGCAAGAAGGGCTTGAGGCTTTGGGAAGGGCGCTAATTTTGGCGGCTAAAGTCACGGGTGCAACAAAGGTGATAATTGGTGGAGAAGGGTCTACTATTCCACTATCGTATAAAAAAATGTTAGAAAAGTGCTGTTTGGGGCTATCGTTTGAGGTCTCCAACCTTGGAGAGAAGGCTAATGTAAAGGCCGCTGCAGAAGTAGCACTAGACGAATGGGTATACCGTACTTCTTTATTGGAAGAATTCAAAAACGTTCTGTAGAGGTTTTGCAAAAACCTCTGTAATTTCTGTTTCAACTTGCCCACAGGCTAAGTTTTTATTAACTTAGTCTAGGAGTTTTAATGTTGGAGGTTTAACATGGAACGCAAACAGTTTAAAACGGAAGTATCGGAGTTATTACACCTGATAATCCATTCGTTATATTCGCACAAAGAAATTTTTCTTAGAGAATTGATTTCAAACGCCTCAGATGCCTTGGACAAGCTGAAGTACAAGACCCTTGTTGAGGGAAATGCCCCAGAAGGCGAATTAAGAATTGACCTTTCTTTTACGGAAGGGGACAAGAGAACTCTTACAATTTCAGATAATGGTATTGGAATGAGCCATGACGAGCTTAATGAAGACCTTGGTACTATTGCTCGTTCTGGCACCAAACACTTTATCTCAAATCTCACAGATGAGCAGCGCAAAGACAGTAACCTTATTGGTCAATTTGGTGTTGGTTTCTATTCTGCCTTTATGGTAGCAGACAAGGTTGAAGTCACTTCAAAGGCTTTTGGTTGCGACCAGGCTTACAAGTGGTCTAGTGATGGCAAGGAAAAGTACACAATTGAAGAAGCAGAGCGTGATTCCTGTGGCACAACAATTGTGCTTTACCTAAACGAGGAAGGCAAAGAATATGCTAACCGCTGGCAGCTGGAAAATCTTGTAAAGCAGTACAGTGACCACATTGCTTATCCTATTTATCTTGCCTATGACCAGAATACCTATGATGATAAGTACAACGTCACGGGCACAGAGCACAAGGTTGAGAAGATCAACAGCGCAGCAGCGTTATGGGCAAGAAGCAAGAGCACTCTCAAGGAAGAGGATTACAATGATTTCTATAAGAACAACTACTATGATTCAGAAAATCCTCTGTTCTACCTTCACACAAAGGCAGAAGGGACAACAGAGTACACCACTTTGTTCTACATTCCTGCCAAGGCTCCTTTTGATATGTATCAGGCAGACTACAAGCCCGGAGTAAAGCTTTATGTCAAGCGAGTCTATATCACAGACGACGAGAAGGAACTTCTTCCTACTTACCTACGTTTTGTCCGTGGTATAATTGATAGCGAAGACCTGCCACTGAACGTATCAAGAGAAATTCTTCAGCAGAACAAAGTCATGAACACTATTAGAAACGCTTCTGTAAAGAAACTTTTGAGCGAATTCAAGAAGATTTCTGAACAGAATCCAGAGTTGTACTCAAAGTTCATTGAGCAGTACAATCGTCCTCTCAAAGAAGGTCTCTATCAAGATTATGCCAACAGAGAAGACCTTCTTGAACTAGTGCGCTTCAAGAGCACCGCAGTAGACGGCTTCACCTCCTTCAAGGCTTACAAGGAAAGAATGAAGGCCGACCAAAAGAGCATCTACTACATCACCGGTAGCGACGAGAACACCCTACGCAACTCACCACTTCTTTCCTCCTACAAAGAAAAGGGCATTGAAGTCCTCCTCATGACAGACAGCATTGACGATATTGTCATCTCTTCAGTTGGCAAATATGCCGATACCCCTCTCAAGGCCATCAACAAGAGCGGTGCAATGGATGATTTCCAGACCGAGGATGAAAAGAAGAAAGTTCAAGAGGAAGGTTCTTCAATTGTTGAAAAGCTCAAGAAGGCTTTAGGAGAACGCGTTAAAGATGTCCTGGTCTCAACTCGTCTTGCAGATGTCTCTGCTGTGGTTGTTTCAGATGAGAACGACCCCTCTGTACAAATGCAGCAAATTCTTAAGGCCATGGGACAGGCCGATGCAGGTCCTGCTCCAATTCTTGAAGTTAACGCAGAAGATTCCTTTGTTAAGAAGATTGTCGCTTCTCAGGATGAAGCCTTTGTTGCAGACGCCGCTAGCGTGCTCTTAGATCAGGCCCTTCTTACAGAAGGCGTTATGCCAAAGGATCCTGCTGGTTTCACAAAGAAACTTCATAGTTTGTTGTGTTTGTAACAAATATGCAATTTTTATGTGCATTATGAAAAAAAATACGATTTAGTCTTTCAAAATCGCATTTTGTGAGTGATAATATACAAAGAAATGCACAATTGTGCTTCTAGGGGCTAGGCTAGTTTTCTCTCCCATATTCAACCTACTGGCCTAGCCCTTCTGTTTTCTACGGAATTTGGGCGCATAACTGCGTCAGTTCACTCGGGCCGTACCGCTATGTACTGTCCCTCGTTTCTTCCTTGTTCTGCCTCCCAAATTTTAAATACGGCGCATAACTGCAGTTTGACTTTGAATACAATAACAAGGTATAACTTGCTTATGGCAACAAGCAGAAGAGATACAGCAGATTCTTATACCCTCAGAGCTCACAGGGAAGGTTATCCTGCAAGAAGTGTTTACAAACTTGAGGAAATTCAGAAAGCAAACAATATTATTAAACCTGGTGATACTGTTCTAGACGTAGGTGCTGCTCCTGGCAGTTGGACCCTCTATACCCACAGGATGCTGCTCAAGGGTAAGGGGACAATAATTAGTGTTGACCTTAATCCGCTGAACCTCAACCCAGTTCCTCCAACGGTCACGGCTTACGTTGGCGATGCCTTCTCAAAGGAAATTCGTGCAAAATTAACGAGCCATGGTCCATTTGACGCCATCATTAGTGATGCAGCCCCAATGACTACAGGTAACCGTACAGTAGATACCACTAGAAGTGAGTGGCTTGCAGAGCAGGTGGTGCTTCTTGCTCAAGAACAGCTTAAAATTCACGGAAACCTGGTAATAAAAATCTTCCAGGGTGGTGGACAACAGCAAATTCTGCAAACTATGCGTACCATGTTTGTCAAAGCCAAAACCCTCAAACCACAAGCCTGCAGAACTGACAGTTTTGAAATTTACCTCATTGGCTTAGATAAGAAATAAATCAAGGAAGAAAACTCTTTGTCAAATTGATAAAGAAGTCAGAATTCCACATTGCCAAGAGACATAGCTGTTTGGAAAAAAAGTTTGCGTGAAGAAATGTGGGGCGTGGTTGACGTTAAGAGGAAGGGTCACTATTTTTAAGGCATGGTAAAGAATAATTTTCTGAATAAAAAGTTCAAATATACATATTCAAATGCAGTAATGTATTTGATTTTGATTAACATTGCTGTATACATGCTCTTAAATTATACGAATATTCGCATACAGGGACTTCCTTTGATTTATTGGTTGGGGCTGATTCCTGGCTGTGTAAATATGGGCTGGGTATGGCAGTTCTTTACGTATCTGTTTGTGCACAACAGCTTCAGTCATCTTCTTTTTAATATGCTGGGACTTTACATGTTTGGAACCATGCTGGAGAGAGAACTTGGAACTAGGGAATTTCTGCTCTTTTACTTTGTATGTGGAGTCCTTGGTGGCGTTGTTAGTTATTTGTTCTATTTAATTCAGGGCTATTACAGTGTTGTGATTGTAGGAGCATCGGGCTCTCTGTATGCGCTACTATTGCTGACAGCTGTATTCTTCCCTAATGCCCGCGTACTGCTGTTTTTCTTTATTCCAATGAAGATTCCTTATGCAGTTCTGCTTTACATTGTAATTGAGCTGTTTGACCAGATAATGGGAATAAATGGCGGAGTGGCCCACTTAATCCATCTATCAAGTATTGCAATTGCCTGGCTTTATTGCATTATTAGATTCCGAATGAACCCCATAAAGATATGGAAATATAATTTATGAAACCTTTTAACTCCTTTTTTGTTGTATACTACTGAAGGGGTGGAGAAAAAAAGGAGTTTTATATGAAAAAATTTATGGTTACTCTGCTTGTTTTGGCACTTTGTTGCACTGCCTTTGCTGGCGTAGAATCCAAATTGAATGTTTATGGTGGAACTTCCTACCTGGTTTCCCATATTGGTGCTTCTTACAATCTTAACCAGTGGGAGTTTGGTGGAACATTATATTCGGCTTTCCCTAACATGGGTATTATTGGATATCTCAGTGACAAGGATTCTGAAGAGCCTTCGTACCCTAATATTTTTGGTTATTTGGGGCAATCTTTTAAAGTTGGTTATGCAGGCACGGTTTCTGCTACCTATGATGTAATCAAGTCCAAGAATGTTGATTTTGATTTAGGTTTTTCAATTGCTGGTATGTATTCTGATGCTTTTAAGGGTCTAGGGCTTCAGGGCGGTATTGTATCGGCAGACGCTGCCCTGAAACTTCAGTTTAACTTTGGTAAACATAGCGGACTTTACGTTGCAACAGAAGTTCCTTTGGCAGGTGTCCTATTCCTTAAGCAGACAGATAATGACACTGGAGAAGTAACAAATTCAGCACAGTTCTTTACCGTTACATTGGATGGCTATTTTTCTGCTGTTGCAATGCTAATGGCTTACACCTCAAGAGTTGGTTATATCTACAGATTCTAAGTTCGAGAAGATAATTTTATATGAAAGCCACAGAGTTCAGCGCTTTGTGGCCTTTTTTTGTAGCTTTTTCTTGAGTCTTGAAGATAAAAAAAAGAGTTGCAACACTGTTACAACTCTCTACATCTGAGACCGGGAAGATTCGAACTTCTGACCCTCAGATCCGCAATCTGATGCTCTATCCAGCTGAGCTACGATCTCGTTTATCGGAGTGACGGGGATTTGAACCCCGGATACCGTTACCAGTATACTTCCTTAGCAGGGAAGCGCCTTCGACCGCTCGGCCATCGCTCCTAGGTACGGATGGAGAGGGATTCGAACCCCCGGAGGCTTGCACCTCAACGGTTTTCAAGACCGCCTCCTTCGACCTCTCGGACATCCATCCATAGCGTTAAAACGATAATAGTTGATTCAATCTTTGTCAATAGATACCTTGCATTTCCCATTAGTTAAATTAGCCATAGCAAGAACTAATTTTTCTGAATTTGCGCTAGGCAAAGCCCCCTGAAGGGAAATAGAAGTGCTAAAGTCTTCCTTTGAAATCTGAGCCTCAACGGAGCCTAAGATTCTTTTGGTGCTTTCATAACAATCATAGCCTATATTCATGGAGAAAGTACTTTTTTCTACAAGTTCTTCCGTTTCTATGCCATCAAGGACTGCTTTTGTGCTATCTCCATAGGCTTTAACAAGACCGCCAGTGCCTAGAAGCGTTCCACCAAAGTATCGGACTATAAGGACAATAATGTTGGTGATGCCTGAACCCTTTAAAACTTCAAGCGCGGGACGGCCTGCCGTGTTTTTGGGCTCGTGGTCGTCTGAATAAGAAAACTGGTTTCCCATGACGGCAGCATGAACTACATGAGTTGCTCCCTCAAATTGAGTGCGGGTCTCGTCAACTAGTCTTTTGACCTCAGAAGGGGAGTTGCAGCGTTTTGCAAGGGCAATAAAGCGGGATTTTTTTACTACAATTTCAACTTGTCGCTCTTCTTTCAGAATTTTCATTTCAGGTAGTCCTTGCCAAATTATCACCAGTTATACGAGAAGATATTATTGCATATCTTTTTGCTTTCATAGTCTAAAGCGGAGGCTGCCTTGTTTAAGGCTTCAATTTCACCTGTGTCTAATTTAAATTTCAAGGCTTCTACATTGTTTATCAATTGCTCTTCTGAACGAACTCCTAGAAGAATACAATCAACTTCAGTAGAGGCAACCCAGGCTAGTGCTACAGTTGCACAAGAAGTGTCTCTTGTGCTAGCAATTTCTTTTATCATGTTAAGTAGGGTTAAGAAGTTTTTATAGCAGGGTTCCTTGAAACAAAACAGGGAAGAACGAGCATCCTTTAACTCGCTGGAAGAAGTATATTTTCCAGAAAGTAAGCCCATGCCAAGTGGGCTGTAAGCAACAACTTCAATTCCTTGCTCTTTGCAATAAGCTAGCGTTGCCTGTAGGTCTCTAGTCCAAAGCAAGGAAACAGGAATTTGAAGACAATCCACCTTGGTTCTCAAAGCTTTTAGATACTCTAGCGGGGTGTTGCAAATACCAACTTTCTTTATTAGACCTGTCTCTTTTAAGGCTGACATTTTATCTGCAAAAGTATTCACCTCAAAACCTGTCCTGGGCCAGTGAAGATAAAGTCTGTTCAAGGTTTTTATGCGTAA
The DNA here is from genome assembly GCA_963645435.1 of Sphaerochaetaceae bacterium. Lineage (GTDB taxonomy): Bacteria > Spirochaetota > Spirochaetia > Sphaerochaetales > Sphaerochaetaceae > UBA9732. The sequence goes on along the minus strand of CAVISO010000038.1, from coordinate 5,273 downwards.
GCGAGAAAGGCTTTGAGAAACTAATTCCAATGGATCTTTTGAAGAAGGCATTATTTTGGAATCTATCTCAAATTCTGTTTTTGGAAACCTAGCAAGCACCTTTCCTAATAGTTGTTCAGCTCTGCCTTTTCCATAGCTTTGGGCGGTGTCAAAACAGGTAAAGCCTTTGCGAATTGCAAAGGACAAAAGTTTCTCGCTGAGAACGGGGTCTTGATTTGCCCAAAACCCATCTGATGGTACAGTTTGCCAGGTTCCTATAATAATTTTGCTCATTGCTCTATATCTAGGCTATCAAATTCAATTTCATAGGATAGCGTGTTTCCGTCTCTGTCACATATTGCAAACAAAGTAAAGCCCTCATACTTAAGAGCGTGGGGAAGCCAAATTGTGTCATCATTGAACATTTTTTCAAAGGGCAAGTCAGACAAGTCTGCCCAAAACGGACGAGCCTCAGAGGATTCCATAGGAGTTCCTTCATATTCAGTGGCTAAGAACACATGACCTTCCATGTTGTTGCCTGGAATTATGAAGTTCAAGGTTCCCACGTGAACAGGCTTTGAAATTTTCAGGCCTACTTCTTCCATTGTTTCTCTAATACAACATTGCTCTATGGTTTCGCCTTTTTCTTGGTGTCCTCCAGGGGCGCAGACTTTGCCGTTCCCAAAACCTTTTTTCTTTCTCTCAATGAGCAAGACCTTGCCCTTTCCGTCTAGAATGTAACAAACGGTGCAGACGCTAGCGGGGTGCCAGTTTTTCCAAGGGTTTTTCTTCTTACTCATGTTATGAACCTCTTGTTATAAAAGTATTGTTCAAATATTCACAAGTCAAGCCTAGTTAAGAACGGATTTTTGAGTTAAGCTAAGGACAATAGCAAAAGGAGAAAAGGTATGAATAACATCGCTTCTTATATTGACCATACAGTCCTTGCTGCAGATGCAACAGAGGAAAAGATTCAGAAACTTTGCAACGAGGCAAAAGAGTGGAAGTTTGCCAGTGTTTGTGTGAATACCTGCTGGACAAAGTATTGTGCAGAGCAACTTAAGGGAACTGGCGTGAATGTTTGTACTGTTGTAGGTTTCCCCTTGGGTGCAATGTGTACCAAAGCCAAGGCTTTTGAGGCTAGATGTGCTGTGGAAGAAGGCGCAACAGAAGTGGATATGGTGATAAATATCGGGCTTTTGAAAGACCATAAGGATGACTTGGTGGAAGAAGATATTAGGGAAGTCAAGAAGGCTTGTGGAGATAAGGTTTTAAAGGTCATCATTGAGGCCTGTTTATTGACAGATGAAGAGAAGGTTCGTGCGTGTGAGCTTTCTGTGAAGGCTGGTGCGGACTTTGTGAAGACATCAACGGGTTTTTCTAAGTGGGGCGCAAAGGTAGAAGATGTTGCTCTTATGCGCAAAACGGTTGGAGATAAGGCTGGAGTTAAGGCGGCTGGCGGAATCAGAACCTATGAGGATGCCGTGAAGATGATTGAGGCGGGAGCAAACAGGCTTGGCTGTAGTGCAGGTATTGCAATAGTTCAGGGTGCGGCACAGGCTGCAAAATAAGGATTAAAGATGGTTCCAGTTGACTCATTAGGTTCAAGCGAAGATTTTCTCAAAAGTTTAGGCTTTCCAACCCTTGAGGTGCATAAATCTTTTGCGCATTTTGATTTTACTCGGCCAGGCAGACGCGTTCTTTTGATTGGACCCATGGGCTCAGGAAAGACAGAGTTTGCTGCTAGAGTGTGGCGAGATGCCGGCGTGGCACAGAAGAAAGGTGCCAAGGTTAAAGCGCTGACCAGTACAGGAGACGTGGATAGGCGCAACGTGTTTTTCATCAGAAATCAGCTGGACGGGGTGAGGTTTCAGGAATATCCGCAGGATGCTATGGCTTTCAGAAGTGGCTATATCCGCTGCGGGGAGAATATTGCCCGCATCAGAGATTCCTTTGATTTTGAGAAGGTGCTGGAAGATAACCCCACCGCAGGTACCTACATTATTGATGAGGCCTCTTTTTTTGATGAGCGTCTTGCTTACGTGGTGCGTAATGCCAGCGTGGAAAAGGGGATTATGTTTATTTTTCCCACGCTGATTCTCAATTTTAGGCGCGATATTTTCAATTCTTCTGCCCGCCTCATGCTGGACATTGCCACTGACGTCATCCCTCTGACAGCGTATTGCGAGCACGAGGACTGCATCAAGGACGCTTTTTACACATACCGATACTACACGGTGGACAATTGCGAATGTCCTGCTCTGTATTTTGATCCGCTGATTGTCGTTGGTGGAGATGGCGCTAAAACTGGTTCAGACAACCCAAATTATGCTTCTCGCTGTGACGAGCATCACTTTTTGCCGGGCAAGGAATACACCTTCTTTAGTCTTAAACCAATGGCAGAAGAGGCAAATAAGGGCAATATAAAGAAACTTAGAACTGAAATTGAGAATCTGAAGGGCAATATCAGGAAGAGTGAACTTTACAAAAACATCGCTTCACGCTATAAAAATAATCCAAACGAGGAAATTTACTTAAATTCTCTCAAGCCAGACTACATTGCGGAGAAGGCGCTCATGTACCTGTTCAATGAACAAAACCTTGTGTCTGAAGACTTGCTGGTTCGTTTTGTAAATGAACTTGAGTTGAATAAGGAGTACATGACAAAGACCTTGGCAGACAACCGCAGACCGGTATCTCTGGATCAGGGACTTTTGTTCTAGAATTTCTTTTTTGGAGGATTACAATGCATCAGTTGGCAGAAAAACTCAATGGGATTCTTAGTCAGACCAGTACGTATTCAATGTTGTCGGATTATGGAAAAAGAATGTACGTCCCAAAAGGGATTATAGTTCAGTCTGCGGAAGCAAAACAAAAGGCAACTCAGTTTAATGCCACCATTGGAGTTGCTCTGGAAAACGGCAGTGCAATGTATATCCCTTCCATGAAGGCACAGTTTGCTCCTTCTATGGCAGTTGGTGAGATTTTCCCCTATGCTCCAATGGGAGGAGTTCCTGCCTTACGAAAGATTTGGAAAGAACAAATGATAAAGAAAAATCCAAGTCTTGAAGGAAAGACCTTCTCTCTTCCTGTAGTGGTTTCAGGTCTTACCAATGCCTTGAGTCTCGTTTGTTCTCTTTTCTTGGATTCTTCTGATTATGTAATTCTTCCGGATATGTACTGGGAAAATTATGATCTCATTTTAGAGGAACAGAGACAGGCTAAAAAGGTGCTGTTCCCAATCTTTAACAAAGATGGCGGCTTTAACCTTGAAGGACTTGATTTTGCTCTTGCTTCCACCGGTGATAAAAAGGCAGTAGTGATTCTTAATTTTCCTAATAATCCTACCGGCTATACTCCTACTTGGGACGAGGCTGAAGCTATTGCTGCTCTCTTAAAACAATATTCTGATTCTGGTAAGAAGCTTACAATTATTACAGATGATGCCTATTTTGGGCTATTCTTTGAAGAGAATGTCTGTAAAGAAAGTCTTTTCTCAAGACTCTGTGATTGCAGTGAAAACCTACTTGCCGTCAAATGTGATGCAGCCACAAAAGAAGAGATGGTTTGGGGCTTTAGAGTTGCTTTTATTACCTATGGTTGTAAGGGCTTTACTGAAGAGCAGTATGACGCCTTAATGCAAAAAACCATGGGTGCAATCAGAGGGAGTCTTTCTAGTTGTACCACACCAGGTCAGAACATCCTTCTTAAGGGCATGAGCGACCCTAATTATCAAAAGGATAAAGTTGCCGGAGTAGAGAAGGTGGGCGCTAGATACAAAGCACTAAAGAACGCTCTTAAAAAATATGAAGATTGCACTGATTTAGTTCCACTTCCATTTAACAGTGGTTACTTCATGAGCTTCTTCTGTGAATGCAACTCAGAAGATTTAAGACAGCTTTTGCTTAACAAGTATGGTACTGGCGTAATTAGACTGGATGAGCATCATATAAGGCTTGCCTTCTCAAGTGTTGACCTTGAGAAAGTTGAAGCCTTAATTGATACGGTATATAAAGCAGCCAAAGAAGCTTAGGTTTATTTGGTCAATTATTTTACAACAAAGCTAACTAACTTATTTGGAACGACAATTTCCTTAAGGATTGTAGCGCCTTCAAGGTAGCGCTTTACGTTGTCGTTTGCCTTTGCTGCAGCAACCAGTTCTTCCTTTGCCGTGTCCTTTGCCAGAGTGAGTTTTGCACGAACCTTGCCATTGATTTGAACCACAATTGCAACTTCTGCATCCACAGTCATTTTCTCGTCATAAACTGGCCACTTCTCGTTGGCAATTGAAGGCTGATGCCCCGCTCTCTCCCAAAGTTCCTCAGCAAGGTGTGGAGTATAAGGACTGAGCATGAGTACAAACGGCTCCCAAGCTTCTCTAGGAAGTTTGTCCATCTTGGAAAGATCGCTGACGTAAATCATCATTTGGCTGATTGCTGTGTTGAAGTTAAGGCTTGCAGTGTCCTCTGTGACCTTTTTAATGGTCTTATGCAGACTCTTCATAAGTTCAGCCGGAGCCTTTTCGTCTGTGATGCCTTTCTCTTCAGCAAGGCGCCAAATCTTATCAATGAAACGCCAAACACCGGCAATACCTGTAGTGGACCATGGTTTGGAAACCTGAAGCGGCCCCATGAACATTTCGTACATGCGCATGGTGTCTGCACCATATTCTGCTTCAACCTCGTCAGGGTTAATGACGTTTTTAAGACTCTTGGACATCTTGGCAATAACGCGTTCCAAGACCTCGCCGGTCTGCTTGTCAACAAAGACGCCAGGTTCCTTTTCAATGACCTGATCTGCCTGTACCAGCGATTTATTTGCCCTCTGATAGGCAAAAGAGGTTATCATTCCCTGGTTTACCAGTCTTGCAAAAGGTTCTGGAGTTGAGACCAAACCTAAGTCATAAAGCACCTTGTGCCAGAATCTTGCATACAAAAGATGCAGAACTGCATGCTCTGTTCCACCTACATAAAGGTTAACTGGCATCCAATACTTTTCCTTTTCTGGGTCAACAAATTTTTCCTTGTTCTTAGGATCAATGTATCGGAGATAGTACCAGCAGGAACCTCCCCACTGTGGCATGGTGTTGGTCTCTCGCTTTGCTGGACCGCCACACTTTGGACAACGGCAGTTTACCCAAGAGGAAATGTTAGCAAGAGGGCTTTCGCCTGTGCCTGATGGAAGATAGCTTTCAACTTCTGGAAGTCTGAGAGGAAGCTCTTCTTCTGGAACCAAAACTGTTCCACAGTCAGGACAGTGAATGAGAGGAATTGGTTCTCCCCAATAGCGCTGTC
>CAVISO010000037.1:0-13890 GCA_963645435.1 Sphaerochaetaceae bacterium | reverse complement strand
GGCGTTTGAGGAATATAACTACATTTTAGCCTTCAAAAAGGCTCAAGCCTACTATTTAACCTTGGCTTCAGATATTGAGGGTGCTTGTGCAGCCTACCAAGAAGTACTTGAGTTAAATCCTTACGACACAACAACAAGAGATACCCTTATTACATTGTATCAAGAACTTGGAATGAATGATAAAGCCCTTGAGCAGGTTCAAATTCTTTGGAACCAAGGCTACAAAACCAAAGAAAACCTAGAACTTATCCATCTCTTTCTTAACCAGTGAGTCACACAGCTCGTTGAACTCAATGCCAGCGTGACCTTTGACCCATACCCAGTTAATCTCAAAATTATTTCTAAGAGCATCCAGCTCAATCCACAGTTCCTTGTTCTTCACCGGATCCTTGGAGGCAGTCTTCCAGCCATTGCGTTTCCAGTTGTAAATCCAGGCGGTGATACCATTTTTCACATACTGGCTGTCAGTTGAGATAGAAACTGTTTTAACCCCTAGACTCTGACAGGTCTTAAGAGCGTTAATTACCGCAGTTAGCTCCATCTTGTTGTTTGTAGTCTGAGCCGCCCCCCCACTTGAGTAAGAAAGCACCTTGCCATTATCTAAAGCAACAAAAGCCCAGCCGCCAGGACCTGGGTTTCCAGAACAACCACCATCTGTGAAAATATCAATTTTATCCATGCCCATATTCTATATTAAAACGTGAAAAACTACTATCATGTGTGCCGGAGATGTTTATGAAAAAGCTATTAACAATTTTCCTTGTTTTAACGTGCGTGTTTGCGCTTTTTGCACAGGCACAGGTAGAAATTGAGATAAATACAAATGAGCAGAGAATTGTTTCCCTGGGTCCAAACGTCACAGAGATAATCTATGCCCTTGGCGCAGGCGACAACCTTGTTGGCAGAACCGACTACTGCAATTATCCAGTAGAAGCTCTTTCCGTTCAGAGCGTTGGTACCCTTTATGAGCCAAATTTGGAATTGATAGTATCGCTTAATCCAAGCCTTGTAATTGCCTCTTCAATTGTAGATCCTGCCTTCATGACAGAACTTGAGAAAGCTGGCATCAAAACCCTTCAAGTGGTCAAAGAAGAAAGCCTTGACGGCACCTATGAGCTGATTACGGAAATTGGAGCAGCAATTGGCAAATTGCCTGAAGCCTTAACACAGGTTTCAAATATGAAAGAACGTATTGCAAAGGTCACCGCCGTCACCTCCCAAATCCCTGAGGCCAACAAAAAAAGCGCCGTCTACATCATCTCCTGGGGTGACTGGGGAGATTACGCCGCCACCGGAGACACCTACCTCAACGACGTCCTAGAAGCCGCTGGCGCCCTCAACGCAGCCCAAAGCGCCTCCTACTGGTCCATCAGCAAGGAACTTCTCCTCTCCCAAGACCCAGACGTAATTCTTCTTCCTGCCTACTCTTACTCTAATCCAGAGACCGATATCTCTGCCTTCAAAACCACAGAGCCCTACTCCCAGCTCTCAGCAAGTTTGAGTAATGCTATATATTCCGTCAACGGAGATGCCGCTGAGCGCCAAGGGGTCAGAACTGCAGATATTATTGAAGAAATTGCTAAGTTACTTTATCCAAACTTATTCTAAATTTATGGTAATTTAATGAAAAAGACCACGTTAGTTGTTGCTACGCTAATAATTACTCTTTTACTGCTAATGATACTTGGCATCTGCCTTGGCTCTGTGAAGCTTTCTATAAGAGATATAATTGGCGCCTTTAATTTTAATAGCACTGTGGGCAGCACTGTTGGTGGCACTCTTGGTGGCACTCCACAGAACGTGGTCTATATCATAAGAAACCTTCGTCTTCCTAGAGTGCTATGTGCCGCCCTTGCAGGAGCAGCCTTAGCGCTTGGAGGTCTAGTTTTTCAAAGCGTATTTCACAACCCAATGGCAGACTCCTACATCCTGGGAGTTTCCTCTGGAGCCTCCTGTCTCATTGGGTTTAACACCCTATTAGGCTTAGGCCTTGGCAACGTTCCCGCTGCCCTCCTAGGCTCAATGGGAACGGCAGGACTGCTCTTTGCCACCAACAAACGAAATCAAAATAAGTTATTACTTTCAGGCATTGCACTTAACTTTCTTTTAAGTGCCCTCACTACCCTGACCATTTACCTAGGAAGACGTCAAATGGACAGCGTCATCTACTGGACCATGGGAAGTCTAAGTGCCGCTTCCTGGCCTCGAGTATTTGCGCTCTTTGTTGCCTCCTCGCTTGCCTTTGGTTTTTTACTTTCCCATGCTACAGCCCTTGACCTTTTATTACTAGATGACAGTACAGCGGTCTCAAGTGGCCTTAACCTTAGAAAAATTAGGCTCATTCTACTGTTTTGGGCTACCGTTTTGACTGCTCTTGTAGTTTCCTTCTGTGGAATCATAGGCTTTGTTGGCCTCATGAGTCCCCACTTTGCCCGTTTAATTCTAGGTCCCAAGCACAAAAGGCTAATACCAGCCAGCACGCTTTTAGGCGCCTGCCTTCTGCTTCTGGCAGATCTTCTTGCTCGCTTTATCCTTGCCCCGTCAGAACTTCCCATTGGAATCATCACCTCCATCCTGGGGGCCCCAGTCTTTCTGGTTCTGTTAAGGAGGAACAACAATGCAGGCTGAATACTTAGGCGCTGCCCTCTCTGTTGTGAACCTCACAGGGGGCTACGGGAAATCTTTGATTTTGGACTCTATTAACTTTGAAATAAAAAAAGGAAGTTTTGTTGCCATTGCCGGTCCTAACGGAAGTGGCAAAAGTACTTTACTAAAATATTTAATTCATGAACTTGAGGCAAAAGGCTCTTCTATCCTTTTATTTGATAAAGAAATATCCCAAATGCGCCAAAAGGAAATTGCTAAACTTATCAGCTTTGAAGGTCAATATATTCGCTGCACAGAAGCCTTTACAGTCTCTCAGCTTGTTGCCTTAGGCCGATACCCTCATGGGGATGAATTCTCCTCTGCTCCCCTAGTTGAAAAGGCTCTCAGAAAAGTTGGAATCTGGCATTTAAAAGATAGACTTATTACTCAAATCTCCGGTGGTGAATTTCAACTTGCCATGTTGGCTAGAACCATTTGTCAAGACACTGGGATTCTTGCCTTAGACGAGCCTGTAAACAACCTTGACCCTAATCACCAACTTCTTCTTTTGAATTTGTTGTCTGAACTTGCTCAGGAAGGTAAGACTATAATTTGTGTTCTACATGACCTTAATGCAATTTTACGCCACTGTTCTCAATGTATAATTCTTAAAGACGGCACTATCTTTGCTAGTGGAGAAACCTCACAAGTCATTACAGAGCAAAACATTAAAGAGGTTTACAATCTTGAAGTTCAAATGATTGAGAATCCTAAAACAGGCAAAAAAGTAATTCTTTGAGGTTTTTTCAAAAACCTCCTTTATTAACCTTTGGAATGTCCAATGGCTCTGAGCATTTTGTTATAACCAAGGGGTTCAACTGCACTTGCATCTAGTCCAACTAGGTCAAGAAGTTCATGCAAGGCTTTATTGGCACTGGCAAAATCGAGTTCTTCCTCTGTGCAAATTTCCATTTCCAAAAACCAGCCCAAATACCGAACATTTAAAAGTTCTGCATGAATTTCAAAACCACCATGCTGTAGGGTGCAGTGCCAGCCCTTTTTCCACTTGACTCTGCAAATCTTGCAGCCCAGGGAGCGGACAAATTGCAGAATTTTTTCCCAGTCTTCGCCTCTGGCTTGGAATTCCAGTTCCACGTTCTTTTCAACTCCTTCTTGGGTTTTGGTTTTTGAAGGTTTAGCCGTGAAAAGAATATCGGTATTGCCCATGCAGGTCTCTTTGCGCGTTCTGAAAAGAGGATCGCCCTCTTCCGTGTTAGACCAGTACACGTCAAATTTGGAGATTTCTCCGTGGTCAACGCAAGTTGGTTGGGCTAAAAGCGTGGTTTTGATGGAGTCCACAAGGCCTTCCTGGACATGAGCTTTGATTTCGGTTTCAAGTGACATGGGCTACCTCCTAGTCCTTCCAGGGGAAAAGCATCCCCTTGAGGGTTCGTGGACCTACCAGCTCGCGTTCTTCGTAGAGCAAATCTTCCCAGTTGAGGTCCTTCTTTGTGCTTCCAGGATTTTGGGAGTAGAATTCATACTTTTTGAGAAGAAGCTTGGTGGTGTCCATTCTCGCAAGACCTATTCCACCAAAACCTGGAACCAGGGTTGCAGTGAAAATTGTTATGATTAAATCAAATAATGTCTTTAGTAGTAAGAAAAAAGTAGTGCCTAGATTATCGGCAACAAAGCCAAAAGACTTGCGTAAGGTAGTAAGAGGAGCATCTGCTTCGCAGTAATAACAAAGTGGGAAGTAAAACTGAAGGGCAAGTAAAAAGGCAAGTACCGTCCAAACCAGTATCATGCCTAATACATAGCCCAACATGTTTGCCATGGCAAAGTAGAAGGGAATAACGTAGGCACAGCACACCAGCAGCATAACAAGTACGCCAAAATACAAAAGTCCATGAGTGAAGCGTTCTTTGATAGCCTTGAAGAAAGTCCCAATCCCCTCTTTTTTATAACAGCTATACCCATAGGTAATTGCACTTGAGCCCAAAGTATAAATACTTATGTAGAAAATAGCTAGCACAATGAGGCCATAGCCCAGCCATAGATTTACTTCTCCTGCAGGAGATGCAAGCAGTATTAAACCAAAGGCCACTAAATAGCCTAAATTAACAATAACAAGCGTTAGGAGATTATCCCAGCCATCAAAAAAACTTTTCTTTATCAGAAAACCAATCATGTATCAAATCTATACCTAAAAGAGCCTTTAACGCAACTTCTTTCACGCAAAAACCATATTTTAGATAGACATTCCTCAAATTTTACTCAAAGAACAGGTTCACAGAGATTTGGGATGGGATGCTAGAAGCAAAGGATGAGACAGTGCTCTTTGCACGGCTCATCCTGAAGTGACGCCGCAGACCGCCCAAAGCTCAAAGAACGACGAAGCTTGCTTCTAAGTTATTTGAGTTGTAGACAAGGAAGAAGAGCACGGACAGTACAATGCTGTACGGCCGTGCTCGCACTGACGTAGTATACGACTCAAAGAACAGGTTCACAGAGATTTGGGATGGGATGCTAGAAGCAAAGGATGAGACAGTGCTCTTTGCACGGCTCATCCTGAAGTGACGCCGCAGACCGCCCAAAGCTCAAAGAACGACGAAGATAGGGGCGTGGTCTGAGCCTAACACAGAAGTCTCAATTCCAGCCTCTTTCACCCATCCCTTTGCTCTATTAGAAATTAGCCAATAATCAATGCGCCAGCCGGTATTGCGTTCGCGAGCCTTGAATCTGTAGGACCACCAGCTGTAGCAAATTTCTGCTGGATGTAAGAGCCTAAAGGTATCGGTAAAGCCTGCGTCCAGCAACTGACTAAAGGAGTTTCGCTCCTCAAGGGTGAAGCCAGCATTCCGAATGTTAGTTTTAGGGTTTTTGATGTCAATTTCTTTATGGGCAACATTCATATCGCCACAGATTAGAACTGGTTTGACTTTATCCAAAGAGCAAACATATTCTCTAAAAGCCTTGTCCCACTGGAGCCTAAAATCAAGACGGGCAAGTTCGTCTTGTGAGTTTGGAGTATAGACGTTTACAACGTAGTAGTCTGAAAACTCAAGGGTAATTACCCTCCCCTCGTTGTCTGAGCCAAAGGAAACGGACAAAGGCTCTTGTTTACTGAACACGGCAGTACCAGAATAGCCTTTTTTTTCAGCGTAGTTGTAGTATGAGTGATAGCCTTCAAGTGGTAAATCTAGTTGACCTTCAGAAAGTTTAATTTCTTGCAGACAAAAGATATCTGCATTAGCAGTTTTGAAGAAATCCATAAAACCTTTGCCTAAAACCGCCCTAAGTCCATTAACATTCCAAGATATTAACTTCATTTTCCCTCCTCCGTGGAGCCAAATGCACTTTCAAATTTTTTCTGTAAATCATCGGTATTTACATGAGTGTAGATTTCCGTGGTGCGGATGTCTTTGTGACCAAGTAGTTCTTGCACGGAGCGTAGATCTGCGCCGCCTTGTAAGAGGTGCGTGGCAAAACTGTGGCGCAGGGTGTGGACCTTGGAGTAGACGCCTGCTTGGTCGCAGTAGATTTTCAGGCGGTTCCAGATTTCTTCGCGCGTGATGCCTTCTTTGCCCGCGTCGCCGCGTTTGGAGATGAACATATAGACGGATTTACGCTTGCCAAGAAGATTTGCGCGGGCTCCAGAAATGTAGGCGTCCAGGTAGCCAATTGCTACGTCTCCCACAGGAATCATGCGCTCCTTATTGCCCTTTCCAAGCACGATAATTCTTTTCTCTACCTTAAGATATTTATCTACACGCAGTGTGGCACATTCGCTGACTCTTAGGCCACAGGAATAGATGAGCTCAAACATGGTTCTATCTCTGAAACCAAGGTCTGTGCTTGTATCAATTACATTGAGGATTTTCTCCACTGCATTGTAATCAATGGTCTGTGGGAGCGTTTTGGGCTCTTTTGTACGCGGAATTAGCTCCATTGGGTCATCATTTCTGATACGCTCGTTCTGAAGAAAGAGAAAAAACATTCGCAAGGCAGTGATAACCTTTGACATGGTACGGGCAGAAAGCGCTTGAGCGCTTCTACCAGCAGTAGCCTCAGTAGTAACCTCAGTACCACCCTTCAAGCCACCAGTTGCCCTGTACCGTAAAAACGCTCTGATTCCTAGGGTGTCAATGTCAGCGTAGGAAAGCCCTTCTTCCTCTAAATATGACAAGAAGCATTCCACCTCATGCCTGTAACAATCTCTTGTTGCAGTGGAAGAATGCCTCTCTATCAAAAGACTTTGAGTAAAGTCATCTAAAATTTGCACGCTAGATGCGCTGCAAGCGCTAGCGTCCTTATTTGTTGTCGTCATCCTGTCTCTGGTACCTTAGAATTGCAGGATAGGAATAGTCATTAGAGCTAGAACTCTGGTTCTGACGTCTACCAATCTGAGACTGCAAATCCTGCCAGCGGTTGACAGAAATCACTTCTTCAGGCTTTCTCTGAGAACGATCCTGAGCGCCAGCGCCGTTGCCATTACCAGAAGCCATACCACTACCAGCCATGCCATTGCCACCAAAACCGGAATTATTACTAGCAGCATTAGCAGCAGGACCCTGAGAAGAGCCCATATCATTGATAAACTGGTCAAAACGTTTCTTAGGCTTTTCAAAATCAGGAACATCCACCTTAGCAGATTCTCTTTCAAAACCGGTTGCAACAACTGTGACCTTAACCTTGTCACCAAGATCGGGATTATAAGCCTGGCCAGAGATAATCAGCGCGTCCTTGTCGCAGGTCTCAGTAATCATCTCAACTACATCCTGGAATTCCTGGAGGGTGAGACCATCCCCTGCGGTGAGGTTGACAAGTACGCTCTTGGCGCCGTCAATCTTGGCATCCTCAAGAAGAGGATTGTTGATAGCCTGGCGAGCAGCATCCAGGGCGCGGTTGGCACCTTCACCAATACCAATACCCATGATGGCATCTCCTTTGTCCTTCATGACGGTGCGGACATCGGCAAAGTCAATGTTGATTTCTCCTGGTTCAGTGATAAGCTCAGAAATACCCTGAACGCCCTGTCTGAGAACGTCATCTGCCATGAGGAAGGCCTGCTTAATTGGCGTATTATTTTCCGATACCTTAAGAAGATACTGGTTTGGAATGAGAATGAGAGTGTCTACATTTTTTCTCAGGCGGTCAATACCTTCATTTGCAAACTGAAGCTTCTTTCTGCCTTCAAAAGCAAAAGGAGTTGTAACAACAGCAACAGTGAGAATCCCAAGCCCCTTGGAAATTTCAGCAACAACAGGAGCAGCACCGGTTCCGGTTCCTCCGCCCATACCAGCGGTGATGAACACCATGTCTGTGCCCTCAAGCAAATTCTTAATCTCGTCCTTGCTTTCCTCAGCAGCCTTCTGCCCCATCTCAGGCATACCGCCGGCACCAAGACCGCCAGTAAGCTCTTTTCCAATAGGAATACGAAGTTGAGCATTTGAGCGCTGAAGCGCCTGCATATCGGTATTAAGTGCAACAAAGGTGACCTTCTTAAGACCACTTGCAATCATTCTGTTTACAGCATTACCGCCAGCGCCACCAACACCAAGCACCTTAATGTCTGTAGGAGGTGTCTGTTCGTCGTGAAGTAAATCTTCAATCATGCCAAAATCCATATTAAATACCTCTTAATTTCTCTTATACAAAATAATTATACAATAGACTTAAATATTGAGGAAAGCTTTCCCAAAATACCAGTCTTTCCAGAACGTTTATCACTTTTTCCTCTACCCATCTGAGCCGATTGTGCCTTTTTGGCCTCCGTCTTCAAAAGCCCCAACACCGTGGCGTACTTAGGGTTAATGTAGGACCTATCCAAGCCCGGAAGCGCCTCAGGGAATCCAATACGCGCCTGCACCCGGAAAATCTCGGAAGCCAGGTCCGTCACGCCAGAAAGCAGCGAACCGCCACCCACCAGCACCACGCCGCCACCAAACGTAGCATGGGTAATTTTACTATCCAGCCCCTTCTTCAACAGCGAGAAAATCTCAGCCATTCTTGGCTCGATAATTTTACACAACTCTTTCTTAGGCATGGAGATAGATGGAAGTCCACCCACCTGTGGAATAATTATCTTCTCTTCATTAGAGACACTTGGCAAATAGCAACAGCCACTTTCCACCTTCACCTGCTCTGCCACCATTTTTGGCTTATTCAAAATATAGGCAATGTCATTTGTGACGCTACTTGAGCCCAAATCCACGCCACCAACGTACACAGGAGAACCATTTTGGTAAACAATCATGTTAGAGGTGCTACCGCCAATGTTTATCAAAATAGTGCCCATCTCTTTTTCATCTGCACTTAGGACTATGTCTGCATCTGCCAACTGAGAAAGCACAAGCCGAGCAGAATTAAAACCAGCACTCTGAAGGGCTCTTCTAGTGTTGGAACAGTTACTGGAGCTTCCCATAATGATGAGAACTTTACTTTCCAGTCTGTGACCTGTCATATCAATTGGATCCTTGATGCCACCCTTACCGTCAACGGTAAAGTCCTGCACCAGGGTATGAAGAATTTCCTTGTCTGCTGGAAGCTCAAAGGCTCTTGCGCTTTTTAAGCAATCACTTATGTCGTTACGAGTTATTTCCAAATCTCTTGCGCTAATTCCAACCACGCCCTGGGAGGAATAGCCGTTTACAGAGGAACCTCCAATTCCGGTTATGACGCTTTGAGCATCAATTCCTGCCTGAAGTTCAGCCTCCTGAATGACAGAGGTAATTGCTTTACGAGTCTGTTCAATGTTGACAACAACCCCAGAACGAACGCCTTCACTTGGGCGCTCACAAATGCTGTCTACCATAAGTTGGCCGTCCTTGGAAACCGAGCCTACTACCGCTCTTACCCAAGAAGAACCTATGTCCAAACCCATTATTACCTTTTCAGAAGCCATATGTCCCCCTATGTCCTTTTGACCAGACTTCTAGAATACAGGTCAAAAACGACAACGTCTTCACTTGCCGCTGAGTTAGTTGACGGTTTTGCTATGACTGCCAACGCTTCGTCTAGGCGCTGTGTGCTGACAATTTCTCGCACATAAAGTTGGGCATTTAAGGACGGCAGCCAGAGTAATAGTCTTCCAAACTCACTACCGTTATTATTATCGTATTTAATACTTGTTATCAAGTTATTAGAGGCTAAATATTCTACCATTGGCACCATTGCTTTGAAGCCGTTGTCTGGTCCCCACTTGAGAATCATTTGGGCGTAGGCTGGATTTAACTGAACAGAGCCCAGCTGGTCAAACTCGCTCCAAGTTTGCTCAGTAGTCTGAACCAGGCTGCTGTCTTTGATGAAATAATAGGTAACTTCTTCTTCGTCAACACAATAGGCCTTTAGAAGAAAGACCGAATAATTAATGGTGATTTCAAGAGTATCGGGATAAAAGCGCTTGACGGTGACGCTGTCTACCTCGTCAAAAGCGGACAGGCTTTTTTCCAGCTTGGAGGTGGAAATTTCAAAGATGTTGAGACCTTTGAGAGGGTTGATGAGGCGCTGCATGTCCGTGCGGATTTCAGAGACCGGTCCGGTGAGCGTGACGTTGACCGTTTTCACGTTGAAAAAAGAGAGATTCCTCAGGGCAACAAAGGCGCCTGCTGCCAGCAAGAGGATAAGTAAAATTACTAAAATCCACTGGAATTTTCTAGAACTCATAGGGCTCTTGGTACTTGATTTCTGAGGACAAGTCCTCCACTGAGGTGTCGTCTTTTGCGGTCTCGGTTGGTTTGAGTTTTGTTGCCTTGTAGATGAGCCCGCAGGCTAAAATAGTAGGGATAATCTCCATTCCGTAGGAGAAAAATGGCATTGAAAGTCCGTTGCCAGGAAGAACGCCCAAAAGCCACAAAACATTGGCAATCATCTGCCAAATCACTATGGTAGTGCAGCCTAAAGCCAGGTTGGAGGCAAAGCCGTTTTGCTTTCTATTAATTTTTGCAACTCTATATCCTGTAAAGGCTAAGACCGCAAAGACCACCAACAAAATGAAGATGCCAACAAAACCAATTTCCTCGCAAACATTTGCAAAAATGGCCCGTCCTGCAAGGTCTTCAATTTGCCCCAATTTATACTCTCCAGTACCAAGCCCCTTGCCAAACCAAGAGCCACTTGCAATAGCCTCTTTGATGGTCTCCACCTGGGTAATTCTGGCAGTGGACTGAGCTCCTGGGAAGAGAAATTTAGCAATTGACAGCAGCAAATCCGATTTTGAAAAAATGATTACCACTGAGGGCACTAACAAATACAAAACTAAAATAATTATTCCAGTAATCCCTAGCC
The DNA here is from genome assembly GCA_963645435.1 of Sphaerochaetaceae bacterium. Taxonomy (GTDB): domain Bacteria; phylum Spirochaetota; class Spirochaetia; order Sphaerochaetales; family Sphaerochaetaceae; genus UBA9732. The sequence continues at coordinate 3,015 of CAVISO010000037.1, read as the reverse complement.
CACCTACTGCAAACATAACTGCATTTAAGACCAGAAAATACACCGCATAAGAAAAAGATTTCTTTAACAGAAGCATTGCAAGGACCACAAGACAGCCAATGGTTGGAACAATCAACTGCTTTGCACTTGTGATGCTGTTGCCTCTATTAGAGAAAAACAAAGACATGTACATAACACAGGAAACAAAAACAAAACCAATGGTATCTACAGAGGAAACCAAAGCCTTTCCAAAGAAAAGATCCACTCCCAAAAGCACTATGCTGGTAAAAAAGCAAATTGGACATAAAATCCTGATTGCACCTTCTGGTAAGACAGTAACAATTATGGCAAACAATAGCCCAATTCCTAGGTATACCAGTTGATTTATTAGGTAATAGTAGTGATTTAGGCCATTGTTTACTGCAACCGGGAAACTGGCCGAATAAACCGATACAAGTCCTGAAAGACACAAAATTATGACAGAACAAAGAAAGACAAATGCATTTCTGGACGCATTTGTCTGCCTAGCTCGCTTAGCCTCGCTTTTGAGTCGCTGCTCTTTTTGGACTTCTCCCATGAAGCCCCAATCATCATACTCCTGTCTTCCCATATGTGACCAACCTTTGACTAACTTTTCTACTTACCTACCTAATCGCTTTTAAATCTTCTCAGCTACCTTCTGGGTTTCCTTCTGGACTACCAGTTATCTTCTCAGCTACCTTCTCAGCTACTTATTATCTTCTCATTTACCTGTAAACTTCTATTTATAACTTTATTTATTACTTGCTACAGCACCAGTTGCGTTGGAATCTGTAATCTGTCTGAAGACAATATTCTGTTCAACGGACTGCTCAATCAAGTACTCCGGAGTCATCTTGGATGCAATAGAAGCATTCAAAGTCATCTTACGCTCCTCATTTGCTCGCAAAGCCTCCTCACTCATAGCCAATCTTCTCTGTAGCTGTGAGTTACTAGCACTCTGCCACACAGGGACCATGAGACAAACATTGATAAATAAAATCATCACTACAATAACAAACTTCTCAAAATTATCACTAAATCTTGCATTTTTAACCTTCATTGTCTTGGTCCTCCATGTCCAGAGCCTTTTGCTTCTCAAAAGCCTCCTTGTATTTATTTTTCTTTCCCGTTTGTGTTAACTTCTCAGCTCTCTTTTCAACAACTCTCAACTTTGCACTGCGCGAAGGCGGATTCTGCTCACACTCCTCTGCAGTTGCCTCAAGGGGTTTTTTGGTCAGAATCTCCAACTCATCCTCGTGATTCTTGAAAAACCACTTCACAGGCCTATCCTCCAGCGAATGAAACGTCAAAACCGCAATTCTTCCGCCCGGATTGAGCGCCTTAACCGCCCCCTGCAACGCCGGCTCAATTCTTTCCAGCTCTCTATTTACCTCAATTCGGAGCGCCTGAAACGTCTTGGTAGCCGGATGAATTCTGCGCCGTCTGTACTCGCCAGGCACCACTCTGTAAATCAAATCCGCCAGCTCGCCCGTGGTCTCAATCTCCTTGGACTCTCTATATTCACAAATTGCCCTCGCAATCCGCCTTGAATATCGCTCCTCGCCGTACATATAAATGACATCCGCAAGCGCCTGCTCGGCATACTGATTGACAACATCCTTCGCAGACGGCCCGCCAGCATTACAACCAAGACGCATATCCAAGACCTCATCATGCTTGAAGCCAAACCCGCGCCCCGATTCCTCATAATGGAACACGCTTATACCCAGGTCAAACAGCACCAAATCCACTTTAGGGCCATCATACTCGCGCCAGAAATCGTCAAAGCACACGTTTTTTGCCTCAAACCGCGCGCCAAACCTCTCCAGCCTCGCCTTGGCTTTTGCCTGAATTGCCTCATCCCTATCTAACCCGATAACTCTAAGGCTCTCATACTGTTGCAGAAACAGTTCCGTATGACCGCCCTCACCTAAAGTGCAATCCACCATAAGAGCATTTTCTTTCTTGGGCTCAAGATAACTGAGTATTTCCTTATGCATCACAGGATAATGAACAAACTGCATACTATTTGTCCATCCTCAGCAAACTCAACTCGTTACCCGCATCCTCAACCATGTTCTTATACTGAATCATCAACTCCTCGTACTTCTTGAGGCTCATAATTTCAACCTTGTCCCTCACCCCTTGGATGACGCACTCAGTCTTTGGATCCAGTCCTGCAAACTCTCTGAGAATCTGTGGAATACTAAGTCTTCCCGCCTTGTCCAGCTCAATTTCTCTTGCCGGAGAAATAACCATCATATTAAGGATTCTTGAATTCTTGTTAAAAGCAGCCAGTGGACTGTAGTTGATCTCTCTGTCCAAAGCATCAAAATCTTCCTTGGTAAACAACCACAAGGAGCCATCCGGAGACTTAGTGAGCATAAGATTATCAAAAGAGCCCAGCTGTTCCCTAATCTTAGGCGGAATCATGAGGCGTCCTTTCTCATCTATGGTATTTCTGTACTCACCAGTCATTTTTTACCACTTTTACCCTTAATTTTGGTATATTTTGGGAAAACTTCCCACTTCTTGATAAAAACTTACCCCACTTTGGGCGAATTCGCAACTATAAAACCTATATAACTTTTAATAATTTTCATTTAAATTTGCTATTTACTTAACAAACGCTAGTGTTGCCTAGGTGTACATGAGAACTTTATAGAGATGCAGAGGCACTATTGCGACTCTTTCATTACAGATTTGGAGTTGGAGTTGGAGGTGAAGCTACAACAACCACTACGCTGGCTACGGTTGCTACGGTTACTACACTTGAAGTCACGCCCACTTAATTGACCATATACGGCACTCCTGCAGTAGCTAATGCACTGCATTTTGACAAAGCGCCCAAACTACTCTAAATCTGTTCTAACTGTCTAGGTTGTTCTCAAGTGTATGCCAAATTGTCTTGGCTGTGTCCGTTGTTTAAACTGTGTCCGCCGTTTTGGTTGTTTTAGTTGTCTAGGTTGTTTTCAGTTGTACTCAATCTATTAAGCGTATTAGCACTAAGGCAGA
>CAVISO010000036.1:0-13949 GCA_963645435.1 Sphaerochaetaceae bacterium | reverse complement strand
CAGAAAGCATAACCTTCTTTTGTAGGATTCTTGACCGCTGCAATCTTTCCGCCTTTTACAACGTTCTGCTCCGGAATATAGCCTTTTCCCCCGTCAAGATCAAAGGCAACATTATATTTGGGTTCCTTTGCGTTGTTGTCACATGACACAAACAGCACCGCTGCCATCAGTACCATCATCAATACTGTAAGAGTTTTCTTCATAATCTATCTCCTCCAAATTCATTTAAGAATCTACAAAGATAATAGACCTTGAACCGTTTTTTTTGCAAGACCATTTTAATTTACTGTACTATAAGAAATTATTACAGCGCATCCAAATCATTACCAAAATTCTGTTTAGCAAGTGCTATCTTTAAGAAAGCCAGCTTCCCTTGACAGCAAACAGCGCTTAAAGATACCTTTTGGCTTATGCTGAATTTAAGAGAAGCAAGAGAACAAGACCTTGCCAGGTTAATGGAAATTTATAAATATGCCCAAGACTTTATGACTAGGACAAACAATCCTAACCAGTGGGCGCATTCCTACCCCACGACAGAGTTAATAAAGACCGACATTGATCAAAAAGTTTGCAAAGTTATATATGACGAAAACGGTATTCACGGCGTATTTGCCCTATTTTCTGGGGAAGAGCCAACCTATAAAATCATAGAAGGTGGAAAATGGCTGAATAACGAGCCCTACCTCACCATTCACAGAATTGCCAGCGACGGCACGGTACACGGCATCTTTGATTTTGCCATCAATTACTGCAAGACACTTTCCGCTAACCTAAGAATTGATACACATAGTGATAACTTAATTATGCAAAAACTAATAGAAAAGAACGGCTTCACCAAATGTGGAATCATTTACGTAAGAAATCACTCACCCCGCATTGCCTACCATTATTGCATACAATGCCCCAAAATGTGAAGGAGAATAAAAAAAATGAAGGATAAGTATAAAATTAGACTATCGCAAACTATGCTTTTCATTATCCTTTTTGGAATTGTCAGCCTCTTTTCAGACATGACACACGAAGGGGCTTCCAGCATAAGAGGAGCCTATTTGTCCCTCCTAGGCGCTAGTGCCGGAGTCATAGGCTTTGTATCGGGCTTAGGCGAGTTGATTGGATATTCCATGCGCTACGTATTTGGAAAGCTTACCGACAAAACCAAGCACTACTGGTTCATGACAATCCTAGGCTATGTATTGGATATAGTGACAGTTCCTGCCCTCGCACTGGTAAGTGAAAACGGCTGGATTGCAGCCTGTGCGCTCCTGGTTGTGCAACGCATGGGCAAAGCCATCAAAAAACCAGCAAAAGACACCATCATGTCGTTTGCAGCAAGCCAAGAAGGCGTAGGAAAAAGTTTTGGTCTCCAAGAAGTACTAGACCAAATTGGCGCTTTTTTGGGTCCAGTACTCCTATACGTTGTAATGCTATTCAAGTCCACCGGCTCACAATTTGAACTCTATGCCACCTGTTTTGCCTTTCTTGCCATCCCCGGCGCCATCACACTTACCCTCCTCTTGCTCACAAAACACAAATTTCCCAATCCCGATAATTTTGAGCCAGAACCCAAAGAATACGTTCCTTTCAAACTTAAGAAAAGTTTTATTTTTTATATAGCCGGCATAAGCCTATTTGCCTTTGGCTTTATTGATTACTCACTGGTAGCAATGCACGTTCAAGCAAAAGCACTAGTTAGCAGTAGCTCTCTTCCACTGCTTTACGCAGGAGCAATGCTGATAGATGCCATTGCCGCTCTTTTCTTTGGACTTTTGTACGATAAAATTGGCGTTAAAGCCCTAGTATGGTCCACTCTACTGTCAGCACCTTTTGCCATTTTTGTATTTCTTTTTGATTCTCTGCCCTTTGTTTTGGCTGGAGTTCTCCTATGGGGAATAGGGATGGGAGCACAGGAATCAATCCTTAAGGCAGCCGTTACAACCCTTGTCCCTAAAGTCAGCAGAGCCACAGGCTACGGAGTTTTTGAATGTTCCTTTGGAATTTTCTGGTTTCTTGGAAGCTGGATCCTTGGAGTTCTTTACGATGCAAACCTCACAGCCATGGTAGTTGTATCCGTTGCAGCCCAGTTATTGGCTATCCCTTTATACCTTTTGGCTGAGTAGTTTTTATTCAAACTTCTCAAAGGCTGAGATTGAGAAAGATTTTCATGCCTATTGTGGCTGCTTGATTACAAGACAATTTTTCCAATTTCATTTAACCCGTTAGTTGACGTCTATCAAAACTAAACCGATAATTAAAGCCAAAAGTTCAAGAGGTTAATATGTCCGTACTATTTAAGAACGCAAAGATAATCGCAACAGAAAGTGGCGAATTTAAGGTTTTAAACAACGCTTATCTTGGAGTTTCCGGTCAATTTATTGATTACATTGGAACAGACAAGCCGGTCAAGGTTTATGACCAAGAAAAGGACATGTACAATAAACTCTTGATGCCAGGTCTTGTTAACGCCCATGGACACTCTGCAATGAACCTTGTCAAAGGCGTTGGCAGCGACCTCCCACTTTCAGACTGGCTACACAAAATTTGGCCAATTGAAGACCAAATGCGAATAGAGGAATTCTATTCAGGTATGGAAATGGCCATTTTGGAGATGCTGGCAGGTGGCACCACCTCCTTTTGCGATATGTACATGAAACCCATGCTCACCGCCCGTGCAATTGACGAAAGCGGGATTAAAGCAAACCTAACCAGGGTTGTAATGGGAGGCTCCAATGATACCGATTATCTTACCTTCCCCAACCGACTGGAGTCTCTAGATTTTTACAAGAATTTCAACGAAGCCTTTGAGGATAGACTTCATGTGGATTGGAGTGTCCACGCTGAATACACAATCAACGAGCATCTTGCAGCCAAATGGGCAGAGGAGATTCAAACCTTGGGAGGCAGGCTCCACATTCATCTTGCTGAAACCAAAAAGGAAACAGAAGAGTGCATAGCCAAGCACGGCAAAACCCCAACCCAATGGTTCAACGACCTTGGGTTTTTCAACGTACCCTGCTACGCCGCCCATTCTGTATGGGTAACAGAAGCGGATCAGCTTCTTATGAAAGAGAAAGGAGTCAGCCCAGTCCATAATCCTTCAAGCAATTTGAAACTAGGAAGTGGTTTTGCCCCTGTCCCTCACATGCTAGACCTTGGTCTTAACGTAGGTCTTGGCACAGACGGAAGTGCAAGTAACAACAACCTCAACATGTTTGAAGAGATGCACATAGCCTCAATTATTCACAACGGCTACACGCAAGATCCAACCTTAATGAAGCCTGCACAAGTAATTAAAATGGCAACCATCAACGGTGCAACGCTTCAAGGCAGAGCTGACACAGGAAGCCTTGAAGTAGGGAAAAAAGCAGATCTCATTGCCCTTGACCTAGACAAACCGCATCTTACTCCAGACTATGACACCTTGGCTCTTGTTGTGTACGCAGCCCAGGCTAGTGACGTTGTCTTGACAATGGTTGATGGCAAAATTCTCTACGAAAACGGCACCTATCTAACCTTAGATAAAGACCGCATTTTCCATGATTACAAAAAATCCTGCGCTTATCTCGGGAAACTAATTTAAGCCTTATTCCAAACTAAGTAACACTACATCATTCGTGCAAAGAGAAAGTTTGATTGTAGTACTGTTGTTGTTAGAGATGAATTCTTGAGGCTCAGAAATAAGACGAGTCTTTGCCTTTATCTCCTGAACCGCCTGCGGAGACAGCAAATCAGGCTTTCCCCTTTTTATCCATTCCGCCTTTGGATTACAGTGGTCATTATCTATTCGCTGAGCCGTTACGTTGTGAGAGGAAACATTAATTGTGATTTCAACGTCAGTTTTTTCTCGCTTCTCGTAGTCAAAGTTCTGAGCGTAAAGAAGAATTTGTGTCTTACCTTCTTCCACAAATACAGCATACTCAACATCATTATTTACACAGGCTATAGAAGTCTTTATGTCCAATCTTTGAGCATAAAGTTGGCTTAAGATCTTAAAGGCCCAGAAGTTAGGTTTTGGAATTCCATCATTGTTGATAATACCATAACTGCCATGAAAAGGTTTTCCCAAGATGAAAAGCTCTTCAAAGACGTCAGAACAACACCAGAACAGATAGCCCTCCATCAGACCTTTCAGATCCATGACACTCTTGATAATAAAGGCAGCGGAATATTTCTCATCATGTACTGGAGCACTGTAAACAGCCATAGAATTCCACTCCGTTATAAAAAGTGGGACATCACCGGCTTCAAGCCTAGCCTTCTCATCCAACTTGCGAAGGATTCCCCTTGTCCAAGTTTTATAAACATCGGGATTGAAGAAGTAGTCTGTGAGAGTGTCGCCCAGGTCCCGGGTGCCAGCGTTGTCCTTGGTAATTTTTATCATTCGGAAGGCGTCTTTAATGCCAAAAGAGTTACCAAAGCCGTCTCCCGGGTAGTGATGGGTGGTTAAAAAATCGTAGGGGACTTTGTTTTTTTCGCAGAAATCTTTGAATTCTTTAATCCACTTGCAGGCACTGGTAGAAGGACCTCCTACTCTAAGAGCAGGATTTATTTTTTTGATGGTTCGGGCTGTGGCCTCATAAAGGTGAAAGTAATCGGCTTGACTGCCGTGGAAAAAGATGGGAAGGTCAGGCTCATTCCATACTTCAAAGTACCAGCTTTCCACTTCTTCTTTTCCGTACCTATCTTGAATAAAACAAATGAATTTTTCAATAAGAGAGGTCCAAAGATCCATCTTTCTGGGCATTTCAATGTTGTTACGGTACCGCAAGCCAACCTTCTTGCCTTTGGCAATGGCACTGGGCATAAAAGAAAGCTCAACAAAAGGTTTGACACCACACTTCAAAACGTTATCAAGGACGTTGGCCACCTGTCTGAAACTAAGTTCGTTTACCCCCTTTGCGTAGGGCATGTTTGCAAAATTAAAGTAGTCCTTTAGGTTCTGGATTACCAGCAGGTCATCATCAAAGAGGCCATGAAAACGAATATATTTTATGCCAAGCTCCTCGTGGGCAAGCTTGATATGTTCACAGACATCAGTTCTGAGCATTTGAAAAGCATGGTCGTTGCCAAGTCCCATCTGCCAAGAAAAGTCAGTTGGTATACATTTTGTATTTCTATCAATTTCAAGCTTCATAATTCTTCTCCGTTTGTCTCAATTATGTGTTTATAGTACCAGGCTGAATTCTTGATGATTCGTTTTCCGCTTTTAAAGTCTACATAGATAAGACCAAAGCGCGGATCATAGCCCTCTGCCCATTCAAAATTATCTAATAAAGACCAGTGAAGGTAGCCTAAGATTGGTACTCCTTCATTGTTAACTTTCTTTAATTCAGAGAGATAGCGTCTTATAAAATCTGCTCGGTTTGGATCCTGGACATCACCATCAAAAGATACTGCATCATTTGCTGCAAGTCCGTTTTCTGTAATCATAATTGGAAGCTTATATTTCTCATAGATGAACTTTACATTCCAGTACATACATCTTTCATCTATTACCCAACCCAAAGAGTTCTTTGGAACTCCTACTGGAGGCTTTTCTCCACCGCCCCACTCTGCGTAATTGTAACTAGTGTAGATATTGAGCCCAATGAAGTCTAAAGGCTGATGGATCAACGCCATATCCTTTTTCTTGCTAGAAAAGATACCGTACGCTTTGACTGGTTTTCCAAGAAGCATGGGATCCATCCACCATTTGTTACCCATAAGACCATTGCCTTCTTCCAGCGTCAAACGTCTGGCCTTATCTATTTCTTCTTTGCTATCATTTTTTGGAACCCAGGCACCTGTTGAAAAAGCAACCCCAACTTTTACTTTTTGTTTTGCCTCTGTTCTTAAAATTTTCACCGCTTCAGCTGAAGCCATCATGGCATTTTTGGATAGTTTTGAAAGCGATAGATAATCCCTCTTAAAGGGGGCATGAACCCCTTGCAAATAGGCATTCATAATAAAGCAACCAGGCTCATTTATAGTAATCCACCACTTAACTCTATCAGACAGAGCAGAGACCACGGCTTTAGCATAATCCTTAAAATATCCAACAATTCTCTTATTCAGCCATCCACCCTTTTTGAATACCCATAATGGCATGTCCCAATGAAAAATTGTGACTATAGGCTCAATTTGAGCCATCAAAAGCTCATCAACAAGATCTGAATAAAACTTAAGTCCTTCCTGATTCACAACCCCTTCAGAAGGCATTATTCTGGACCAGGAAATAGAAAATCTATACGCCTTTAGTCCCATTTGCTTCATAAGAGCAACATCCTCTTTCCAGTGATGATAGTGGTCGCAGGAAACATGACAGTTCTCTCTGTTTTTTATTTTTTTCTCAGGAGCAACATCCCAGATGGAGAGGCTTTTGCCGCCCTCCTTCCAGGCCCCCTCAATCTGTGGTGCAGAGGTAGCTGCTCCCCAAATAAAATCTTTAGAAAAACCTGTCTTACTCATTTTTTCCTCCGTCAAAAGATTTCTCACCAAAAGATTTCTCACCAAAATCTAGGCTCTTTAAGTCAATTTTACCTGTTCCCTTATATTTCAAATACAGAGGATACACCCCTGTTAAATCCAATCCAGTGATAAAGGCTCTTTTCCACTTAACAGAAGGCGTAACCTCAAAAGAACCAAGAATAGAACCCTTCTCAGAAATTGAAACTTCAACTCTTCCCTTTCCTGAGCCTCTATACTCAAGACCTATTTTTCTAAGGAATGTAAAATCCAAGTACTTATAGCCTAAAATAGTACCATTTACGACACTTGCAACATATAATTTTCCATCTTCTTCTGTGATGCGGGGCATTGTTTGTTGTTTGCCAAACCCTAATTTAATTGGCTTTTGCGGGATTAAATTACAGCAATAGGCAGCGTTGAGCGTGCCCTTTGCTTCTAAATGTTCAGAAAAACCTTCAGAAGTAACCTCTACTTGGTTTATTCTACCGTCCATGGAAATTTCAATCTTTTCAACGCAGGCTTGCCTAGAGAAATCTGTATTATTGGTACATCTGTGATAAAAGACATACCACTGGCCATTGATATATTCTATACAACCGTGAATGGTTCCAGCAGGAGCCTTGGCACGAGAATTCCCTTTATAGCCCAAGTCACTGTTAGAAATAATAACACCGCCATAATGAAAATCACAGTCCGGCTTAGAACTTACTGCATAACATAGTTCGTTGTTCTCGCCAGATGAATAAACCAGATAATAAAGTTCTCCAACTTTTCTGATTGATGGGGCTTCATAGAAGGGGTGCTTATACAACAGACTATCTTTCAAAGCTGTAGTTTTACTGTCCAACACAGCCTTTGGCTCACTTTTAACGGTAAGCATATCCGCTTCAAGTTCAACAACAGCACAGGATAGAATACTAGGTTTTGTTGCTTTTACTTCCTTAACACTACGCACAGCTATAGTGCTCAAAACCTTGTTATAAAGAGGAGCAAGTAGCTTGTTTCTAAAATCTCTGCCAAGTCCCCAGCCGTAATATAACCAGATTCTGCCGTTATCATTGAGCACCGCTGGGTCGTTGTTCATAAACTTGAGAACTGGTTGTCCATTTGGATATTTGACATCCCCAAGATACTCAAAAGGACCTGCTGGATGAGAAGAAACGGCAACCGAAATTGGTCCAAAATTTCTAGTATTTGGTCCCATAGCTACGTAATAAAGATAAAAACGGCCATCCTTACCCTGCACACAATCTGGAGCATAATAATCTACGAGTTTTCCATTTCTTGACCTAGGATCTTGGCTTTTAGAATAAGAGATTCCATGATTTTCCCACTTTGATAAGTCATCAACTGGCGCAGACCAAACAGTGTAGTCTTCAACGCAAAAGCGGTCAGAGAGCGCTTTGTCATGAGACCCGTAAAGGTAAACTCGGTTCTCAAAAACATGAGCCTCTCCATCAGGAATATATTCAGTTAAAGGTAAAAATGGATTCACGCCGTCCGCCTCTCTTAAGCCTCTTTATAATATCACCTAAAATCTTTACAAGTCTCACTCTTAAAGATTAATTCCAAAACCCTTCCAGCAGACTTGTTAAGAGAAGCCCTATCCAGTTTACCTGTTTTAAGATCTTCTTTAAGTACTTTTATAACTCCATTGTTGCCCGGCATAAGCAGGTCATTACCAGAATTGATAGCCTGAGAATGAGAACTTTGCTCAGAAGCATTCCAATCTGTCATTATTAGGCCATCAAAACCCCATTCAGTTCTCAAAATCTCAGTACAAAAATGCCTGCTATTATTAACATATTGGCCATTAACTTTGTTATAACTGGTCATAATTGTCCACGGCTTTCCTTCCTTAACTGCAATCTCAAAAGCTCTAAGATAAATTTCTCTCAAAGCCCTTTCTCCCACATTAGAAGAAACACCGGTTCTGTTATCTTCCTGGTTATTACACAAAAAATGTTTTTGGCTAACACCAACTCCCCCCATACTCTGAACACCACTGGTGACAGCGGCTGCCATCTTGCCAGCTACAACCGGATCTTCCGAGTAATACTCAAAGTTACGCCCACATAGTGGATTTCTATGGATATTCAGCGCTGGCGCAAGCCACACTGAAACTCCAACTTCCAGCATCTCAGTTCCTACGGCCCTACCAAGGTCCTCAATAAGAGACAAGTTCCAAGTCTGAGCCTGAACTGTCTCACTAGGCCAGGCAGTCATATATCTGAAAGTTGTAATTCCACTCTTTGTTCCAGGAAGGTTCTTAATAAGAGGTTCAAATTTCTTTATCCAGCCCCAATTCCAATCCTCCGGAAGACCTTCTGGATAACGAACGCTACCTCCTTTGGTGGTTGTAGTTATTGGCAGAAGATTAATACCGGCAGGACCATCAGAAAGAACAATGTTTGGAATTCCTTTTTTCAAAAGCCTTGTGCAGGTACGTCCTGCAGCACCCATAACATTGTTGTAACATTTAATTGTGTAACCACCACCTGTTACTAATTTGATTTTGTCATAGTCATTAAGCTTGTTTAATAAGCCATAAACCCGTGAAGAAAAAGGTTTCTCTTCATGACAACAGCTTTCAATTGTTATTTCCTTGTCTAAAGAAAAATTAGCTTCAGTATTAGAGTTAAGTACAACCTCATATGTACCCTTTTCAAGTACAAAGGCTTTCTTTTCTTCAAAATAGGAAGCAATCAAGCTTAAATTAAGAGGTAAGGTCAAAGTCTCACTTTCCCCTGGGCTCAAAAGTTTTGTTTTCTCAAACGCCACAAGACTTTTTAGTTCATGCTCCAACTTACCTTTGGGCTTTTTGACAAAAGCCAGTACAGTTTCTTTACCTGCAACGGTACCAGTATTAGTAACAGAAACCCTGATAAAAGTTGACCAAATCTCATCAATATGCAAACTAAAAGTGGTATAACTCAAACCATGACCAAACGGATACCTTGGCTTAATCAAGGCTCTATCAAAATGCCTGTAGCCAACAAAAATACCTTCACTATACTCTTCATCCTCAAGATTTCCATTCATAAAACTAAAGGTATCAGAGGAGGGATAATCACTATATTTGTAAGCCCAAGTATCGGTTAATTTTCCACTGGGCGATACTTTTCCAGCTAACACGTTAGCAAGAGCATTTCCACCCTCTTCTCCACCTTGTCCCATAAGAACAACAGCATCTACAGCAACCGTATCAAGAATTGAAAGATCAAGAACTCCACCAGCATTAATAACCAAAATGAGCTGCGCATAATTTGCACGTAGAAATTTAATACTTTCTTCTTCAATATCCGATAACAGGTAATCCCCTTTTTCAACCCTTCTGTCCCTTCCTTCACCCGCTTGCCTAGATATTACATAAATAGCAGTTGAAGTCTGACTGGTAAGTTCATCGGGATAAATTGGAGTGCAGGCAGGACAGGGCTTGGGGTAGGAGGCAATCACGTTGAACATCTGCATTGTCTTGACCGGACCAATGCCCTTAATAGCGTCCTCAACCGTGGCCTTCCACGTAGCAATTTCCTTCCTGAATTTTTGCTCAAAGCGGTCCATCCAAAGCGTAGTAGGAAACTCAAAGCCTGCATTTTTCAGCCCTTGCTCAACAGAAACACAGTAACGCTCCCGAACATCTCCACTGCCACTACCACCTTTGACCGTCATGCGACTTCCCGTGCCATAAAGAGCAACCTTCTCAATCTGAAGCGGAAGAACGCCGTTGTTCTCCAAAAGGACAATACCTTCCTCTACAACGCATCTTGCCAGCTCCCTATTCTGCTTTTCCCTAGCCGTTTCTTCCTTTATGGTAACTCCAAATGTCTGATGTCTCATTCTACTACCTCAAATTTTCCTCAAAAGGCTCTTCAAAGCTATAACTTCCGCTTGTAACAGAAATTTCTTTTCCACTTGGCAATGTCACCTTACACCTTGCAGAAACTGGGACATTCACCTTTAGCTTAATCTTGCCACCAGAAATCTCCCAGCCGGCTTCAATAAGTCCATACGGTGTATCAACTTGTCCCTTAGCCCAGGACAAGTTTCCTCCCAGAAGAGGACTAAAACAAAACTCCTTCCAGCCACCTTCAGACACTTCAAGCCCCAAAACTCTTCTATACAGAAAATCTCCAACCGCACCGTAAGCGTAATGATTCATGGAAGGCTCCCTAATTTCCCCCTGTGGCGTTATAGCATCCCACTGCTCCCACAACGTAGTTGCGCCCTTTCTTATAGCATAAATCCAAGACGGACAGCTGTCCTGCAACAGTACCTTATACGCCGTCTGTGCATACCCGTTATCTGCAAGCGCAAAAAGAAGATATGGCGTTCCAGGGAAGCCCGTAGCCAGATGATAATCGCTCTCCTTCACGAGCCGGTCCAAATTCTCCGCCATCCTTTTCTTGACCGCCCCATCCACCAAACCAAACTGCAAAGGCAGCACATAGCCCGTCTGAAATTCTTGCCTCAAATTGCCTTTTCCATCTGTCAAGAGAGCCTTAAACGCCCCTGAAATCTTCTTTCCAAGCGTACTAAAATACTCCGCATCCTCTTTTATCCCGATATTTTCCGCAATTTTAGCCATTGTAAAAGCAGAGGCAGCATAATAGCAGGTAGCAATCCACTTGCCTTTTTTCATCCAGTCCTTAATATAGCCGCAGGGTGCACACCAATCACCAAACTGAAATGGCCACTTCCAGATATATTTTCTCTTTCCAAAACCAGATAGCCCTGCCCAGAACTTAACAGACTTCATGTATCTTTTCATGCAGTCATACTGCTTTTTCAGCAGGGAAATATCTCCCCTGGCCAAATATTCCGCCCACGGAACTATAATACAACTATCACCCCAACATGCAGTTGAAACTACAGGAGTTGAGCAACCCTGTATAGGAATTACTGTAGGAATTCCACCACCGCGCCCTTGTTCTAGCCTCATGTCCAAAAGCCACTTATCCAGGAATCGGCTTAAGTCAAAATTAAAAGTGGCAGTTCTTGCAAAAACAGCAATATCGCCTGTCCAGCCCATTCGTTCATCCCGCTGAGGACAATCCGTAGGAATATCCATAAAATTTGACTGAGCACTCCAAATAATATTACTCTGAAGCTGGTTTAAATCCTTATTAGAACAAGAGAAATCCCCAATAGTATCAAAATCAGAAGACAGCGTATGAAAGGTTGGAAAAACCTTATCTTCATCAATTCCTGTTATGCTTATGTACCTGGCTCCCATATAGGTAAAGCGTGGCATATAGACCTGAAGACCATCAGAACAAACATATTTGATTTCAGCTTTTGCTGTTCTAAGAGACTTGGTAAACAGCTTATCGCCGTCCAGAACTTCAGCATGACGGACGGTAATCACCTGTCCTTTTTTTCCGTTTAGCTTAAGTTGAACAACTCCAGCAGCATTTTGTCCAAAATCATATATCAAGGAACCATCACTAGCTTTAAAATGCATTACTGGTTGAAGAAGCTTTTTTTCAATAACCTTATTATTACTAAGAGATATCACTGGAGAGAAATTCAACTTAAGTTCAGAGGCATTCTTGAAGGTGCTTTTTTCTAAATTTACAGTAGCATCAAAACTTTCACCATCATAGAAACAGGCCTGCTTGACATTCCCTTCAGTAGTTACTTTCCAAGAACTATCCGTGATAATTTTCTCCGCAGTTCCGTCCTTATACTCAATAAAAAGCTCCAAAAGAAAAGCCTGCCGGGGAGCAGTTATTTTGTTTTTATTCTCATACGTAAATCTTCCAACTGCCCAACCCCCAGCAACAGTAGAAATAAGCCTATTGTTATCTTTTATCATTGAACTTACATCATAGAACTGATACTGAAGATTCTTTTTGTAACTTGTAAAACCCGGAGCAAAAAACTCAGATCCAACCTTTTCTCCGTTTAATTCAAGTTCATAAATACCAATAGCCGTGGAAGTTACGTAAGCCCTCTTAACTTCTTTCTTCACAGAAAAAGTCTTAAGAAAGGTCATAGATGCTGGTGAAATTTTCTTTCCAAAATTATAGGTCTTGTCCGTTATCCACTTTGCCTCCCATTCTTCTTTCAGCCTTCCAGTCTGAAAAAAAGTATGACCAGTAGCCTCTGCATTATGGTTATCCTTAGCCATAACCGTAACAGAATAAGAGGAAAACGGACTTAGGTTTAAGTCTTTTAAAACAAGACCAATTTGATCTTGAGTTTGTAAGACCTCTTTGCCTTCCACATAAACAACAGCTTTTTTAAGAAAAGTATCAGGGATATCGGATTGAAGAGAAAAGGAGAGTTTGGGGGAGTAGCTATCTGTCACACCACCAGCTTTCTTGTTGTCTATCCAAATATCCCTGATTTCAAGCATTATTTTCTAGCCTTCTTTGCTGCTTTGCGGGCAGCTTTTTCTAGATATTTCTGATTTTCTGTGTCAAAATTCAAACCCTTCTTCTGGCAGTAAGCCTTAAGGTCCGCAATACGGTTCTGTTCACGAACTGCAGCCTCCTTTTCAAGATCCAGCCGCTCCTGCTCCTCTGGGTCAATCCAAATTTCGCCCTTTGCAAGAACCGCTTCCTTTTTTCTGCTTAGAAGTTCGGCATTAATTTCAGGCAGGTGTTTTTCAACGTCCACAAACGGAAGAGTAACCACCACCACAAGCGCCAAAATTGCATCAAACAGGTAGAAGGACATTGTCATAAAGGAGGTCACATCTGAACTTGGAGCAACACCAACTGCATCCACAAAACCCATGCGAAGAATGCCAGACTCAAAGCCACCTGCAAATGGAGCGTAAATCAGATACTGAATAGCTGTGATAATTGCAACACCCATCATGCCTTCAAGCCTCATGTGAGACTTATACTCAACACTATCGTAGGCAAAGCAAAGCAGCGTTGCAAAAATGTAGGCATTAGGAAGCCAGCCGATATTTCTCACAAATCCAGCAATCAAAGCCACTGTAAGATTAGAAGGGAAAATCCAACCCAAAACACTTCCAATTAGTACTAAAGCATAGCCTCCAACGGTCAAATTCTTAATTCCAACCTTTTTAGCAAGCGGATAAATTAAGATGGCACCAATGCCAAGCGGAGTTCCTGTCACTACTTGGTAAATGGTATACATGAACGCGTTATTTTCTCCATTAAGCATAAACTTAATATAGAAGTACTGAACGTTACCACCTTTGTAGTTGTCCACAATACCACTTACAGTTGCAATAATAATCAAAATCAAATAGTACTTGTTTGTCAGAAGGGCCTTAAGCTGATCTTTTAGAGGTATTTTGGTCTCATCCAACGTGGAATACTCAACGGCAACATCTTCTGTAACTCTTTCTCTTGTATAAAAGTACTCCAAAAGTAGCAACGGAATTGCCAAAACCGATATTATTATCATCAAAAGAGGATATCCATTAATATCTTTCTCTAACCACAAGGGAAGCAGAACCATATTAAAAACCATTCCAATTACAATACCAGAAAGCAAAGTCCAGCTCATCTTTCTGATAAACT
>CAVISO010000035.1:10573-14086 GCA_963645435.1 Sphaerochaetaceae bacterium | reverse complement strand
GCAGAAGCTGAGGCCAAAGCCAAGGAAGAAAAAGCTCAAACTGTCAAAAACTTCTATGCAAAAAACATTCCTCTTGAAACAATTGCTGAGTGTACAGCCTTAAGTCTTGAGGATGTGAATAAAATCCTCTCTGCAAAATAACTCACACCAACATAACAAGTTACACAAAAAGCTCCCCAACTGTGAAAGTCAGGGAGCAAGATGCCTCAATTGATGAATTAAATAAAAGCTCTGACGGGACGCACATATTGAAGCTTGGAACGAACCTGGTAGACCTGGGTGGCACCGTCACCGAACCAGTGCGACCACGAGCTTTTGTACGGCAGAGTGTCATCTTCGTAATCAGAACTCGACCAATAATATTCCTTCCAGGTACCGCCCTTATTCTGCGATTTTAAGTTCTTATACATAAGGTTAAGCTCTTCTTTACTTGGCAAGAACCATTCATCATAAATGACTCCATCTACAGAAATGCTATAATCAATACAGGCTTTGGCCGCATATTTTCCCTTAGTTGTTTCATTTTGAGTTGTATATGTAGTTTCCCCCATAGCTGTTACAAGCTTTTCTGTATTGGATTTTCCTGTTCCAATTCCAGTATCTGTTCCTACAGTTGAATTAGAACCAGAAGCGTCTCTGTAGTATCCGAATACATATTTATCACTTAAATCAGCAGGTGCAGCTTCAAGATATCGCCAGCCACAGACAGTTGAAATCAATCCATCTGCATTTCCTGAGTCATTATCCGCATCGCAGTCATAGAAAATAAAGCCACCAGCAGGACCGGTATCTCCAACCTTATAAGCTTTAATTTCCCACTTAGCATAAATAGTTGTATCACCAGTTAATGTTGCAGAGAAATCATATTTATTATTTCCTTCTGCATCTGAAGTCCAGGTGACAAAGGCAAAACCTGTGTAAGTTGGATCAGAAGGCTTTGAAATTGTCGTTCCTTTCTTCAAATACTGTACTGAATTAGAATCACCATTGCCATAATTGAATGTAACAGCAACAGAATCTTTCCATCTAATTGTAGCAGAACTACCACCCCAAGGCTTAGTTTCAACCAAAGTAGCATAATCTGCATCCCCTTCAACAGGTTCATCTCTATCCACATAGATTGAGGTCAGATCTGAACAGTCATAGAATGCAGTTGATGAGATTGATTTAATTGTTCCAGGAATAGAAAGCGTTGTTATTTTCACAGAGTTTGTACTATTTGAAAGAGCATTATCCCCAATAGTTTCTATAACGCTTCCATCTTCAAAGGTAAATGATGCTAAATTGTAATCATTGAAAAAGGCTTGTTTTCCAATTGTTTTAACAGTTGCAGGGATTTCAATAGCAGATAAAGCATAACAATTACTAAACGTTTCTTCTTCAATTACTGTTATCTGAGCAGTCTTTCCAGCCTCTGATTTTGCAAAGATCACAGTTTCTAATGAAACACAGTTACAGAAAGCTCCTTCTCCAATTGACGTAACAGTAAATGGAATTGTTATCTTTGTGAAGCCTGCATCAAAGAAAGTATTTGATCCTATGGTTAACACACTTGTACCCTCAAGTATATCAGCGGTTAAATTTTCACAACCTTCAAAAGCTCCATAGCCATAACCCGTTTCTTCTCTTCCGTTAATTGTTTCAACACTAGATGGAATATTAATTTCTGCCAAAGACTTGCAGTTTGCAAAAGCTCCTTGATGGATTACCTTCAACTTACTTGTTCCTGTAAATTTAACTTTCTCCAAAGATGTATATACAAATGCGTTTAAGCCAATAGACTCAACTGAGTCTGGAATTACGACAGAGGTAATATTGGCTGCATACTCATCGTTACAGAACGCTTGATTATCAATGGCCGTAACCAACTTCCCTTGATAAACGCGTGGAATCACGACTTCACCGGTAATGGATAAATCTTTAGCCTTAACAGAGATGGTTCCAGAATTATCGGTATAAGTGAGCTTGTCAGTTACCCAGTTTGCGTAAAGTATTACGCTCTCTGTAAGCGTTACAGTAGGGTCACTGTAATAACTTGCTTGCACATCTGCTGCCGATATCGTTACATCCTCTGGATTCTTTGTGTACCAGCCATCAAATTGGTAGCCGTCTTTGGATACCTCAGAAGCTGTCAAAACAGTAATTGGAGTAGCTGAATCCGCCTCCGTGACGTAACTAGAAGCTGTAATCTTTCCGCCATTTAGCACATAAGTCAACGCCTTACCATCCTTTACAGCTGGCTTTAGAACGATATCTTCTGTAATCGTCTGACCAAATTGATACTCGTTTGAGCCATCTTCTGACCAGAAAGCAAAAATCTTACCCTTCTGAGTTATAACAGGAATCTCAGAAATCTTTGTTGTAGTTCCAGCTACATACTTTGTAGAGAACACACTTCCATCTTCATTTAGATAAGTAATCTTGTGAGAGTCCTTAAATCTCACCTCCGGTCTTGGAGTTAGGTTGCCAGTCCACTTGTCAACATCTGCATCAGTGTGTGAAAGAGCTACATCTGCTGAATTAGAGTTAAACAAGATTAGCTTGAGTCCAGTGCAGCCAGCGAAGGCACCGTCTTCAATGGAAGTTACCTTACTACCATCATCAAAGGTTATAGTTTCAAGCTTTGAACAGCCATAGAAGACATCTGCGCTTATACCCCAAGCTGATATTTCTCCAGTATAAACAGGAACTGTAGTCATACCACTTGGAATATTGATACTCGTAAGGTTAGAACAGCCATAGAAAGTAGCTTTGTCAAAAGTTGTCACGCTACTTGGAAGTTTGATTTCAGTAAGACCAGTACATCCCAAAAAAGCGCCAGCATAAATAGTTGTTACTGAATCTGGAATTGAGATAGAGGATATTGCAGTTTCCGCAAAAGCACGTCCTTCAAGTTCAGTAACAATCTTGCCTTGATAAACACTTGGAATTACAACATCACCAGTTATTTCAGAGTTTGCTTTACTAACTGAGATGTAACTATAAGTTGTGTCAAAACTAAGCTTTTCATCAACCCAGTGAGCATAGATGGTTGTGTTCTTTGTTAAATTAAAGGTGGATGTACTGATGTAACTTGCAGCCAAATCTGTTGCAGTTACTGTAATGTCTTCAGGATTTTTGGTGTACCAACCATCAAGGACGTAACCTGTCTTGGAAACTTGAGAAGCTGTCAAAAGAGTAATCTCAGAAGAACCAACCCCTTCTGTGATTTCATTGGTACAAGCTTCTGAGGTGGTTCCACCATTGAGGTCATAAGTAAGTGTCAGTTTTTCACGGGCCTTCACGTATGGTCTGAGTTCTATGTCTTTTGTGATGGTCTTATCAAACTCAAACTCAGTTGTTCCGTCTGCAGTCCAGAATTTGAAAATCTTGTCAGAAGCAATTCCAGTTGGTTCAACTGTTGGCTTTGACACAGTCTCATCTGCATCGACATAATAGGTATCAACTAACACACTTTCGTCTGTATTATAGACAGTTACCGTGTGAGTATCGCCATAGATTATGGTTGGGGTA
>CAVISO010000035.1:0-10189 GCA_963645435.1 Sphaerochaetaceae bacterium | reverse complement strand
TGGGCATAGAGCGTGACATTGTCATTATTCAAAGTCACTGAAGTTCCAGCATAGTTTGTTGTAGATGGCGTTGATTCTGTGTACCAACCATCAAGGACGTAACCTGTCTTGGAAACTTGAGAAGCTGTCAAAAGAGTAATACTTGTATTTGAACCCTTAATAGCATTTGTTTCATAGCTTGTAGCTGTGATGGTTCCTCCATCAAGAACATAAGTTATGGTAACAACCTTGGAGCTAACGTTGAGATCAAGAGAAGTTTCTTCAGATGCTACGTTATTTTTGATTGAAACAACTCTTACAGTAACGGTTCCAGTTTCTGCTCCATTAAGAGAACCTGAAAGAGAAATAGACTTACTAGAATCAAGCGGTTTTCTTGTTGTTGATGTAGTTGGGTCACTTCCATCTAAGGTGTAGTAGGTATCAGCATCACTTGCTACATCAAAGGCAAGAGCTTCAGATTCAGCATAGGCTGTTTTCGTAGCTCCTATGTACATTGGAGTCTTAGGCTGAACTTTAAGTGTGAGAGATTTCTCATCAGATGTTTCAGAGCCTTTCACTACAACTGCTCTGAGTTTTACTTCACCTGAAAGACCATCAAGAGAAATAGCTGTAGAGTATTTCTTTCTGCTTGCATTACTTGCATTTGCAGGATCTGTGCCATCTGTAGTGTAATAAACAGAAGCTTCAGAAGGAACGGTGATGGTTATGCTGTCTGACTGCTTATAAATTGTTGTTTCGTCAGCAGAGACAACTGGAAGTGCAAGCTTAACATTTATAGTTAGCTCTGATGTTGCCTTAACCCCGTCTTTTTCTGCAAGAATCTTAATTGTCTTTGCGCCCGTTGAGACTTCAGAAAGGTCAATCTTTCCATCAGTAGTCTTTGGGCTGCTGGTTGTTGGCTCGTCACCGTTTGTTGTGTAATAGACGTTAACACCATCTGCAACCGTGACAGTTACCTCCTGATCTTGGCGAACATTTGCGTTGGTAGCGTAGTCAAAGGAGATTGTAGGCTTAACTTTAACCAAGAGTTGCTTTACACCAGAAGTCACATCATCTTTAACCGCAAGAACCTTGATAGTTGCATTTCCAACTAAGCCAGTAAGTGGGATGCTTGTGCCTGTTGTAGTTGTGGCTGAGGTTGGGTCAGTGCCGTCTGTAGTGTAATATACAGTAGCTCCAGTTGGGGCTGTAACTGCAATTGAAGCTGACGGTTCAAGTTCTGTTCCGGCTGTCGTGCCAAAGGAAACTTCTGGTTTAACCTTGACTTCTTGAGTCTTGATATCTGACTTAACACCATCTTTGACAGCAAGAACCTTAACAGTGACGTTTCCAGCAAGACCTGACATTGGAATTAATCCATCTGTTGTTGAAACTGTTGTACCTGTTGCTACACCTGTCTCATCAATTGTTGGATTTGAACCATCTGTGGTGTAATAGAGCTTGGTATTAGACGTGTCAGAAACTGTAATAGAAATTGTATCTGTTGTAGTAAGTTCTGCAGTGGTAGTTGCATTAAATGTAATTACAGGCTTGACCTTTACATCTTTAAGTTCTTTAACCTCTGAAATAATACCGTTTTTGACTGCAATAACCTTAATTGTGACGTTTCCACTGAGGCCAGTAAGTGGAATTTCTCCATTTGTAGCTTCCGTGCTACTTGTTGTTGGATTATTCCCGTCTGATGTGTAATAAATCTTGGTCTCAGCATCATAAGACGTAGATACAGTGAGTTTATCTGTTGTAGCATAAGGAGCAGCTTCTACTGTGACATCAGGAGTTGCTGGTTGAACCTTAACAGTTGTAGTACTAACATCAGAGCAGGTCTTGCCATCTTTGCAGACAACAGCCTTAATTACAACATTTCCTGAATTTTCACTAAGTGAAATGCCTGTTGTTGAATCATAAACTGTACCAGTTGTTGCTGTTGGTGCAGCACCATTGATTGTATAGCGAACTTCTGCTCCAGCAGGAACATCTATTGTTACTTTGTCTGTCTGCTTATAAGTCTTTGTGGTGTCCTCTTTAATTTCTGGTTTGTTTGCGTTAACACTAATTTCAATAGCACTTATTTCTGAACAAACACCGTCCTTAACAGCAAGAACCTTGACTGTATAATCTCCAACTAAGCCAGCAACCGGAATAGTAGTTCCACTTGCCTTAGTTCCTGTAACAGTTGGTGAACTGCCATCTGTGGTGTAGTAGATAGAAGTTTTAGTTGGATCTGGGACAGTAACGTTTATAATACCCGTCTGGTCAAGAGGTGATGAAGTTGACGAAGCGGAAGTTGATAGAGTAACAGTAGGCTTGACCTTGATTGTGAGTTCTTTCACCTTGGAGTTTTGGCCGTCTTTTGTAACCATCACTTTAATTTTGACTTCACCGGACTGGCCATCAAGAGAAATACCTGTACCGTCATAAGTCTTTCTACCTGTGTTGGTTTTAGTAGTTGGATCAGTACCGTCAAGAGTGTAATAACAGGTGGCACCAGTAGGGACTGTGACTGTTATATTGTCAGCATTGGTATAAACCTTAGTACTATCATCTTCATCTGCACTGGTGGCAGGAGCAGCTGGTTTGACTGTAACGTTGAGAGTCTTGTCTGCTGTTACTCCATCCTTATCTGCATGAACTTTAATTGTTGTGTTCCCATTTTTATCCGCAACGGAGATACCCGCTTCAGTGTATAGTTTTCTATTTGTATTGCTCTCGTCACTTGGGTCACTTCCGTCTGTGGTATAGTAGGCTGTAGTTCCAGTTGGGACCTTAATTTTGATTGACTCATCTGTGCCCACGTCAGAACCCTCTGCTGTCCCATCAAAGGAAATTGTTGGCTGGACTTTGACAGTAATTGTCCTGACTTCAGAAATCTCATCCCCTTCTTTGATGATTACATTGAGTTTTACCTGGCCAGCTTGGTTCTCAAGAGAAATTCCAGTGCCATTATACTTAGGAGATGCTGTTGTTGGTACGCTGTCTCCAAATGTGTAATAAGCTTCAGAGCCAGTAGGAACTGTGACAGTTATCTTGTCATTTGTAGTATATGTCTTAGTGATTTCATCACTGTCAGCGCTTGTAGTTGGAGTTGCAGGTATGACTTTAATACTAAGCTCACTTGTAGCCCCTACTCCATCCTTATCTGCGTAAACCTTGATTGTCTTATTTCCAATCAAACCTGAAAGGGAAATTCCAGTTGCATCTGAGTAAGTTGCTTTTGTTGTACTAGTTTTAGGATCTGAATTATCCGTCGTGTAATAGACGGTTGTGCCACTTGGAACAGTAAGCTTTACAGTCTTATTCTTTCCAACGGACTTTCCTGCTTCAGTGTCAAAGGAAATTGTAGGCTTAACTTCAACATCTGTAAAAGTAGCAAGCTCAGAAACGACATTATCCTTCACTGCAATAGCCTTGATAGTGACTTTTCCACTGAGACCTGTGAGAGCAATTGAATGTCCATCCGTCTCTGTTTTGGTGGTAGTTGAGCTTGAATCTGTTGTTGGAGTACTTCCGTCTGTTGTGTAGTAGACTTTTGTGGCGCTATCCAAACTGGTGAAGGTAATCTTGTCTGTTACAGAATATGCAGTTTCCGGTTTTGTAAAAGTAAGCGTAGCAGGTTTGACCTGAACATCTTTGATTTCATTAACTTCAGAAACAATGCCATCTTTGACTGCTATTGCCTTAATAGTAACTTTTCCACTGAGACCTGAAAGTGGAATTTTTCCGTCTGTTGCTACTGGGCTACTTGTTGTTGGGGTATTTCCATTAGTTGTGTAATAGATTGAAGTTCCTGTCATTCCTGTAACAGGAATATTATCTGTTTCAGCATATGGAGTTGTGGAAACTGTAGCAGTAGGTTTTGAGGGTTGAACTTTTACTGTAATATTGCTGATTGCAGAACACAAAACTCCATCTTTATAGGTTGCAGCTTTGATTGCAACGTTGCCAGAATAGCCAGCAAGCTTAATACCTGTACTTGAATCATACTTAGTAGAAGTTGCTGTTGGATTTTCTCCATCAATTGTGTAACGAACCTCTGTTCCACTTGGAACATTAATTGTCACTTTATCAGTCTGCTTATAAGTTTCTGTTGTACTTGCATTAACTGTAGGCCCTGGAAGCTTAACATCAACTACAATTTCTCCGGTTGAAGTTACACCGTCATTATCAGCAAGAACCTTAATTGTAGTCTTTCCACTTAAGCCTGTAAGAGGAATTCCTGTTTCAGAATTATATTTTGTACTTGAAGTTTTTGGCTCCGTTATGCCGTCTGTTGTGTAATAAACAGTTGTTCCACTTGGAACATTAATCTTAACTGCGCCATCCACACTAACAACTTCATTTTTCTGCTTATCAAATGAAATTGTTGGTTTAACCTGAACATCTTTGATTTCTTTAACTTCAGAAACAATGCCATCCTTGACGGCAATTGCCTTAATAGTGACCTTTCCACTGAGGCCAGTAAGTGGGATTTCTCCATTTGTAGCTTCCGTACTACTTGCCGTTGGAGTAGATTCATCTGTTGTGTAATAGATCTTGGTACTAGAATCATACGATGTGGATACTATAAGTTTATCTGTTACCTCATAAGCAGTCGATGCAACTGTGACCTCTGGAGTTACTGGCTGAACCTTAACAGTTGTAGTACTTACTTCAGACCAAGTCTTACCACCTTTGCAGACAACAGCCTTAATTGTAACATTACCTGAATTTCCACTGAGTGAAATTCCTGTTGTTGAATTATAAACTGTGCCAGTTGTTGCTGTTGGTGCGGCACCATTGATTGTGTAACGAACTTCTGCTCCAGCAGGAACATCTATTGTTACTTTGTCAGTCTGTTTATAAGTTGTTGCTGTATTTTCCTTGATTGCAGGAGCTGTAGTCTTTACTTTAACTGATAAAGAGGAAATATCTGAGTTTACTCCGTCATCAACTGCCAAAATTTTAATTGTTGAATCTCCAACTAAACCTGTAAGTGGAATTCCTGTTTCAGAATTATATTTTGCGCTTGATGTTGTTGGAGTTGTTCCATCTGTCGTGTAGTAAATAGTTGTATTTTTTGTATCTGGAACTGTGACTTTAACAGTATTATTCTGTTCTAGCTCTGCATCTTTTGCCTTATCAAATGAAATTGCAGGCTTGACCTGAACATCTTTGATTTCTTTAACTTCAGAAACAATGCCATCCTTGACGGCAATTGCCTTAATAGTGACCTTTCCACTGAGGCCAGTAAGTGGGATTTCTCCATTTGTAGCTTCCGTACTACTTGCCGTTGGAGTAGATTCATCTGTTGTGTAATAGATGGAAGTTCCGGTCATTCCGGTAACAGGAATATTATCTGTTTCAGAATATGGAGTTGTGGAAACAGTAGCAGTAGGTTTTGAGGGTTGAACCTTTACTGTAACATTGCTTATATCTGAACAACGCTCTCCGTCTTCTTTAAAAATAGCAGTCTTAATGGTGACGTTTCCGGAATAGCCGTCAAGTTTGATTCCGTCAGTAGCACTATAAACTGGAGAATCTTTTGTTGGCTCTGTTCCATCAAGGGTATAATGGATGACCTTAGTTGTATCTGCTATGGAAGAATTGTCCAGACTTATTTTACCGTCTTGATCATATGTTTTTTCTTTATCTGCGTTAATTTCAGGTTCAGGAAGTAAAACATTTATTGTGAGTTCTTCTGTAGATTGAATTTCATCCTTGATAGCTAATACTTTGATTGTGGTAGTTCCAGTTAATCCTGTAAGTGGGATACCAGTTGCAGAATCATAGGATGTGCTTTCTGTTGTTGGTGTGCTTCCGTCCGTGGTGTAATAAACACTGGTACCAGCTGGAACTGTGAGTTTTACAGAATCTTTTGGCCCAAGTTTGACGGTGGAATAATCGTCAAAGGTAATAACTGGCTCAACATTAAGTTGTAAGGTTGCTGTTTCAGATAAATAGCCGGCTTTCTCTGCTACAATTTTAATAGTGATTTTACCAGCAACGTTGGCAAGAGATATTTCATTGCCGGTTGTTGCAGTGGTGGCAGTTGGCTCTGAGCCGTCTAAAGTCCAGCGAAGAGTTGTGCCAGCTTCTGATGTAAATACTATGGTTTCAGTTGATTTGTAGTTTTTACCAGAATCAATTTGGGCTTGAATACTACTGATGTCTGGTGTATTTATCGTATCGCCCCAAACCGCGGTAAAGGTGACATCTGCTGTAATTTTTACTGTTGCACCGGCTTTAAGATTATACCCCCCGTTACTTTTCCAGCCCTCAAAGACCTGTCCACGCTTACTTGGCTCAGCTGGAAGTTTGTACTCAACGTTATCATAGACAACCTGATTGTCAATGATGGTATCTCCGTCTTTTACTATAACGGTATGAAAGAAAGGGTCGCTTCCACAAGAAACGACGAACAACGACAAGATAGCAAAGGCTATCATTACAACAGTAGCACTCTTTTTCATAAATACTCCAATTAATTAAAAGGACATTCTGTTTAAGAATACTACAATGTAGAGGACTAAAACAAGTTAATTTTTTGGATCTTAAACCTTATCCCCTCTGGTCTCGTGGAGGATGCGGCGGACTTCTGGGTCTGTAAAGAGCATGTCTACTTCTTCAGAGGTAAGTCCAACGTATTCATGGCAGAGGTAGTGAATCCAAGTTTCATCGGCTGGAGATTTCAGGATGTGGCGACGACAGTAGTAATCGGGCTGGATTGGAAGAGGTTCCGTGTCCTTGTAAAGTGGGACTTTGTAGTCGTAAACGGCTATTTTGAGGTCTTCGCGGGGGATGCCTTTGTCCATGATGATGCTGGCAAGCTTGTTGACGGTGTTGCCGGTGTCAAAGATATCGTCTACAAGAAGGACTTTGTCGCCAGCGCGCAAATATTCAGGGGAATAGGTCCAGCCGTCTACTTGGACGCGGGTTTGGTCGCGCAAAACGGTGTAGGAACGAGCCACGACTGCGGCGTAAAGTACGGGTCTTCTATGCTCTTTGAGACAAATCATCTTGAAGTATTCAGAGAAGACGTTGGCCATGTAAACGCCGCCGCGGAGGGAGACGTAAATGACATCTGGAATAAAGCCGTCTTCTTTATGCATCTTATAGGCGAGTTTAAGAGCACTATCTCTAATAACGTCGTGTGGAATAAAGTCTTTCATTCCGGTCCCCCTCTTTTGAGCCAAATGGCCCGTTGTATTTAAATTCAGCTAATCAAAGCTGAGTCAGAATTTCTGGGCCATTCTCAGTGATGGCAACTGTATGCTCAAAATGAGCTGACGGTTTGTGGTCTGCGGTGATAACCGTCCAGCCGTCTGGCATATCAATGATATTCTTGTTTCCTAGATTAATCATTGGCTCAATTGCAATTACCATGCCTTCCTTGATTCTTGGGTTTGGCATATAGCGGCAAACATAGTTTGGAATTTCGGGGTCTTCATGAACATGAAGTCCAACGCCGTGGCCACAATACTCACGGACAACGCCAAAACCATTTTTGTCTGCATGTTCAAAAACTGCTGCACCAATGTCTTGAATTCTTGCGTGAGGATTATCAAGAACACTAATTCCTCTGTATAGACATTCGCGGGTCACCTTAACCAGTTTTTCAACTTCAGGTGAAACTTTTCCAACAATATAGGTTCTTGCACTGTCAGAAAAATAACCGTTTAGATTAATTCCAAGGTCAATACTTACAATATCCCCTTCTTGAATTATCTTTTTCTTTTTAGGAATGCCATGAATAATCTCTTCATTTACACTTACGCAAGCACTGCCAGGGAAACCTTCAAAATTCAAAAAAGCAGGCTTTCCACCATGTTTAATAATAAAATCATGGGCCATCTTATCAATGTCCATTGTAGACATTCCAGGAAGGACCTTCCCTTCAAAAGAATCTAAAAGCTGACATAATAGATGACAAGACTCTCTAATTCCTGCAATTTGTTCATTTGTCTTCAGGAGAATCATGCAAATACCTCACAACCGTGTCCAAAAGGCCATTGATGAATCTATAGTTGACTTCAGTGCTGTATTCTTGGGAAAGCTTAACAGCTTCGTCAATGACAATACTAGAATGTATGTCCTTGCAGTACAAAAGAGTATAGATGCTAAGTCTTAGGATGTTTCTATCTACTAAACTAATATTTTCAATACTTCTTTTTGATGAAAATCTATTAATAATCTCATCTATCTCATCCAGATGTTGAAGAACTCCATTAATCATAAGTGAAGCATAAAGAGTTACTTCTGACTCTAAATTTTCTTCTTCCTCCTTTGTATAACCGGCAAAACCATCGGAATAAGGAAGAGGATAATCATGGATTTTATTGTTAAAATCTAAAGAATACAGAGTCTGAACTGCTATTGCACGAGCTAGATGCCTTGATTTCATTAATGCCACCTACTTTAAGTACTTAATTGAAGCATCTTCCTTAAGATCTGCAATTAAAGAAAGATAAGCTTCTTGGAAAGTTGTGTTAATGTTCTGAGAATAAAGATACTCATAAATGTAGTCTCTAACAGTAGTTGAGTCGGTTGGATAAATCTTATCATCAAGACCCAAAATCTTAGTATCATTATGAACAGAAACTTTAACAATATGATAACCTGCAAGGCTTTCAATGACTTCACTTATATCACCAGCTTTGAGTTCAAAAACTTTATCAAAGAAGTTTTCACCCATGTAAGCCATTGAATCTGTATCAGTAATCTGAAGCCAGCCAATCTCACCTGCAGAATCCTTTGATCCATCATCTTCTGAATACTCTACAACTGCTTGCTCAAAAGTAATCTTACCAGCTTTAATCTGATTATAAATTTCAGTTGCTTTTGCAAAAGCTGCTTCTTTATCTTCTGCACTTTCACCAAACTGGATATAAATATGAGCAAGTTTTACATTCTCTTCACTAATGAAGGAAGACTTATTCTTTTTGTAGAAGGATTCAATCTCACTTGTAGTAGGCTCAGCAACATTTTCAAACATATCTGCTTTTACAGTATAAACATAAGACTGAAGTAGATACTGGTTTGCAATATATTCCTTATATTCATCTAAGGTGAGTCCTTGCTGAGACTGCAAGAGAGAATCAAATTCATCATCTGTAAGAGTATAACCAAGTTGGGTTTCAATACTGGACTTCTGAGAAGCCAGCAGCTGATTTTTCTGATCATCTGTTAAAGTGTAGCCATCTCTTTCAAGGCCCTGCTTGAAGAGTTCATCAGAAATGAGTGCATCAAGAACAGTTGCAGCATCAAAAGTTGTACCATAAGCCTCACTATATCTTGTAACAGCATCATCAAGTTGTTGCTGAGTGATTACAGTGTTTTTTATTAAATTGATTCTTACAATTGGAGTTGAAATAGAATCACTGAAAACTGGTGTAGCACAAAGGAAAGCTACCATAAGTATAAAAACGGTTACTAAAGTCTTTTTCATTACTTTAACTCCTTAATTCCGCTCTACATGAAGTCTCTTGCCAACAGCAAAAGCCATATCAGCATTTTTTAAAACATCTGAAAGCTTAAGATACATTCCCTCGCTTTCCATTATATTCATTAAATTTTGTAAGACTCTGTTTTTTCTTAGACAATTAGAACTAATAAAACAACTGCATCTCTTGCCAGAAATTGTACCTGCAGCTTTCAAAAAAACAGAAACTAATGAAGGGACTTTTTTGGAAAATAAACCCTCTGCCTGAGAAATGACCACAACATAGTCAAAGGCAGAAATGCGCTTTCCCTGCTCAAGCGACATATCAAAGATCTCAACAATATGCTCCCCAGATGAAGAAATACCCTTAGCCATGCCTTCAGCAAGGCTCTTTAATTTCGCACTACCAGCGTTAGTTCCGCCGTAAAGGACACAAATTCTCATAAGACCTCTTTATGAAAATGGGCCGCCTTTATCAAGCGGCCTCAATTTCAAGCAAAATTAATTAATTTTCTGTGGATTCCGTAGTAGTAGCAGCTGCTGTAGCTTTTTGTGTGCTAAGAATAGAATCATCAGATGACTTATTAACGAAAGCTACGAGAATTGCAAGAACAATAAAAGCAGCCAACAAATAAGCAGTAATCTTGTTAATAACATGATTGGATCTGCCACCAAATGCTGTGTCACTATTGCCACCAAAAATTCCACCAAGTCCACTGTTATCTTCACTCTGAATTGAAACAAGGAAGATCAAAAGAAGACTAACAATAACAA
>CAVISO010000034.1:0-14125 GCA_963645435.1 Sphaerochaetaceae bacterium | reverse complement strand
ACGGGGCTTGCGGCATACCTCACGTCATGGCCGACAGCCGAGACTCTCATGAACGGCAATGCTGCGGGCGCATTCTTTGAAACTTATGTCGTTGGTGAAATACTCAAAAGCTGGTACAACAGCGGTAAGGAGCCTCCTCTCTACTATTACCGTGATGTTGACAGAAAGGAAGTGGATCTGTTAATGGTGGAAGCGGGAAAGGTCTATCCCATGGAAATAAAGAAGGCGAAGGACCCGTCTGAGCCGGACAGAAACTTCTCTGTTCTTAGAAATCTGGGCCTCGAGGTGATGCCGGGCCTGATTCTGTGCATGGCTGATGAGTTCTTCCCCATAAACAGAGGGGCTTACCTCTGCCCTGTGGGGAAGATATAGCTTATCTAGCATTATATAGCAGAAAAAAATAATTTGGGCGCAATTTGTGTGTATTACTAAAAATAAGTCAAAAAATTTTTTTTTGAGAAATTCACTTACAAAAGTAAGTGGAAATTTTAAATTTGAATTTTTCCACTTACGCGCTTGCGATAGATAGTTGTTTTTTTATTGAATTTATGCTCTTTAATATCGGGATAGAGGAGAAAAGATGGAGAGGAAGGGCTTGAAGAAATACGTTGGAGATAAAGCTTTTTACGGGATGGTGCTTGCGGTTGCTGTGCCAATCATGGTCCAGAATGGGTTTACTAATTTTGTGAGTATGCTGGATAATATCATGGTGGGGCGGCTGGGCACGGAGCAGATGTCGGGCGTGGCGATTGCGAATCAGCTTATCTTTATATATAACCTTTGCATTTGGGGCGGGTTGTCTGGCGCGGGCATTTTTACGGCGCAGTTTTATGGCAAAAATGATGCGGAAGGAGTGAGAAATACTTTTAGATTCAAGCTGCTCCTGGCGGTTGTGTTGACGGCTCTGGCGTTTGTAATTCTTAATGTGTATGGCGAGCAGCTGATTGGTCTCTATTTATATAATAGTGAGGATGGTGGCGATTTGGTGCTGGCAATGCGCTCTGGGTTGGAGTATTTGAAGGTGATAACTCAGTTGTGTCTGCTGCCGTTTTTGTTTGTACAGGTGTATTCCAGCACACTGAGAGAGTGTGGCGAGACGGTGCTTCCTATGAAGGCGGGAGTATGCGCTGTTTTGGTGAATTTAGTATTCAATTATTTCTTGATTTATGGGAAATTAGGTTTTCCTGCACTTGGAGTGCGTGGTGCGGCTATTGCTACGGGGCTTTCGCGTTATGTTGAGGCGGCAATTGTTGTTATTTGGACTCATAGACACTGTAAACAGCAGGCTTTTGCCCGGGGGCTTTATAGAACCCTTAAGGTGCCTAAGACCCTTGCAAAGGGGATTGCAAAGAAGGGCTTTCCTCTTTTGTTAAATGAAACGCTGTGGTCCTCTGGAATGGCACTTTTGGTGCAGTGCTATTCTACGCGTGGGTTAAATGCGGTGGCTGGCGTTAATATTGCTGATACCATAAACAATGTCTTCAAAGTGGTGTTTTTGGCCTTTGGTGCTAGTGTTGGCATCATTATAGGCCGTCTTTTGGGTGCAGGAAAAATGGAAGAAGCTAAGGATACTGATAGAAAAATCATTGTTTTTTCCATCTTTGTTAGTGCCATCTTAGGACTGTTTATGGCTTCAATAGCTGGAGTATTCCCAAAAATTTACAACACTACAGCCGCTGCAAGACATATTGCAACAATTCTCATCCTGGCGCAGGCAGCATGCCTACCTTTAGGTGCGTTTAAAAATGCTACCTACTATACCTTGCGTAGTGGTGGAAGAACTTTTATTACTTTCCTTTTTGATGGCGCCTTTGTTTGGGCAGTTAGTCTTCCTACTGCGTTTATTTTGAGCAGATACACAGATTTTAGTGTTCTTGCTATTTTTCTTGCGGTTCAGCTGGGAGATTTGCTAAAGAGTGTATTGGGATATTATTTGGTTAAAAAGGGTGTCTGGCTGAGAAATATAGTCACGAACTAAGATATAGTCACGAACTAAGCCTTGGCTGCTTTATTTGTTAAACCTGTTAAGTAAACCGGTTAAGTAAACCAGTTAAGTAAACCTGTTATATAAACGGGTTATATAAACGGGTTATATAAACGGGTTGAAATACCTTCCTCCGTTCAAGAAGTTCAGACTAATTGATACTGCCAAACAAACAAAAGATACAATTATTGTTGTCCAGTCGCTCTTTCTGAAAGGACGGAAGGAGTACCAGGTACGTTTTTTATCTTTTCCAAAGCCTCTCAGCTCCATTGCATTTGAGATAATCTCAATTCTATCCATTGAAGAAATGATTAACGGAAAGAGCATTGTGGCTGCATTTTTTAACCTTTTTATGAGACTTTGCTTCTTGGTTGCCATTTCCAGACCTCGGGCTTGCTGTGAAAGGGAAATGTCTCTATATTCCTTTTGAATATCAGGGATATACCTTAAAGCAAGGGAAACCGAGTAGGCTATTTTGTAGCTTATTCCTATTTTATTTAGGGAAGAGGCAAATTCGCTTGGATCTGTTGTTGAAACAAAGATTACAACAAGGGGAATTGTTGCAAGATATTTGAGAATCACGTTTAGCTGGTAGAAAAGTTGTTCCTCTGTTAGTGTCCATCTTCCAATCCCCTGTAGCAGGACATGACGGGTTCCGTAAATTGAAACTCCGTTCTCTGGAGAGAATACATAGATGAGCAGATTGTTCAGTAGCATAAAGACAAAGGTCAGAACAAAGAGCGCTTTTACCTCGCGGAATTTTATCTTTGAAAGCTTTAAGAGAACAAAGGCAAAAACGGTAACAAAAGCGAGAAACCGTGTGTCGTAAGTTATCATTGCTGCAAAGGTAAGTATTAAGAGGGCGCTAAGTTTTGTTGCACCGCTGAGCCTGTGAATAGGGGAGTTCTTGTCTATGTAGTTGAAAAGATTGGTCATCTTCTTACCTCCCTGTCGTATTCTATGAACCTGTGTATAAACTCTGTGTCATTGAGGTTGCACATTTGGGCAAGCGTTGAGAGGCTAGTTTTCTTGAGCGAGGCCCTTTGGGTTAAGGTATCGTTTGTTAGAATTTCTTCTGGAGTAGCATCTGCAATCTTTTTCCCGTCTGTGAAAACCACAGAGCGGGTGCAGTATTCTAGCATGAGGTGCATGTCATGAGTGATGAGAATGATGGTGACCCCAGCTTTGTTTAACTCCTTCAGGAATTCCATTATTTCTGTGTAGTGTCTAAAATCTTGTCCCGCCGTTGGTTCATCCAAAATGATTATTTCTGGATTCATTGATAGAATTGAAGCTATGGTGACTCTCTTTTTCTGTCCGTAGGAGAGGGCACTGATTGGCCAATTACGGAAAGGCCTTAGTCCACATACCTGAAGCACATCATCTCCTATTTTGTCTATTTCTTCTGGGGCTTTAGACCCTTCCAAAACCAAGCCGAGGGTTACTTCTTCCTTGATCATGGTTTTTGTTATCATCTGGTTTGGGTTTTGCATTACATAGCCAATGTGTCGGGCTCGTTCTTTTATTGTGTAGGTGGATAAATCTACGCCAGAGAGAGTCATGGTGCCCTGATCTGGTTTCTCAAAACCACATATAAGCTTACTGAAGGTGCTTTTGCCTGCTCCGTTACGACCTACAATTGACATCATTTCACCTTTGGTCAGCGTGAAGTCTATGTCTTCCAAAGCTTTGTGTCCGCCAGAGCCACTTGTGCTTTTAGCGCTACTCGTACTTCCTGCACCTGGATATGTAAAGCTGAGATTTTTGACTTCCAACAGCACCTGTGGGTTTTCTTTTGGTCTGCTGTCTGGAATGTTCTTAAACCAGGTCCCAACCTTCTCTTTATCTTCATCAGAGAGAAGCAGAGTATCAATTCTTCCTGGTTTCATAGCCTCGGTTATTTTTACGCCAGCATATTTGAGGGCTGTCACGTAAAGGGGTTCTCTTATTCCTGTTTCAATTAACGCTCGCGAGGAAAGCAGTTCATCTGGAGTTTTATCTTCAAGGATTCTACCCTCGTTCATAAGAACAACTCTGTCTATGGGACGCCAAAGTACATCTTCTATTCTGTGTTCAATAATTATTATTGTTGCGCCTGTCTTCTTATGCAGGTCATCTATAAGTTCAATAGTCTTTTTCCCGCTTTCAGGGTCAAGGTTTGCCAACGGCTCGTCAAAAAGATAAATCTTTACCTTATCTACCATTACTCCTGCAAGTGATACTCTTTGCTTTTGGCCTCCAGACAGGTCTTGAGGAGAGTGTTTGAGAAAGTTTTCCATCCCCACCATCTTAGCCGTCTGTAGCACCTGAGCCTTCATCTGGTCAAGGGAAACGTTATCATTCTCCAAAGCAAACGCAATATCTTCTCCAACGGTGAGCCCAATAAATTGCCCATCCGAATCCTGCAAAACCGTCCCAGTAATCTTGCTCAACGAAAAGATATCGTAATCTGCATAGCTTTTGCCATTGATTTTCAGCTCACCTTTTACCTCTCCAGGGTAGGACGCGGGAATCAGCCCATTGAGCGTTGATGCGAGAGTGCTTTTCCCACAACCCGATGGTCCACAGATGAGAATCTTCTCGCCTTCGTTTATCTTAAGATTTATGTCATACAAGGTTGGCTCTGATTGAGCCTTATACTTAAAGGAGAAGTTTTTAAATTCTATGATTGGGGATGGCACGCTTACCTCACTTGCAGAAAGTATAACACGGCAAGATAAAAAGAAAAATGCTCCCCTTTAAATAAAGGGAAGCATTAAACCTTAAATAGCTAGTACTAGTTTTCTTTCTTGAGAGAACCGGCCTTTGGTTTTGCCTTGTTATAGGCAACCGCAAGAAGGGTTCCAACTATTGCTGCGGTTACAATATTTGCAACTCCAGCAACAAGACCCTGTGTGAATACTTTGTTTGCAGGTTCTGCATAAATGAGAATGTCAAATACTGGAGCAATAACTCCCCAAGCAAGAATCTGTGCTATAACCTGACCAAGGTTGAATTTGAGGATTTCTTCCGTTCCAAACTTGTCTTCAACATTGATGGAATTGGAGAGAATACCCATGACCAAGCCAGCAAAGCCAGATGCAATTACCCAGCTCCACCAAACACCCCAACCATAGGAGAAGTCTATTAAAGCATGACCAATAAAGGCAATGAGAAGACCTGCAAGCGGGCCATAAAGAGCAGCCATAAATGCCAAAAGACCATACTGAATGTTAATGGTTGTATTTGGTACTGGGCTAGGGATGGAGACAAATCTTCCAAGAACAAAGAAGAGAGCGGCTCCAATGCCAATTGCTACAATTGTGATGATAGGATTCTTTTTAGTAAGTTTCATACTTCCTCCTGCGGGGCGTTATCTATAATTATCTTCTAGACCCCTTGCTCTCATTATCCTCCAAAACTGCAGATATGACAACTAAGAAAATGATGGTATAATGTTGATATGAGCACTTCAGTTATTGTTGTCACCGTCTTGTGGGTGATTGTTCTGATTTTGGTTTTAGTTAAATTGTCTAAATTTTCTAAAACCAACAATAATCCTGAACTGGAAGAAGCCCTAAAAAGGCAGGAGCATAGGCTAGAACTAATGAAAGAGGATAGCCAAAAGCAGTTGGGAGAACTGCAGAGTCTTGCTAAAGAGGTGGAGGCTCTTCAAAGAGCTCTGATTAATGTTAAGACCCGAGGTATTTGGGGAGAACTTCAGGCTGAGCGAATTTTGCAGGATTTGTTACTTCCTGAACAGTATGAAAAGAACGTTATTACCAAGAAAAATAGTCTGGATCGCGTTGAATTTGCTGTTAAGCTTCCAGGTGTCAAGGAAGGCGAGAAGATTTATTTGCCTATTGATTCTAAATTTCCCCTTGAAGACTATGAGAGACTTTGCGCTGCAATAGAAAGAGGGGACTCTGAGCAAATTAGGCTTTCTCAAAAGGCTTTGGAAATACGACTTCTCAATGAGGCTAAAGATATTAGAGATAAGTATATAGATGCCCCTTATACTACAGATTTTGCAGTCTTGTTCTTGCCTGTAGAAGGGCTTTATGTGGAGGTTCTCTCCATTTTGGGCTTACAAGAGAGGCTTCAGAGAGATTTTCACATTCTGGTGGCAGGTCCGTCAACGCTAGGTGGTCTGCTGAATAGCCTACAAATGGGTTTCCGAACTCTGGCTATTGAAAAGAAGAGCTCCCAGGTATGGCACCTGCTTAGTGAGGTGAAAACGGAGTATGTTAAATTTGGCATAGTGCTAGATTCTCTGAAAAAGAGACTTGCATTGGCCAGTAATGAAATAGATAATGCATTTACGCGATACCGAGCAATGGAGCGGCGTCTTAGAGACGTTGAAGCTCTTGAAGATGCACGTGAAGGTCAAAAAGAGGAGGACTAGGATGAGTCTAAAAGGTAGAAGTTTTCTTACATTGAAGGATTATACAAAAGACGAGATTCTTTACATGATTGATCTCGCTGCCCAGCTTAAGGATAAAAAGAAAAGAGGAGAAGTGGGGCAGCTTCTACAGGGAAAGAATGTTGTTCTAATCTTTGATAAGACCTCTACTAGAACTAGATGTTCTTTTGAGGTGGCTACACTAGATGAAGGAGGACATGTGACCTTTTTGACCAATTCCCAAATGGGAAAGAAGGAGTCAATTGAGGATACTGCCCGTGTTTTGGGACGCATGTATGATGGTATTGAGTACCGTGGCTTTGAGATGAAGGTTTGCGAAGCGTTGCGGGACTATTCCGGCGTTCCTGTTTTTAATGGTCTTACAGATGATGACCATCCAACTCAGGTTTTGGCTGATTTTCTCACAGCCCGCGAACACTTGAATAAACCTTTTGACCAAATGAAGATGGCTTATATTGGTGACGGGCGCAACAACGTTGCCATGGCCTTGATGATTGGAGCCGCAAAAGTTGGTATGGACTTTGCAATTGGCACTCCTCAAGAACTCTTCCCCTCCAAGGCTTTTATGGACGAGGTGGACGTCTTTGCAGCAGAAAGCGGCAGCGAACTTATGGTCACAACAGACCCCTATGAGGCTGTAGAAAATGCCGATATCATCTATACCGATGTCTGGGTGTCTATGGGAGAAGAAGACAAGATGGAGGAGCGTATTGCGCTCTTAAGAGATTATCAGGTCACTATGGATTTGCTGAACGCCACAGGAAAGAAAACAACAATCTTTGAGCACTGCCTGCCATCTTTCCATGATTTAAACACTGTTGTCGCTCGTGAGGTTGCAAAGAAATACGGAGAGAAATACCACCTAACCACAGGAGAGATGGAAGTAACAGACGAAGTCTTCCGTTGTCCAAGGTCTGTAGTATTTGATGAGGCTGAAAACCGCATGCATACCATTAAGGCGGTGCTGGTTTCTCATTTAACAGATTGCTGAGAGGCTTTTGAAAAACCTCTGTTAGATGATTATTTTTTGTAACTTTCAATTAAATCCGTCACAAGTTGGCGGATTATTTTTTTGTTCTCAGGCAGGTAAACCATGTTCATACAGTAGCTTTCGCCAAGGGTTATGAGTTTTTGTGCTTCTTCTTGAGCGTTAATTTTCTTATCCGGTGTGACCGAATTCTTTACAACCGCTCTTACTTCTCTTGCCAAATAGAGCGAGAGAAGGGCGGTTCTGCGCCTAATGATATCGCGGATATCACACTCAACCTCTGTGAGGAATTTGACCAAGTTCTTGATTTGTCTTTCTATTGTGTCTGCCGTATCAAGAATGTCCTGCATGACTTTTTCCAGCTTTTCAGCAGGATCTTCTATGCTTTCCCATTCTGGAGTTGAATACTTTGCCAGCATTGAGTCTGTGGTAGCCTTTATTGCATACAAGAAAATCTCAGACTTATCTTTGAAATACTGATAAACGGTGGTTCTTGAGAGCCCACAAGCAGAGGCAATTAACCCAAGGTTGGTGTCTTTATAACCTTCCTGTGCAAACACTTCCAAGGCAGCATACAAAATTTCTTTTTTTCTCTGCTCGTGATCAATCTGTTTTGGCATTTCTTCACCCCGATTTTTTTATATTTTTTTGTCCCAAAAATCAGTATATCCCAAAACCCGTTATACAGTCAAAGATTACAAGTCTTTCCTTGCCGATTTTTGACTTTTTTCGTAATTTAGCCTTGGGAGAAATTCAGGGGGTACAAGATGAATTTTGATAAATTTACTATAAAAATGAAAGAAGCCTTGCAAGGGGCTGAAAACCTTGCTAACCGCTACAATAACTCTGAGATTGGAAATGAGCATATGCTTCTTTCTGTGCTTCAGCAGCAGGATGGAATTGCACAGCCGCTCTTTTCCAAGGTTGGAGTAAACTTCCAAAATTTACTTTCTGATGCTCATAATCTGGTAGAGAGACTTCCTAAGGCTTACGGAACGGCTGTAAATCAGACAGTTTCCAATAAACTTCTTCAGGTGTTAAATAACGCACAAAGTGAGGCTGACCAGTTTAAGGACGAATATGTCAGCACTGAGCATGTTATTTTAGCTCTGTTGAAGGATGATGGAGCGGTTGGTTCACTGTTAAAGAGATATGGCATTACAAGAGAAGCCTTAATGGAGGCGCTTCAGAGCATAAGAGGAAATCAGAGAGTTACAGACGAGGATGCTGAAAGCAAGTATCAGTCTTTGGAAAAATACTGCAAGGATATGACTGCTTTGGCAAGGCAGGGTAAAATGGATCCTGTTATTGGCAGAGATGAAGAGATTCGTAGAGTTATGCAGGTGCTTTCCAGAAAGACCAAGAATAACCCTGTTCTTATTGGTGAACCTGGTGTTGGTAAGACAGCAATTGTTGAAGGGCTTGCACAGAGAATTGTCAGTGGAGATGTTCCAGATTCCTTGAAGGATAAGAGACTGCTATCTTTGGATGTTGGCTCTCTTGTTGCCGGAGCAAAATTCAGAGGCGAGTTTGAAGAAAGGCTTAAGGCGGTTGTCAATGAGATAACCAAGAGTGAAGGTAAGATTATTCTCTTTATTGATGAGCTGCATACAATTGTTGGTGCTGGAGCTGCAGAGGGTTCAACAGATGCTTCTAACCTCATTAAACCTGCTCTTGCCAGAGGTGAGCTTCATGCAATTGGTGCTACAACTTTGGATGAATACAGAAAGTACATTGAGAAAGATAAGGCCCTAGAAAGAAGGTTTCAGCCTGTTTTTGCATCAGAACCTTCAGTAGAGGACACTATTGCTATTCTTAGAGGTCTGAAAGACCGTTATGAAGTCCACCATGGAGTTCGTATTAAAGATGATGCTTTGGTCTCTGCGGCTGTACTTTCTAACCGTTACATCACCAACCGTTTCTTGCCTGATAAGGCTATAGACTTGATAGATGAAGCGGCTAGCCAGCTGAAGATGGAAATTGAAAGTCAACCTACTGAACTGGATAAGCTGGAACGAAAAATTCTGCAACTTAAGATTGAGCAGCAGGCTTTGTCTAAGGAAGAAGACGATTCTTCTAAGGCTAGACTTGAGAAGATAAACGGCGAGCTGGCTGAACTAAAGACCAGCAGGGATGCCATGCATCTTAGATGGGAGAACGAAAGATCTGCCATTGAGGAAATCCGCGAAAAGAAATCGGCTTTGGAAAAGCTTAGGACAGACGAGGCAATGGCTGAAAGAAGTGGAGATCTTGCCAAAGCGGCTGAAATCAAGCACGGAAGGATTCCTGAGTTGCAACATGAGATTGAGCAGATGAGTAAACATCTGGTGGAGATTCAGGGCGACCACAAGCTGTTGAAGGAAGAGGTGGACGAGGACGATATTGCTAGGATTGTGTCGTCGTGGACTGGTATTCCGGTGTCCAAGATGCAGGGCTCGGAGATGCAAAAGTACATCAATCTGGAGAAGATTCTTTCTGAAAAGGTTTTGGGGCAGGAGCAGGCTATTTCTGCGGTATCTAATGCTATCAGAAGGAATAAGACAGGTATTGGAGATGAACATAGACCGCTTGGTTCGTTCTTGTTT
Source organism: Sphaerochaetaceae bacterium (assembly GCA_963645435.1). Classification (GTDB taxonomy): domain Bacteria; phylum Spirochaetota; class Spirochaetia; order Sphaerochaetales; family Sphaerochaetaceae; genus UBA9732. The sequence goes on along the minus strand of CAVISO010000034.1, from coordinate 4,166 downwards.
GCTGGTCCTACTGGTGTTGGTAAAACAGAGCTCGCAAAGGTGCTGGCTTCCTTCCTGTTTGATGATGAGAAGGCGCTGACCAGAATTGATATGTCGGAGTACATGGAAAAGTTCAGTGTGTCTAGGCTCATTGGAGCACCTCCAGGATATGTTGGTTATGACGAAGGCGGTCAGCTCACAGAGGTGGTGCGCCGTAGACCGTATTCGGTTGTCTTGTTTGATGAGATAGAAAAGGCTCACCCCGATGTCTTCAATGTGCTTCTTCAGATTCTGGACGATGGTCGTCTAACAGATGGTCAGGGTAGGTTGGTGGATTTCACCAATACTATCATTATCATGACTAGTAACCTTGGAAGTAAACAGCTCATGGAAGCCCCAAATGTTGAGGAAGGTCACAAGGCGGTGATGGAGGTCATTAGACAGTCCTTCAAACCTGAGTTCATCAACAGAATTGATGAAATAATCATCTTCAATCAGCTTGGAAGAGAGCAGATCAAGGGGATTGTTGAGCTTCAGCTTAAGCGGCTTGGGCAGAGACTTGGGAACAGAAATCTCCAGCTTAAATGGGACAATTCTGTTGTTGAGATGGTTTCTAATGCTGGTTTTGATCCTGACTATGGGGCAAGACCTATTAAGAGGGCAATTCAGACCTATGTTGAGAATCCTCTTGCCGTGGATATGCTTAATGGTAAGTTTAGTGATGGAGATTCCATTGAACTCACTGCACCAAATGGCGAACTTCACATAGAGAGAGTTTCATAAACCTGAGGATTGTCCACATCAAAAACCCATGAGGAACCTTCAAAAAGGCACTCATGGACGTTGTAGTTTTTTAGGAGGCGGTTCACAGAGCCTATTTCCGGGTTCTGAAGAATCGCCTTTCTTAATTGCTGTCCCATAAGAACAGGATGTCCTGGTTTTTTTTCTTGGTTGGAGTCCAAGGTAAAAGGTCTTACTGCATCATAGCCCTCAAGATAGGGTGGAAGGCACATGTAGTTCTCCGGTCCTAGTAAGGGCATATCTGAAAGATTAATAAAAAAATCGTCTCCGTCTTTTACTTTAGACACGGCGCAAACGGTGGAAGAATATTGCCCCTGCTCGTAGTTTTCATTGTAAGCAAAGGTAAAAGCAATGCCCCTTTCTTTTGCATATTCAAGACAAGGTTGTAAAACTTTTTCTACCTGCTGTCGCATGTATCCAGTTGCAACAATGACTTCTTTTGTTTCAGTCACACTAAGACTTTCCAAGTATTTTAATGCCTGAAGACAACAATGGACTACCATTGGTACTCCCTTGTAGGGGAGAAGCATTTTATTTTTTTCTCCTTGTCTTGATGCCATCCTAGAGGAGGTTCCTGCTGCAAGCATTATGACGGTCATGGTTTGCTCCGGTTACAGTTTAGTGTTTCTTTGCATCTTCCAAAGAAGTGTCAATGTCTGTATTAAGAGGCACTGGACAACTCTTCACATCCCAAATCTGATTTGCATATTCCAAGATGGTTCTGTCGGAGGAGAATCTTCCACTTTTTGCCACGTTGATAATGGCCTTTCTATTGAAGTCCTTGAAGTGGTTCTTGTACAAATCAAGGGCTTCCTGGTGACGGTCAGCATACATCCTCAAATCTGCAAAAATGAAGTAACGATCGCCTAAATCAAAGATGTCATGGAATAATTTTGCATATACCCCAGGTTCTGAGCTATTGAAATAGCTAGCCTTAAGTAAATTTACAACTTCCTTTATCTCTTCATCCTGGTTGATAAAATCATACGGATTATAGGTGTTTTTCATGCTGGCAAGCTGATCTTCTGTGTGTCCAAAGATGAAAATGTTATCCTTTCCAACTTCCTCAGAAATCTCAACGTTTGCACCGTCCAGAGTTCCAATTGTAAGAGCTCCGTTCATCATGAACTTCATGTTTCCTGTTCCTGAGGCCTCAAGACCTGCTGTAGAAATTTGCTCGCTGAGGTTTGTTGCCGGGATGATGTTTTCCGCCATTGTAACTCTGTAGTTTGGCATAAAATGTACCTGTAACAGTTTGTTGGTTCCTTCATCTCTATTTACTACCGAGGCAAGATCGTTGATAAATTTGATGGAGGCTTTTGCGTTCTCATAGCCTGGAGCACTCTTTCCTCCAAAGAGGAAGGTGGTTGGAGTAAAACTGCTTGCAAACTTCTTGTCATTCTTGAGCCTTCTGTATAAGAGAACAACATTAAAAGCATTAAGTAACTGTCTCTTGTACTCGTGGATTCTCTTAACTTGAACATCAAAGACGGTGTTTGGATTTACCTCAATTCCACAATCCTTCAACAGGAAGTTAGCGGCGTCTTTCTTGTTTTCTTTTTTTACCTTGGCAAACTGCTCTGCAAAGGCAGCGTCTTCTGCAAAGGGTAATAAATCCTTTAGTTTGTCAGCATTCGTAATCCACTCAGGACCAATGGCTTCTGTGATGAGATTGGAAAGTTTTGGGTTTGCTGAATAGAGCCATCTGCGGGGTGTAATTCCGTTGGTTTTATTCTGAAACCTATTAGGAAAGATGGCGTAAAACTCAGGGAACATGCTATTTTTTAACAGTTGAGTGTGCAATTGGGCTACTCCATTGATGGAATGAGAACCAACAATTGCAAGGTTTGCCATCCTGACATTCTTTGGATTTGATTCTTCAATAATACTTACTTTTTGGATTGCTGCTGCTTGTTGAGAAGTATACATTGGGAAGAAGTTGATGGCCTCTTGAAGGAAGCGTCTATTAATTTCATAAATCAGCTGCATATGTCTTGGCAGAAGACTTTCCATCATAGGAACAGGCCATTTTTCCAGTGCTTCTGGCATGAGAGTGTGGTTGGTATAGCCCATGCTTTTTTGAGTGATTTCCCACGCTAAATCCCAATCTAGATTCTCCTGGTCAAGCAGGATTCTCATCAATTCTGCAATTGCAATTGAAGGATGAGTGTCGTTAAGCTGGATGGCTGCAAATTTTGGAAATTCCTTCCAGTTTCCACTTATGACCTTAAAACGTCTAACAATATCTGCAAGAGAACAGGCAACAAAGAAGTATTGCTGTTTGAGTCTAAGCACCTTACCCATGTATCTAGTATCGTTGGGGTAGAGGACTTGGCTAATATTTTCCGCCTGAATCTTTGTGCGTACGGCTTCTGTATAGTCTCCGTTGTTGAACTGCTCAAGGCTGAAATCTTCAACTGCTTTTGCACTCCATAGCCTTAGGGTATTAACCGTTTTTCCGCCATAACCAATAATTGGCATGTCATAGGCCATTCCAATTACTTTGTCGGTATTTACCCACTTGTAATTATCTCTTCCGTTTTCTCTAATAACCTTGACCTGTCCGCCAAAGTGAACGGTATAACACAAGTCTGTTCTTGGAACCTCCCAAGGGTTGCCGTATCTGAGCCAGTTGTCTGGTTGCTCAAGTTGATAGCCATCCTTGATTTGCTGACGGAATATTCCATAGTTATAACGAATTCCATATCCAAAAGAAGGAATTTCAAGGGTTGCCAAGGAATCCAGGAAACAGGCTGCAAGTCTTCCAAGGCCACCATTACCAAGACCGGCATCTGGTTCAACATCAGCCAGCTCTTCATAGGTATAGCCCAAATTTTTCAGAGCCTTGGTAACTTCATCTTGAAGTCCCATGTTATTTATGTTGTTGGTCATTGCCCTTCCCATGAGGAATTCCAGGGAGAGATAGTAAACTCTTTTTGCCTTCTCGTTTTGCTGAACTTTTCTGGAAATATCCCATTGATGAATAATTCTATCCTTTATAGTTAAGGCGAGGGCTTCATACCTACCTTCCATGGTGGTATGGAAAACATCTGCATCTTGTGTATATTTCAAGTGTTCTGCAAAGTCTTTTTCAATTGCACTTACACTATGAGAGATTCTTGTATTCTCAACTGAACTCTTTTTTGCTGGCATTTCTTAGCTGACCTTTTGATTTTCTAGAATTTAGCGTTTATGCTTATCTTTTTGTGTGAAAGAAAATAAGAAAAACAGGTGGATTATATCAAAAAAAATGAGCTTTAGCAATTAAAATGAGGTAAAACAGACAACGATAAGAAGTTATTGACAAAGTACGATGGTTTTTGGTAACTTACATTTTGCATATTTCCGTGCTGTTATTATGCCCTTGTAGCTCAGCCGGTAGAGCA